>NZ_JBFUGY010000004.1:0-297413 GCF_056402655.1 Bradyrhizobium sp. P3_C3 | reverse complement strand
CACCCGCCGCGCTCTGCGCGTCGACCTCTCCCCGCACGCGGGGAGAGGTGAAGGAAGAAGCCGTCGGCGCCTGCGACAGCAGCCGCAGCCACAGATATTGCGCGACGTTGGTGTCCTGATATTCGTCGACCAGGATGAATTTGAAGCGCTGCTGGTACTGCCGGAGGATATCCGGGTGCTCGCGGAAGATGCGGATGTCTTCGAGCAGCAGATCGCCGAAATCGGCGGCGTTCAAGATCTTCAGCCGCTCCTGGTAGCTCGCATAGAGCTTGCCGCCCTTGCCGTTGGCGAACACGGCGGCTTCGCCTGACGGCACCTGCGACGGTGTCAGGCCGCGGTTCTTCCAGCCGTCGATCAGGCCGGCCAACATGCGTGCCGGCCAGCGCTTGTCGTCGATGTTGTCGGCCTGCAGCAGCTGCTTGAGCAGCCGCACCTGGTCATCGGTGTCGAGCACCGTGAAGTTCGATTTGAGCTGCGCCAGCTCGGCATGGGTGCGCAGGATGCGGCCGCCGATGGAGTGGAACGTGCCGAGCCACGGCATGCCTTCGACCGCGTGGCCGAGCATCTGGCCGAGCCGGTGCTTCATCTCGCGCGCGGCCTTGTTGGTGAAGGTCACCGACAGGATCTCGGCGGGGCGGGCGCGGCCCTGGCTGAGGATGTGGGCGATGCGCGTGGTCAGCACGCGCGTCTTGCCGGTGCCGGCGCCGGCCAGCACCAGAACCGGGCCGTCCAGCGTCTCCACGGCGTCGCGCTGCTCGGGATTGAGCCCGGACAGATATTTCGGGCCCACGGAGGCGCGCGCACGCGCGGCGATGCCGCCGGCTGCGGGCTGGTGGTCGGGTACGCTGGTGATTTTGCTCGGCTCGGTCATGCGAATCATTGGCCCCACGATGGCACCGCGGGGTGGTGGAAGGGAGCCTTCTTAACAGGGATTGCTGCCTATATGGGGCGCCGGGAGCGGTTTTCCACGTGCGCGGCGGGCCGATTTGTTCCATCGGCGAGGGCGAATTTCCAGCTTGCCTGGGCCGGAACCATCGTTCCCGCGTCGAGATTGTCTGGACAGGTGGCGCGGCCAGCCGCGCCGACGCAGACAGACATCAAGACGAGGGTTTGACCATGCTAGGCTGGGTTGTGACGTTTCTGGTTATCGCACTGATCGCCGGCATCCTGGGCTTCGGCGGCATCGCCGGCGCCTCGATCGAGATCGCCAAGATCATCTTCTTCATCGCGGTCGTGCTGTTCCTGGTTTCGGCCGTGGTGGGCCTTGCCCGCGGCCGCAACAGGATATAGCGCGGTCTGATGGGTGCATGATCTTACTGGAAAACTGCTTCACACTCTTTCGGATCAGATCATGCACTACCGCTTCGAGGGCATCGCCACGTTCCGGCCGATGCCCTCGGGCCGCGGCACGGCGCCGTGGGCGCCCACGACCGCTGCGATGCGCTGCCGGATATCGGGCGGAAAGGCCGCCACCTTTCGCGAGCCCATGTCGATGTGGAGCGACATGTTTTCGGAGGTCGCCGACAGCCAGCCTTCGGTCGCGTGCCGCAACTCCTGGAACGTATGCAGCCGCTTGTCGTCGGCTTCGAGCAGCCAGACCGACACCTGCACGGGATCGCCGAGGTGGATTTCGCGCAGATACCGCACATGGCATTCGGCAGTGAAGGTCGAGCCGCCTCGCTCCTTCATGTAGCCCGGCCCGATCCCGAGCTGTAACCACATCTGGTCGATCGCGCGGTCGAACATCACGTTGTAATAGGCCATGTTGAGATGGCCGTTATAGTCGATCCATTGCGGCTCGATCTGCATGATCGACGAGCGGAACGGCTCGGCAGCGGCGGTCTCCGGCATGTGTCTTTCCTGCTATGCGCGCGGTCGCTTGACTTGACCGGTTAGATGTCCTTTGCCACGGTTCTTCTGTCGGGAGGAATGTCCGTGGGTACGACCATCACCAATAATCCGCCGCGGGTTGAGCCGAAAGCCCTCGCAAGCGCGCTGGAGCAGCTTGCCGCACGGTTCGGCAACCGCCTCATCACCTCGCGGGCCGTTCGCGAGCAGCACGGCCATACCACCACGTGGATCGTCAACCAGCCGCCGGACGGCGTGGTGATGGCGCAGGAGACTGCCGACATCCAGGACGTGGTGCGGATCTGCGCCAAGAACCGCGTGCCCGTCATCGCCTTCGGCACCGGCACCTCGCTGGAGGGCCAGGTCAACGCGCCCGCCGGCGGCATCTCGATCGACCTGCGCGACATGAACAAGGTGCTCGCGGTGCATGCCGAGGACCTCGACTGCGTGATCCAGCCCGGCGTCACACGCAAGGCGCTGAACGAGCATCTGCGCGACCAGGGCCTGTTCTTCCCCATCGATCCCGGCGCGGATGCTTCGCTCGGCGGCATGGCCTCGACCCGTGCCTCCGGCACCAACGCGGTGCGCTACGGCACCATGCGCGACAGCGTGCTGGCGCTGAAGGTCGTGCGCGGCGACGGCGAGATCATCACCACAGGCACGCGCGCCAAGAAATCCTCCGCCGGCTACGACCTGACGCATCTGTTCGTCGGCGCCGAAGGCACGCTCGGCATCATCTCCGAGCTGACCATTCGCCTGCGCGGCATCCCTGACACGATCGCGGCCGGTGCGGTGTCGTTCGAGACCGTGCACGGGGCATGTCAGGCCGTGATCCTGGCGATCCAGACCGGCATTCCCGTGGCGCGCATCGAGCTGCTCAACGCCGCGCAGGTGAAGGCCTGCAACGCCTATTCGAAGCTGACGCTGCCGGAAACGCCGCTGCTGCTGATGGAATTCCACGGCAGCGAGGTCGAGGTCGGCGAGCAGTCCAAGGCCTTCGGCGAGATCGCAAAGGATTGCGGAGGCGGCGATTTCTCCTGGACCACCAAGCCGGAGGATCGCACCAAGCTGTGGCAGGCGCGGCACGACGCCTATTGGTCGGTGAAGGCGCTGCGTCCCGGCGACAGCATCGGCGTGGTTGCAACCGACGTCTGCGTGCCGATCTCGCGGCTTGCCGATTGCGTCGGCGAGACCGAGGAAGATCTCAAGCGCCTCAACCTGCTGTCGCCGATCGTCGGCCATGTCGGTGACGGCAATTTCCACTGCTCGCTGGTCTGCGACACCAACGATGCCGACGAGATGGCGCGTGGCGAGGAGTTCATGCATCGCCTGGTCGAGCGCGCGCAGGCGATGGACGGCACCTGCACCGGTGAGCACGGCATCGGCCAGGGCAAGCAGAAATATCTCAAGGCGGAACTCGGCCCGGAAGCGCTCGACGCGATGCGGGCGCTGAAAAAGGCGCTCGATCCGCTGAATATCTTCAATCCTGGCAAGATCGTGCCGGAGGCATAGCGCGCGGGCGGCTGCGTCGCGGTCGCGGAACTTTCGGCAGTCAGGCCGGTTCCAATCCCGTCAATTTCCGATGCCTCGATGGCGCGGCTCTGCGGGAGGATGCGATGTTGCGACCTGTCATTGGAATTGCCGTGATGGCGCTTGCCTGCATGCTGGCGGGCACGGCTCTGGGCAAGGGCGGGCACGGTGGCGGCCATGGTGGTGGGCACGGAGGCGGGCATGGAGGCGGGCATGGCGGTGGCCATCACGGCGGCGGTCATCATGGTGGTGGTCATCATGGAGGCGGCCATTTTGGTGGTCATGGCTTCGGGCACGCGCATGGCGGCGGGCATCATGGCGGGCCCCGCTTCGCAACTGGCGCGCGACATCGCGGCCCGAACTTCGGCCAGATCCGCAATGCGGCCGTCCGTCCTGCGAATTTTCGCAACGCCCTCAACGTGCATTCCAGCGCCTTCCGCAACGGCCGTCTGATCAGCAATCCGGCCGCGCGAGCCCAGATCGCAGCGGCGGCCGCACTGGCCGGCTGGCACGGCGCCAGCAGCGGGTGGTGGCAACATGCGGGCGGCGGTTATGGCTGGGTCGGACCGCTGTTCTGGCCGTTCGCCTACAACGATCTCTACGACTACACGATCTGGGGCGACGGTCTCGGCTTCTGGGGCTACGGCTATCCGGACATCTATGCCGGCATCTTCGGGCCCTATGGCTATGACGGTCTCTCGGCCTATCTGCCGCAGCGGCCGCAGGGACGGCGCCAGGCGCGCGGCGTCCCGCTGGATCGGCTTTGCGGCAGCGACCGCCGCGAAATCGTCGGTCTGCCGATCGACCAGATCGCCGCCGCTGTGCAGCCGACCGAGGCGCAAGGCGCAAGCCTCGACGAACTCGGCAATGCCTCGATCCAGGCGTCCGAGATGATCCGCGCGTCCTGCCCGTCGCAGGTCGCGGCGACAGCGCCAGGTCGGCTGACGGCGATGCAGCAGCGCATCGTGGCGATGGAGAAAGCCGTCGATCTCGTTCAGCCCGCCCTCGATAGATTCTACGGCGCGCTCACCGACGAGCAGAAGGCGCGCTTCAATGCGCTGGCCGAGGATCAGCGTCGTGCGACGGCTTCCAGCAACACCGGGGCATCGCTGGTCCAGAATTGCGCGACGCCTGCTGCGCTCGATTGGCCCAGCACTGACATCGAGGCGAGGCTTCATCCCAACGACACCCAGCGTGCTGCGCTACAGGTGCTCCAGGATACCAGCGCCAAGGTCAGCGCATCGCTCAAGGCGGCCTGCGAGCCCAGCGACGTGATGACGCCGCCGGCGCGAATGGCGGCGGTTCGCAAGCGGCTCGACACGATGCTCGACGGCGTCAAGTCGGTTCGCGCGGCGCTGGAGGATTTCTACGCCACACTGAATGACGAGCAGAAGGCGCAGTTCGAGGCCATCGGACCGCGTCGGACGTCCTGACTGAATATCGATAATGCGTGGCGGAAAAATCGCCTCGCCGATCTCGATCGGCCTCTCTATGCTGGGCGAGGCGGGAGCGCGGAACTACGGCGGCGGGAAGACCATTGGTGACGGGGCGATGAAGTGGTTCGCAAAGCAGAAGCCGGCGGACATCTGGGACGAGACGATCGAAGGACCGCTCGGCGATATCGAGGCGGCCGAGCGCATCCGCGCGATCTGTGACGCCGCAGCCGCGAGCGCGGCCGGTTCGGCGCGCAACGACACGCGCGAAGGTGAGCGCTATGAACGCGCGGCCCAGGTCGCGATGGAAATCGCGATGAAGATCTCCGACGGGCTGATGCGCGATGACGCAGTCCATCGCATCGTCGATCTCTGCATGAAGGCGAACGACCTCAAGACCGCGCAGATCCTGTTTCGTGCGATCCATGCCAGCTGGATCCGGGAGACGGTGCAGCGGGATCATCCGACCCTGGCCTAGAGGCGTGTACTCGTAAATCCGGTGTGCCCGGCAACGAGCCAAGTGCCATCGCGCTCTCCGGGCGTCATCGAAGCTGGTGACAAGAAGGCGACTTCCCGCTCACCGGTGGAATTGATCCTCTGCCGGGGTTAGATGGCCGCCTCGGTCTGCGCGTCGAAAACATGAAGCCTGGAAGGCCGCATGGCAACGCGCAGCCTGTCGCCCACCCTCACCCTCGCGGTCGGCTCGACGCTCGCCACCATGATACTCTCGCCGACCTTCATATCGAGCAGGATTTCCGAGCCGAGTTGCTCGACCACCTCAATCACAGCATCGAAGCATGAGTGGCCGAGATCAGCGCTACCCGCCACGGTAAGGTCCTCCGGCCGCACGCCGAGCATGACCTCGCGTCCGATATGGCCGCGCAGCCGCTGCGCGGTCTCGTCCGGCAGCTTGATGCGCAGGCCGGAGTTCTCGGCAATCAGCGATCCGTTCGCCTCGGTCACCGTAACGGCGGCGAAATTCATGGCCGGGGAGCCGATGAAGCCGGCGACGAACTTGTTGGCGGGCTGATTGTACAGTTCGAGCGGCTCCCCCACTTGCTGGACCACGCCGTCTTTCATGACGACGACCCGGTCACCCAGCGTCATGGCCTCGACCTGATCGTGGGTAACGTAAATGGCGGTGGTGCCGAGACGGAGATGCAGTTTCTTGAGCTCAACGCGCATCTGTACCCGCAGCTTGGCATCGAGGTTCGACAGCGGCTCGTCGAACAGGAACACGCGGGGGTGACGCACAATGGCACGACCCAACGCCACGCGCTGGCGCTGGCCGCCGGACAGCTGGCGCGGCTTGCGCGTTAGCAATTCACCGATGCCGAGGATGTCGGCCGCCTCCCGCACGCGCTTGTCAATCTCGGGCTTTTCGAATTTGCGCATCTTCAGGCCAAACGCCATGTTGTCGTGCACGCTCATGTGCGGGTACAGGGCGTAGTTCTGGAACACCATGGCGATGTCGCGGTCCATCGGCGCCAATTCATTGACCACGTTTCCGTCGATGGAAATGTCGCCGGAACTGATCGCTTCAAGCCCGGCGATCATTCTCAGCGTCGTGGTCTTGCCGCAGCCGGACGGTCCGACGAACACCACGAACTCCTTGTCGCGGATCTGCAGATTGACGTCTTTGACAGCGTGCACGCTGTCGTAGAACTTGTTGATCCCCTTGAGGACGACCTGGCCCATTCGCTCCACCCGCCTTCCGCATGCCCACTTTCCTGATGATCCGGGGTGCTGTCAGCCCTTCACCGATCCAGTCAGTCCTGCGACGTAGTGCTCGACGAAAAACGAATAGGCGATAGCAACCGGGATCGATCCGAGCAGGGCGCCAGCCATCAGCGGTCCCCAGAAGAATACATCGCCGCGGATCAGCTCCGATGTGACGCCGACCGGCACGGTCTTCTGTCCAGGCGAGGACAGGAAGACAAGTGCGTAGATGAACTCGTTCCACGACAGGGTGAAAGCGAAGATGCCGGCCGAGAGGATGCCCGGGATCGCCACCGGGATGACGATGTAGAGCATGGCCTGCCAGCGCGAGGCGCCGTCAATGCGCGCGCATTCCTCGAGCTCCTTGGGCACCGCCTTGAAGTAGCCCATCATGAGCCAGGTGCAGAACGGAATGAGAAAGGTCGGATAGGTCAGGATCAATGACCAGGGCGTGTCACCCAGCCGATAGTTGCGGATGATCTCTGCCAGCGGAATGAAGAGCAGCGTTTGAGGCACCAGATAGGTGATGAAGATGCCGGTGCCCAGACTGCCTGCAAATGGAAAGTTCAGCCGCGAGAGAGCATAGCCGGCGAACACGCCGCACACGAGCGAGATGGCGGTTGACGCGAGCGCGATGAACGTCGTGTTCCACAGCCACGATGCAAACAGCGTCTCCTCGAACAGGTACCTGACATGGTCCCAGGTCGGGTTCCAGGTCCAGAACGGATTGTAGTTGATCGAATTCCAGGGTCGGTAAAGCTCGCCGTCCGGCCGCACCGAAGTGATCACCATCCAGTAGAACGGGAACAGCAGGAAAAGCAGGAACATCGCCATGGGGACGTAGAAGAACGCCCACTTTCGCCACCTTGCGCCCTCGATCATGGCTCAGCGGACCTCCACGCGGCGGATGTAGAGAAGTTGGATGATAACGACCAGAAACAGGACCGGAAACATGGCGAGCGAGATGGCAGCGCCCTCGCTTAGGAGGCCGGTGCCGATGCCGATCTGATAGGCGTAGGTGGCGAACAGGTGCGTTGCATTGGCTGGTCCGCCGCCTGTCATCACATAGACGATCTGGAAGTCGGCGAACGTCTGAATCACCGAGAACAGCACCACGACCATGGTCACGGGCAGCAGCAGGGGCCAGGTGATGTGCCAGAACCGCTGCCACGGCCTGGCACCGTCTATGGCGGCGGCCTCGCTAAGTTCGGGACTGATGGTCTGCAGGCCGGCGAGCAGGCTGATGGCGAAGAATGGCACTCCGCGCCAGATGTTGACGATGATGATCGAGATCATGGCGAGGTCCGGATCGCCAAGCCAATTGATCCGACCRCTGATCAAACCGAGATGGTAGAGGAGCCAATTGAGGACGCTAAATGTCGGGTCGAACATCCACTTCCAGGCGAAAGTCGAGAGCACGGTCGGGATGATGAAGGGCAGCAGGATGAAAGCACGGGTGAAAGCCTTGCCGCGGAAATTCCGGTTGAGCAGCATGGCCAGCCACAGCCCGAGCGCCAGCTTGAAGACGGTGGTTACGCCCGTATAAAGAAACGTGTTGTAGACGGAGGTGCGAAAGATCCCGTCATTGAAGATCTTGTAGAAGTTGGCGAGGCCGACGAACTCGCCTGGAACGCCGACGCGCGAGTTGGTCACCGACAACAAGATGCCGCGCAAGAACGGATAGGCGATGAACGTACCGAGCAGCGCCAGGGTCGGCACCAGCAGCAGGAATGCGAGCCAACGCTCGTCCTCAAGCAGCCGGATTCTGGGCCGCGGCGCCTGCGGCATGTAGACTTGGGTCTCGGCGATCGCCATCTCGCTTCACCTCTAAGCGCACGCCAACAGACGCGTCATGCGAAACTTTGATCGCGCCGCCTCACAGAGAGACGGCGCACCGTACAAGTCCGAGACGCGGGGCGCGCGGCAGCCACTTCGCAGCCGTGCGACGTGCTGCGCACGTACTTTCAAGAATAGACCTTCTTGAGTTCGACTTCCGCCCATTTCACGGAATCCTCCGCCGGAGCGCCCTGGATCGCTTTGGCGTACATATCTGTGATGATGTATTTGGTGAGCACTTCGGCAGCCTTCTTGCCTGATGAGGGCAGAGGGTACCCGGGCGTCTGACCCAGGAGGCCGGCGATCTTGAAGGGCGCCATGACCTTGTCCTCTTCCCACAACTTGTGTTTCTCCCATTCGTGGGTCGGCGGTGTCGCGAAACCTTTCTGGGAGACGAACCACGGCTCGTAGTTCGCCTTGGTATGGACCCACTTCAACAACGCCTTCGCACCGTCCTGATTCTTCGAATAGTTCGGAATGACGTGAGAGAAATAGGTGTGCATGGCGAATTGGCCGGCCGGGCCTTTGGGCAACGGCGAGTGCTGGATGTCGGTCTTCAGCTGTGCGCCTTTTTCAGTAATATATTTGTCAGGGTTGCGCAGCGATTCGATGTAGATCGAAGCGCCGTTGAGGGTGGCGCAGATGGTTTGCGACAGGAACGCACGGTTGTTGTTGGTGTCATCCCAGGCAAGCCCGCCCTCGTCGTGGGCTTCCTTCCAGAAAGCCGTCATGAACTTGACGGACTCGATGACCTCTTTCTTGTTGATGTTGACAGTCTTGCCGTCCTTCTCGACCTCGGTGCCGCCCCACGACCACATGTACGGGTAACTGAACGTCGGCGCGTCACCGAACGTGTGGCCGAGCGTCTGACCGATCGGCCGGCCCTGGGCCTTGAGCTTCTTGCCAACCTCGCGATACTTCTCCCAAGTGTCCGGGAAGGTCGATGAGCCGATCTCATCGAACCAGGATTTTCGGTAGGCGATCATGGCGCCGACGATGGTCCACGGCAAAGAGATCCATTTTTGGCCGTCGGCGGAGTTGGACTTGCACAGATCATAATAGCCATCTTCGGCCTCGCTCACACGACCTGCGATGTCGGACAGGTCGATGACGCTCTCCGAATAGATCTGCGGGTGGTTATTGAAGAGCATGATGATGTCGGGACCTGAGCCCGACTGGATCGCCGAGGTGATGCGCGGCTGCAGGTCGTTGCCATTCACAGTCTCAAGATTGATCTTGATTCCCAGCGCCTTCTCGGCAGCAGGCAGCAGCTCCTTGCGCAATAGCTGATCGGAAGCTGGCACGAAGTCATTCCAACGCAGCCAGTGTACCGTGGTGCCCTGTGCAAAAACGGGAGCCCTGCCAGTGGCCAGGATGCCGGCCATGCCGCCCACAAGCGCCGTGCCGCCCTTGAGGATGTTACGTCGGGTTACCGTCGTCATGCATTCCTCCCTCGGTGTGTCTGAGCTAATATCCTTTGGCCAGTCTAACGCCGGCCTGGAGTGCCTTTCAGTCTATCGCGCCTCCGTGGCCCAAGCATGCGCCCGCGACAACGTCCGCAATGTATTGGCTCGATGATCATTTGGTGGCGTTCCACTTGCAGCGCCGGGGTGGCGAGTTCGCCGCGAACCAGGGGGCGTTCTTCGCGGAGCAGCGGCGCGATTGCATCGCACCCAATCGTAACGGCGATACGATCGGCGGCCTGGATCATGTCGGCGCTGCAGCCAGCGCTTGAACCCTACCGTCATAACGATCCCTCCCGCGCAGCGACGGTATAGCCGCGGCCAAGCGGGTTTTCCCCGTCTTATATGAAGTTCGGTACCGGAAGCTGGCGCGACATCATTGTCGCCCGTCGCAGCAGGAAATCAAGTGCTAGCTTTGACGCGGCGGCCATGGTCTTACTCCGCGAACTGGCCGGCGACCAAAAGTATCGCTCCCTTTGGGGCGGCGGACCGAGTGAAGGCGGTGGTTATTTCGCCAGCTTGCGCACGGCTTCATCGACGCTGTGGAAGACGTGTTCGCGGGGCAGGGCGTCGAACAGTCTGAAACGTTCGAACGCGTTCTGCGCGCGCACCGATTCCAGCCGCGCCAGCGCGACGGTGACGCCCTGTTCGCTGCACGCCTTGAAGACGTCGAGCAGGATCTGCGCGGCGGTGAAGTCGATCTCGACCATTCCGCTCGCCTCCAGCACCAGCAGTTGCGGCGTCGACGTGCCGAGCACTTTCGCCACGTCGCTGCGGAAACCCGGCGCGTTGAGGAAGGACAGCGGCGCCTGGAGCCCGATCACGGCGACGCCGGCGATGCGCTCGCCGGTGATGTGCGGATGCGCCGGCCACCAGATCGTGGTGCCCGGCACGCGCTCGAACTCGACGAGACGCGCGCGCGTCGTGCTCCAGATGCCGTGCAGCAGCGACAGCACGATGCCGAGGAAGGCGCCCTGCTGGATCGGCAGCACGATGATCAGCGCGGCAGTGGCGACGATCAGCAGGAACTCGCTGAACGATTGCCGGTAGATCATGGCGATCTGTTTCACCCGGATGATCCGCAGCGCCACGAACAGCAGGATGCCGCCGAGCGCGGCGTCCGGAACGTGCTGCAGCAGCCCCGTCCCGAACGCGAGCAGCGCCAGCACGATTGCCCCGGCCGCAAGGCCCGCGAGCTGCGATTGTCCACCGGTCTCGGCAACGATCCCGGTTCGCGGCGGGCTGGCATTGACCGGAAACGCGCCGAACAGGCCGGACAGCACGCTGCCGGCGCCCGCACCGAGGAAGTCGCGATCGACATCGGCGGGCTTGTCGGGATCGGATGGGAACGACCGCGTCGTCGCCGCGGTCTGCACCATCACCACGACGGTGATGACGAAGGCGAGCGGCACCAGGCGCACCCACAGCTCCGGCGCAAGGTCAGGCAAGGTCGGCCGCGGCAGCGTGCCGGGCACCGCGCCGACGACGCTGACGCCCTTGCTTTCGAGGCCGAGCGCGATTGTGGCCAATGTCGCGGCGACGAGCCCGATCAGCGCACCCGGAATTTTCGCGCTGACCCTCTCGGCGATGAAGACCACGGCGAGCACACCGAGCCCGATGCAGAGCGTAAATGGGTTGGTGCGGCCAAGTTCGGTCGCGAGCACGCCGATGCGTTCGAGTGTCGGCCCGCTTGGTGATCGAAGCCCGAGCACGCCCGGCAGTTGCGAGACGATGATGTGGACGGAGATGCCGGCGAGGAAGCCGACCATCACCGGCACGGACAAAAGATTGGCGATGCCGCCGAGGCGGAAAGCGCCGCTGGCCAGCATCATCGCGCCGACCATCAGCGCCAGCGCGATCGCAAGCCCCTGATACTCAGGCGAGCCGGTGGCCGCGAGCGCGGCAAGTCCGCCGGCGAAGATCGGCGTGATCGTGGAATCCGCGCCGCAGGACAGGAAGCGATTGCCGCCGAGCAATGCGAAGCCGAACGAGCCGGCCATGAACGCGAAGAAGCCGATCTGCGGCGCAAAACCGCCGAGCCGCGCCGTGGCCATCTGCTCGGGGATCGCAATCGCCGCCAGCGTCAGGCCCGCCATGAGGTCGCCGGGCAGGGCATAGGACGCGAGTGACCGGAACAGCGGCCATGAGCTCTTGGCGGGCGCGTCGTGCGGCATCGATATGGAATCCCCGGAAAGGCTGGCGTCAGCAGATCAGCCTACAGTACTTCCGGAAGGCCACAGAAGGCGAAATATCCGCAACTCTCGTGTCCCGGACGCGCTGCAACGCCTAGCGTTGCTGCGCAGAGCCGGGACCCATCGCGCCGCACAGTTCGCTGGTACATGGGCCCCGGCTCTGCAGCGCACCGCACCGGACGATGCGTCGCATCGCCGGGAGCGCTGCGCTGCGTCCGGGGCACGAGAGTTGCTGGCCGCCCACCATCAACAGAAATGTCCGCAGGCAGGGCCTGCGGACATCCATTCGCTTGGTGAACTGGGGCTCAGTACCTGCCGCGGTTGTAGTCGCCGCGTCCGTAGYCGCCTCCGCCACGGCCGCCCATACCCATGCCGAGACCAATCCCGACGCCAATTCCGACGCCCACGGCTTCAGGTGGCGGGCCAGGTGGCGGCGCGCGCTCGTAGATCACTTCGTCGGGCGGCGGCCGGCGCGGCTTCGGCGGCGTCTCGACCAGCTTTCGCTTCGGCGGCGTGTCGTCGACGCGCTTCTTGATGACGGGCGCCACCGCCGGATTGACCGGCGTTGCCGGTGTCGACGGCGCCGAGCACGGGCAGGTTGGGGCCATTGCGACCGCGACCGGAGCAGGGGCCGCTGCGGCCGCGACCGGCAAGGCATAGTTGCGGTTCTGCACGCGGAGCAGCAGCCGGCGCGCGGTTGCGGCGAGATCGCTGTTGTCCCAATTCGCCAGATAGGCCTCGAACGAGGCGCGGGTGTTGATCGCGGTGGCGCGCTCCCAGGCCAGCATCTGGCGCCGACGCTCCAGGATCGTGCGCAGGCGCGGTGTGTAGGAGGCCTGTGCGTACAGCTCGACATAGGCCTGATACGCGGACACGGTGTCGTCCGCGATCACGAGCTCATAGGCGGCCCTGGCGTCCTTGCCCTGCAAATCCCTGCGCCAGTCCGCGACGCTGCGCGTACCGCTGGCGAGTGCCATGGCGGATGCGCCCGGGAGAGCAGGCTGTCCGCCGCTGCTCTCGCCGAAGAACTTGAAGTCGGTCGTCAGCGACGAGCTTTCCCACGGGATCTGCCGCCCGTCGGTCGATTGCGCCACGGCGATGCGGATGCGCTTGAACACCTCCTCGATCGGCAGGTTCGGCTGCTTGGCGACGGTCAGCGCGGCCGTGGTGTAGGGGCTGTCGATGCCGGAGCCGTCCTCGGCTTCCGCGCCGGGCGAGGTCGAATAGGAGATGAAGGAGCCGGGCGCGCCGGCCTTGGTGTCGACGATTGCAAGCCCGTGGCCGGCGCCGCTGAGCGCAGGGAACGGATTGTTGCGGCAGGCGTCGAGCATGAAGATGCGTGCGCGCGTCGGCAGCGCGCCGAGCGTGTTGAGCAGATCGTTCAGCCGTACGCCCTGAAGCGGAATGTCGGCCTCGCGCTTGGGATCGAGATCAACCGGCACCAGATAGTTCTCGCCGTCGATCTGGAGGCCGTGGCCGGCATAGAACACCAGTGCGACAGTGTCGGCGCCGCTGGCGCTGACCTTGCCGGCGAAATCGGAGATCGCAGCGCGCATCTCGTTCTGCGCCAAATTGGCCGCCGTGGTGACGGTGAAGCCGGCATTGCCGAGCAGCTCCGTCATGCCCTTGGCGTCGTTGGCGGCGTTGGGCAGCTCCGGCACCGTGCGATAGGCCGATTGACCGATCACGAGTGCGAGCCGCGCCTCGGCGTCGGCGTCGGTCGGCGTCATCAATTGCGTGAGCGCGACAAGGCTGGAGGCAAGAAACAAATTGCGAAGGACTGGACGGCGCATGGTGTCACCTCCATCGGCAATGCGCACGATGATGTCACCTTTTCTAGGTCGCAGCCACGCGTCTGTCTGTGCACTGGATCACGCTGCAAGCTGCGGCAAAATGGGGCAGGGCGTCTGCCGGAGCCGCCGGGTATCGCTCCGGCGGCATCCATGTGAATTGCGCATTGATCCATGCACCAATTGGATTGATCCGTGCTGCTGCGCGAAGCGTCCTGTCGCACATCGGCCCCGAGGCCGATCCGATCGAGAATCCCGGACAAACATGGTTGTTTTGACGGCGCCGATGCCGTTGATGTTCGCAACCCGCCGCTTTGCGACGGCCGGCTGCAACCCTTGCCTGCCCCGTCGCTTTGGCCATACAGTCCGCGCAACAGGCCGCGGCAGCGATCTCGGCCGTAAACAAGAATATTCGGGGAGAGACCGCGCCATGACCATCGTGCCCGTGAGCCGTCGCACGTTCATCAAGTCGTCGACGGCGGTTACCGCCGGCCTCGTTCTCTCTCCCGCCATCATCGGTCGCGCCGAAGCGGCGACGCTGAAGCTGAAATGCTCCTCCTCGCTGCCGAACGATCCGAAATACGCCAACGGCCGCGTCTACTACGACAACCTCGTCAAGAACCTGAAGGGCAACGGGCTCGGCGAGCAGGTCGAGGTCGCCTTCTTCCCGGACAACCAGCTCGGGCAGGAGATCGACGTCATCAATTCGGTGAAGCTCGGCGTCATCGACCTCATGGTGTCGGGCTCGTCGATCTCCGCCAACCTGGTGCCGCTGGTCGGCACCTTCGACCTCGGCTTTCTGTTCTCGAGCTTCCCGCAGCAGACCAAGGCGTTCGATTCCGGCGCCGCCAAGCCGATCGAGGACGCGCTGCTCAAGAGTGGCAACATCCGCATCATCGCCTGGGCCTATAATTTCGGCTCACGCAGCGTGCTCGCGAGGAAGCCGGTGAAGACGCCGGAGGATCTCGCCGGCCTCAAGATCAGGACGCTGCCGAATCCGGTGATCACGGAATGCCTGCGCCTGATGGGCGCCGCCGCGACGCCCCTGGCCTTCGGCGAGATCTACACGGCGCTCCAGGCCGGCGTGCTCGACGGGCTGGAGCACGATCCGCCGACGATCCTGGCCAGCAAGTTCTTCGAAACCGCAAAATTCTACTCGCTGACGCAGCACAATTTCTCGCCGCTTGCGATCTACTTCAGCGACGTGACCTACAACCGCATGGATCCGAAGCTGCGCGAGGGTTTCCTCGATGCCGCCAAGAAGGCCGCGGCCGACACGCGCGCCCACGGGCTTGCCGTCGAGAAGGAGGCGCTGACGGCTTTGACCGAGAAGGGGGTGACGGTGGCCGAATGCGACCGCGAAGCCTTCAAGAAGCGCGTCGCGCCGCAGCACGAGAACTTCATCAAGGCGCGGCCGGAGTCCAAGCCGGTCATCGACATCATCCGCGCGACGCAAGCTTGAGATGACCAAGTCTGAGATGGCGTTGACAGGCGCCGTACCCCTCTCGGGCGGCCGCCACGGGAGCATTACGCTGCTGCTTCGCCTCAGCGACGCGATCGCGGCCATCCTCCTGGCCGCCGATCTCGTGGTCGTCTGCGCCTCCGTGCTGCTGCGCTTCTGCTTCAATGCGCCGGTCGAATGGTCTGATGACGTCGCGCGCGGCCTGATGGTCGGCTCGGCCTTCTTCGGCGCGGCGAGCGCGCTCGCGCGTGGCGAGAATGTCGGCGTGTCCTTCTTCCGCGATCTGCTGCCGGTGCGGCTGCGCGCGCTGGTCGATGCCGCGAGCGCGCTTCTGGTCGTGCTGATCTCGGGTTATGTCGCCTACAATGCGATCAAGCTGGGATCATTGACTTCAGGCCAGACCACCGGGTCCGGCCTGCCGCTGGAGCTGACCTTCTACCCGATGGGCATCGGCGCGCTGTTCATGACGGTGTTCGCGATCGACCAGCTCTGCGCGCGGCCGTTGCCCGTCATCGTCAGGGGCCTCGTTGCGGTCGTCATCGTCAGCGGCCTCTATCTCGCCTGGGATTATCTGTCGCCGTCCACGGTGCCGTCGGCGGGCACGCTGATGTTTATCGGCTTCTTCGCAACCCTGTTCGGCGGATTGCCGATCGGGTTCGCGCTGGCGCTGGCCGCGCTGATCTTCATCTGGGTCGAGGGCGGGCTGCCCGGCGTGATCTTCGCCCAGCAGATGGCGCGCGGCATCGACAATTTCGTGCTGCTCGCGATCCCCTTCTTCATCCTCGTCGGCTACCTCATGGAAGCCAACGGCATGTCGGTGCGGCTGATCGAGCTGCTACAGCGCGGCGTCGGCCGTATGCGCGGCGGCCTAAATGTCGTGATGGTGGCCTCGATGGTGCTGTTCTCCGGCATCTCGGGCTCGAAGATGGCGGATGTCGCCGCGGTCGGCTCGGTGCTGATCCCGGCGGCGCGCCGCTCGAAGCAGAACCCGGGCGGCGCGGTGGCGCTGCTTGCCGCATCCGCGGTGATGGCGGAAACCATTCCGCCCTGCATCAACCTGATCATCTTGGGTTTCGTCGCGAACCTGTCGATCGGCGGGCTGTTCGTGGCCGGCCTCTTGCCGGCGGCGCTGATGGCGCTGGTTCTGATCGCCGTCTCGATCATCTTCGGCAAGCGGCCGGCGGATACCGAGGACGTTGCGCCGCAGATGCCGGTGTCGGGCTTGTGGAGCGGCGCAATCGCCTCGTTCGGCCTGATCTTCATGATCTTCTTCGGCTTCAAGAGCGGATTTGCGACGGCGACGGAGATCTCCGCGTTTGCCGTGGCCTATGCGCTCGTCGTCGGCAGCGTCGTGTTCCGCGAGCTCACCTTTAAGTCGGCCGCACACAGCTTCGTGCAGGGCGCGACGCGTGCGGGGCTCGTGCTGTTCATCGTCGCCGCCGCGCAGTCGCTGGCGTTCACGCTGACCCTGCAGCAGGTGCCGCACGCGGTCGGCGACTTCATGTTGGGATTGTCCAAGACATCAGGGACGTGGCTGTTCATCCTGCTCGCGATCGGCGTGCTGATCGTGATGGGCTCGGTGTTGGAAGGCGCGGCCGCGTTGATCATCTTCGGGCCGCTGCTGCTGCCGGTGGCCGTGCAGCTCGGTGTCGATCCCCTGCATTTCGGCGTCGTGCTGGTCATCGCGATGGGCATCGGCCTGTTCGCGCCGCCGCTCGGGCTCGGACTCTATGGCGCCTGCCTGATCGGTAATGTCCCGATCGAGCAGACGGTGAAGCCGATCATGGGCTATCTCGGCCTGTTGTTCCTCTGCCTGCTCGTCATCGCTTTCGTGCCATGGCTCTCGACCGCGCTACCGCGGGCATTCGGCTACTAAGGGAGTCCTGTCTTGAAAGTGTTGCTCGCCCATACGCCGGAGATGCGTCGCAATTACTACGGCGACCGCAGCCTGAACGGCCTGCGCGCAGCCGCCGAGGTGATCCTGCACGAGAGGGATGACACGCTGGACGCTGCCGGCCTCGTGCGCGCGGCCAAAGATGCCGACATCATCGTCGCCGATCGCATGACGGAAGGGCGCGGCGAGATCTTCGCGCAACTGCCGTGCTTGCGTGCCTTCGTCCGCTGTGCCGTCGACATCCGCAACGTCAATGTCGATGCGGCCTCGAACGCCGGCGTGCTCGTGACGCGGGCCGGGCCCGGCTTCGTGCAGGCGGTGGCCGAGCTTGCGATCGGCTACATGGTCGATCTCTCCCGCGGCGTGTCGCGGGCGACGGCGGATTACCAGGCCGGCCGCAAGGTCGAGGCGCGGATGGGCCGCCAGCTCGCCGGCAGCAAGATCGGCATCATCGGCTATGGCAGCATCGGGCGCTATCTCGCCGAAATCGCCAAGGTGATGCGCATGGAGGTGCTGGTCTCCGATCCCTTCGCTGATGTCAGCGACAGCGCGATCCGGCAGGTCGGTCTCGACGAGCTTCTTGGTGCGTCCGACTACGTCGTCTGCCTCGTGATCGCCAACGAGCAGACCGAGAATTTGATCGGCGAGGCGGCGCTGGCGCGCATGCAGAAGCATGCCGTCTTCATCAATCTCTCGCGCGGCAATCTCGTCGACGAGGCCGCGCTGGCACGCGCGCTGCGCGAGAACCGCATCGCCGGCGCGGCGATGGATGTCGGCCGCGCGCCCGACCAGATGCCGAGCCCGGAGCTCGCAAAACTGCCGAACGTCATCGCCACGCCGCATGTCGGCGGGCTGACGCCGGAGGCGATCGAATACCAGTCGCTGGAAACGGTGCGGCAGGTCGAGGCGATCGTCAAAGGCGAAGTCCCGCAAGGCGCCGTCAACGCCGAGCGCTGGACGCGGCGGCCTTGAAGCTGCGGAGCTAACGCAAGTTATACAGTCGCTGTGCGCACCAAAGCTTCCGCATCGTCATGGCCGGGCTTGACCCGGCCATCCACGCCTTTGCCCGCGATGCCAAGAACGTGGATGCCCGGGACAAGCCCGGGCATGACGACGTCCTGCTGCAGCTACAGCCGATCCACCGCCCTGAACGTTCCGTCCTTCTGGATCACGGTCAAGAACACCTTCGGCGGCGCGTCGGTCATGCGCGCGCCGACGGTGACGATGCTGCCGCTGATGTCGAAGCGGCCGACGTCGTTGATGGCGCGCAACAGGCTCGCGCGGGTCGGCTGCGGCCCGGCCTTCTCCAGCGCCGCGGCCGCGAGGCGGCCGGAGAGATAGCCTTCGAGCGACACGAAGTCCGGTGTCAGCGTCGGGTCGAATGCCTGCTGCGCCGCCTGGTAGTCGGCGACGAGCTTTTGCGAGCGATCCCAGGGAAACGGCACGACCTGCGAGACGATGACGCCTTCGCCGTCGGGGCCGAGCTCTCGGGCGAGCGCATTGGCGCCGACGAAGGAGATGTTGACGAAGGTCGGATGGAAGCCGCTGCGATGCGCGAGCTTGATGAACTCCGCGCAGGGGCCGTAGGTTCCGACCATGACGATGGCCTCGGGCTCGGCGCGCTTGAGCATCCGCCAGGCCGAGCCGACCGCGCGGGTGTTGCGCTCGAAGGTGCCTTCGGCGGCGAGCTCGAGGCCGCGCTTGGCAAGCGCGTTCTTCACGCCGGCAAGACCGTCGCGGCCGAAGGAATCGTCCTGGTAGAAGATGCCGATGCGGGTGAAGTGGCGATCCTCGGTGAGGTGCTTGACCCAGGCCTCCGCTTCAGCGCCATAGCTTGCGCGAATGTTGACGACGTTCGCAAGCTCGAGGTCGCGCAGGAATTCAGCGCCGGTGAAGGGGCCGATGAAGGGGATGTTCCTGGTACTGGTGATCGGTATCGTCGCCATCGCGGTCGGCGTGCCCACCGCGCCGATCAGCGCGAACACCTTGTCGTCCTCGATCAGCCGCAGCGTCTGCGCCACCGAGCGGTCGGGATCGTAGCCGTCATCGCGGCTGATGAGCTGGAGCCTGCGGCCGTGGACGCCGCCCTTTTCGTTGATCTCGGTGAATGCCGCGACGATGCCTTGCCGCATCCGCTGTCCGAGCGCGGAGGAGGGGCCTTCGAGCGCGGCGGCCTGGCCGAACAGGATCGCATCGTCGCTGACGCCGACCTCGCCGCCTTTCGCTGCAGGATTGGCGGCGGCGAGTAGCGCGACGGCCAGAGCGACGCAGGCCGCTGATCGCGATCGTGTCATGAGGATGTTTGYCGGATAAGGGAATACCTGCCGGAAACGATAGTCCCGTCGCCCTGAACAGCTCGCTAACCCCCGATGTAACGGTGCTCCGTAAGAGTCCGGGGAAAAGCGGCAAATTGCTCGCACAATGGGCCCTGCTTGCAGGCCAATCGTTAACTAAGCCGCGCAATCTGCGACGACCCGGTTCTGAAATTGTGCGGTTCTTAACCCCGATCCTTGTCCGATAGCAGTTCCGGCAGCTCAACCAGAAGTGGGTTGCCGCGCCGAGGGGGACTTGCGGGATCAAGATGGGCGGTCGGGGTCAGAACGATCAGGATCGGGAACGTAGGACCGGATGGTGGCGCGCCGCGCCGCTGCTCGGACTCTATCGCCCTGCGCTCGTCGCAGTCGGCGTCGGTCTTCTGTTCTCGCTCGTGGGCGCCGCTGCCGTGGCGCGATGGGAAGACCGCGTCAACAGGATCGAGTTCGAGAACGCCGCGGAAACCGAAGCCATCGTCATGCAGAACGGCATGAGCGAGTACATCTCCAGGCTCGTCGCGCTGCGTACGCTGTTCGAATCGACCAACGAGGAAATCACCCGCAGCGAATTCGAGACCTTCAGCTCCCGGCTGTTCGAACGTCATCCCGGCATGCTGCGCATCTCCTGGCTGCCGCGCGTCAACCGCAAGGAGCGCGCCGAATACGAGGCCGCAGCGGCCACGGACGGCGTGTCCGGCTATCGCATCAAGTCGCTCCAGGGCGAGACCTTCGCGACCGCGCCGCAAGCCGATGAATATTTCCCGGTGTTCTACTCGACCCAGCCGAAGACGTCGTCGGTCTACGGCATGGATTACGCGACCGTTCCGGAGCGCCGCGCAGCCCTTGAGCGCGCGCGCGACAACGACCGCGTCGCCGCCATTCGCACGCGCCTCTACGAACCGAAGGAGGGCGGCCGGCAGCCCGACGTGCTCGTTGCAATCCCCGTCTACGCCAAGGGAACCTCGCGCGAGGCGGTGGCGGACCGGCGCCGCAATCTGGCGGGCTTCGTCGTCGGCGTCTTCGACCTGCCGCTGCTGATCCAGTCCATTCGCGTGACCACGGGAGCAAGCCCCGCGGTCAGCGTGAACGTCTATCCGCCCTTCACGGGACAGATCGTCAGCCTGGAACAAACCCTGCCGGACTATTCGTCGGCCGCCTCGTCGCCGCAGTCGATGCGGGACGTCGCCCGGGCGCTGCACTGGTCGGGCAGCCTCAAGATCGGGGATACCGACTGGCAGGTGCGCGCCATGCCGACGGCCGGCGGTTCGCTGGAGACGGCCTATGACCGCGCGGTTGCCGTCATCGTCGTCGGCATGCTGCTGACGCTGTCGCTCGCAACCTATCTCATGCTCGCAAGCCGCAACTCGCGGCGGCTGTCGCTGGCGAACCGGCGGGTGCTGGAGCTCGCCCAGACCGACATCCTGACCGGGCTGCCGAACCGCGCCTTCTTCCTGACCCGGCTCGACATGATGAACAGCCAGTTGAGCGTGCGGGGCCTGCCGTTCGCGATCCTGATGCTCGATCTCGACCGCTTCAAGAACGTCAACGACTCGCTCGGCCACGGTGCGGGCGATGCGCTGCTGCGCCAGGTGGCGCTGCGGCTGAGATCTGCCTTGCGTGCCACCGACGTGCTGGCGCGGCTCGGCGGCGACGAGTTCGCCATCATCCAGGAGGCTTGCGACGATCAGCGGTCCTGCGCGACCGAACTCGCCGCGCGGATCGCGAAGCTGGTCGCCGAACCGTTCCTGCTGCCCGGCCATCGCGTCGAGATCGGCACCAGCATCGGCATCGCGATCGCACCGGACCACGGCAGCGACCAGGAGCAGCTGCTGAAGAAGGCGGACCTCGCGCTCTACCGCTCGAAATCGGCCGGCCGCAACTGCTTCACCATCTACGACGAGGCGATGTCGGTCGAGCTCGAGGCCCGCAATACGCTGGAAGGCGATTTGCGCGATGCCATCGCGCAGTGCCAGCTGGAGGTGCACTATCAGCCCTTTATGGACGTCGCCAGCGGTGGCCGTCGCGGCTTCGAGGCGCTGGTGCGCTGGCGGCATCCGAGCCGCGGCCTGATCCCGCCGGACCAGTTCATCGGGCTTGCCGAGGAAACCGGGCTGATCGTGCCGCTCGGCGAATTCGTGCTGCGGCGCGCCTGTGCGGACGCCGCCGCCTGGCCATGCGATCTCATGGTTGCGGTGAACCTGTCGCCGATCCAGTTCAAGGAAACCGAGCTGTTCGAGACGATCTGCGCGGCGCTGGCAGATTCCGGCCTGGCGCCGCAGCGGCTGGAGATCGAGATCACCGAATCCGTGCTGCTGGAACGCGGCGTCGAGAACCTTGCCTTCATGGAGCGGCTAAAGCACATCGGCATCGAGCTGGCGCTCGACGATTTCGGCACCGGCTATTCGTCGCTGAGCTATCTGACCACGTTCCCGTTCGACAAGATCAAGATCGACAAATCCTTCATCCGCAACCTCACGCATCAGCCGCGCAGCTCCGCGATCATCGCCTCGATCGTGACGCTCGCACGCGGACTCGATATGTCGGTCACCGCTGAAGGCGTCGAGACACGCGAGGAGTTCGAGCGGCTAACCGTGCTCGGCGTCAATTTTGCGCAAGGTTATCTGTTCGGACGCCCGCAGCCGGTCGACCAGATCGCATTCGACGCGCCCGTCCGGGCTTCGCAGCGCGACGCTGCCTGAGCGCGAGCCTCGCAACATTTGAACATATACGAGAGGTCGTCATGCCCGGGCTTGTCCCGGGCATCCACGTTCATTGTTCCGCGTAGCGAAGACGTGGATGGCCGGGACAAGCCCGGCCATGACGATGTGGCAACTTCTGCGACCCGCCAAGAAACACATTCGCGAAAATCGCTTGACCCAGACGGCCCTGGATGGTCGGTAGCACCATCTAGGGATGAAATAAGCACAACATGCGGCTTCCGTTCTTCTACGGCTGGGTCGTGGTCGCGGTGACCTTCGTGACCATGGCGATCGGCGTCAACGCGCGCACCGCGTTTTCGCTGTTCTTTCCTCCCATCATCTCGGAATTCGGCTGGGAACGCGGCGTCACTGCCGGCGCGTTCTCCTTCGGCTTCGTCGTGTCGGGCATCGTCAGCCCGCTGATCGGGCGCCTGATGGATCGCGCCGGCCCGCGCGCGGTGATGGAGCTCGGTGTTGTGCTGATGGGCGGCGGACTGCTGCTCGCGCCACTCACCAGCACGCCCTGGCATCTCTACGTGACCATCGGCGTCATGGTCGGCGCCGGCTCGGTGTGTCTCGGCTATTCCGGCCAGTCGCTGTTCCTGCCGAACTGGTTCATCCGCAAGCGCGGCTTCGCCATCGGGATTGCATTTGCCGGCGTCGGCATCGGCTCGGTGACGCTGCTGCCCTGGGTGCAGCACATGATCGAAGAGACCGGCTGGCGCACCGCCTGTACCGCGATGGGACTGCTCATCCTCGTCGTGCTGGCGCCGATCAATCTGTTCCTCCACAAGCGGCCCGAAGACATCGGCCTCCAGCCGGACGGCGATGCCACGCCGGCGGCGGGCGCGGCGACAGCGGTCTCCAACATCGTCGATCCCGTCTGGGTCGGCACCGACTGGACGCTCAAGCGGGCGGTTGCGACCGCGCGCTTCTGGTGGATCGCGCTCGGCTATTTCAGCGGCCTGTACATCTGGTACGCGGTGCAAGTGCACCAGACCAAATTCCTGCTCGACATCGGCTTCAGCCCCGGTGTCGCGGTGTGGGCGCTCGGCATCGTCAGCCTGCTCGGCATTCCCGGCCAGATCCTGCTCGGCCATGTCTCCGACCGGATCGGGCGGGAATGGGTGTGGGCGATCAGCTGCGCAGGCTTTGCGATCTGTTTCGCGGCGCTGATGGCGCTGAAATTCCAGCCGTCGCTGTGGCTGGTCTATGTCATGGTGTTCGCGCAAGGCGCGCTCGGCTACGGCCTCACCTCGATCATGGGCGCGGTGGTGTTCGAGATCTTCCAGGGCAGGCACCAGGGCAGCATTTTTGGAACGATCATGCTGGCCGCCCTGGCCGGCGGCGCGGCGGGTCCCTGGCTCACGGGTTTCCTCTATGATCGCACCGGCGACTACACGCTCGCCTTCGCCATCGCCATGGTCGTGAGCGGACTGTCGGCGCTCGCGGTCTGGCAGGCCGCTCCACGCAAGGTGCGGGCGGTGGCCGGCCGGCTGCACAAGCTCAAGCCCACGAGCGCGGCCGAATAGGTTCCGAACGCATCGAATTGCTTTCGCAGCTTTCGCGAGCCGTTAAGCATGTTGCCTCTTGGCCGGACGCGACCCGGTTGCAAAAACGTCTTGGACACCATCGCGGCGCTAGCGTCGGCCCCCCTTGCCATCTTCCCGATGCATCCGGGTCCAACGATGTCTGCCGTCGATTGTCCCATGACAGAAATTCCGGACGTGCTGCTGGCTGCGCTCGACTGCGCCGACGGCGGTATCGTCATCGTCGACAGCGCGCGTCGCATCACGCATTTCAATGCCGGTGCAGAGCGGATCTGGAAACTCGCGCGCGCCGAGGCGCTCGGCCGCGACGCCGAACTTCTCACGCTCAAATGCCTTCAGGCCGATCCGGTCGCGGAGTTCCGCGACGAGATCAGCCTCGTGCGGCGCGACGGCACCCGGATCCGGGCGGCGATCTCGCTTTCATCCGTCACGCGTGGCGGCGTCAGCCATCACGTCGTGTTCGCGCGTGACGTCACCGCGGAGGCCGAGCGCCGCGTCAGGATCGGGCTTCTCCACGCCGTCTCCGACCAGACCAACCGCGCGGTGCTCATCACCGACACGGAGCAGAACATTGTCTACGTCAATTCCACCTTCGCGACGCTGTTTGGCTACACCAGCGAGGAGGCCGAGGGCCGCCGCGCCGGCGCGCTGATCGCCGGCCGCCACACCGATCGGAAGGCCGTCGCGAAGCTCGTCAAGCGCCTGATGACCGGCGGCCGCCGCGGCGAAATCGAGACGCTGGTCTACAACAAGGACGGCGAGGAGATCTGGGTCTGCGCCCGTATCGACGTCTTCCGCGACAAGAAGGGCCGTGCCAGGCACATCTTCGCGCTGCTCGAGGACATCACCGAGACCAGGCAACTGCGCTCGCTCCAGCAGCTCATCATGAGTGCGCTGGCCGACGAGGTTCCGATCACCGATATCGCCGACAGGCTGTGCCGCCGGGTTGAGGAGATCGCGCCCGACGTGGTTTGTTCGTTGCTTCACGTCGATGCCGCGGGCCTCGTCCACCCGCTCGGCGGCCCCAGCCTGCCCGAGGACTATTCGCGTGCGCTGGACGGCATCGCGATCGGTCCGAATGTCGGATCCTGCGGCACCGCGGCCTTCTACGGTGAACCGGTGCTGGCCGAAGATCTCGATACCGATCCGCGCTGGCAGCCCTACAAGACGCGTCCGCTCGAAGTGGGCCTGCGCGCCTGCTGGTCGACACCGATCAAGGCCAAGGACGGCCGGGTCATCGCCACCTTCGCTTTCTATTTCCGTGAAACGCGCGCGCCGAGCGCCTGGCACCGCCGCATCGTCAATGCCTGCGTCGACCTCGGCGCCTTCGCGATCGAGCGCAAGGAAGCGCGGGCCGAGATCGCGCGGCTCGCCTATCACGACATTCTCACCGGGCTGCCGAACCGCGCGCAGCTGCGGCACCTGATCAACACGGCCATCGATGCCTGCCCGACCGGCAGCCACGTCGCGCTGGCCTTCCTCGACGTCGATCATTTCAAGGACGTCAACGACACGTTCGGCCACGCCGCCGGCGATGAGCTGCTGATCCAGCTCGCGCAGCGCCTGCGCGAGCAGATTGGCCCTGAGGACATGCTGGGACGGCTCGGCGGCGACGAGTTCGTCATCCTGCTGCCGCAGCGCAATGCCGAGAGCGCCGAGCGCGTCGCGGCCGGGGTCGCGGAGGCGCTCGCCGCGCCGCTGCGGCTTGGCTCCAGGCAGCTGCAGATGTCGGCAAGCATCGGCATCAGCCTCTATCCCGACCATGCGACCGACATCGACACCTTGATGCAGCAGGCGGACGCGGCCATGTACATGGCCAAGCAGGCCGGCCGCTCCACCCATCGCATCTTCAGCGCCGAAATGAACGGGCTCACCGAGCAGCGCCTGGCGCTGATTGCCGCGCTGCGGCGCGCCATCGCCGAGGGCGCGCTGACCCTCAGCTACCAGCCGCAGATCCGCAGTTGCGACGGTGCCGTCCACGGCGTCGAGGCATTGGCGCGCTGGCATGATGCCGTGCTCGGCGACGTCTCGCCGGCGAAGTTCATCCCGCTCGCTGAGGAGTGCGGCCTGATCGAGCAGATCGGCCTGTGGTCGGTGCGTGAGGCCTGCCGGCAGATGGCGGACTGGCGCCGCGCCGGGCTGGGCATTCCCAGCGTGTCGGTGAACCTGTCGCCGATCAATTTCCGCAACGTCACGCTGGCGGCGCGGCTCAAGGACATTCTCGCCGAATACGATCTGCCGCCGGACGCGCTGATGCTCGAGATCACTGAGGGCACGTTCATGCGGGACAGCGTCGCCGCGCTGGAGACGATGAACGCGATCCGCGAGCTCGGCGTCGGGCTTTCCGTGGACGATTTCGGCACCGGCTATTCCAGCCTCAGCCGGCTCGCGCATCTGCCGATCCGCGAGCTGAAGATCGACCGCAGTTTCATGCGCGACATCGAGAGAGACGCGGGCGCGCTCGCGGTCGCTACCGCCGTGGTGCGCGTCGGACAGGGCCTCGGCATGACCGTCGTCGCCGAAGGCGTCGAGACCGAAGGCCAGCGCAGGACGCTGGCCGAGCTCGGCTGCGACGTCGTCCAGGGCTTCCTCTACGCGCCCGCGCTGCCGCCGGTCGCATTCGAGCTCTGGCTGATCGAGCACTGCGCCGAGCAGGCGAGGGCGATGCTGGGGCGGCTCGATGTTACGCCGTCCGGTCGCGACGTGGTGAAGCGGTCGGCGTAGTCGGCTCCAGGGCATTCGCGCACAATCTGGCAGTCATCCCTTTCAACGGGTAGCTCCAACCCCGGCTGATGATCGGCTGGTCGGATTTTTGTTTCTGGATATTACTGATTGCCGATTGGCAATATCGAGCAACCGGAGCGGCGCCCTGCCAAATGCTCCGCGCCAGCTCCCGTTCCTACCACCGCGCAACCGGGCAAATCCAACTGCCAGGGCGAACTCAGGACTGGATGGGACTCGGGGCAACGTCACCTCGGGTCCGCCAAAAGCACGGAAAGCCACCATGACCTCGATTTCTGCGCTCTCCTCCCATCACCACCGCTCATCACCGTTGCAACAATTACAAGACGAACTGCAAACGGAAGTCGATTCCGGCGCGATCGATGCGTCGGATCAGTCGGCGCTGTCGGCCGCGCTCAGCAGCATCGGCTCCGCGTTGCAGTCAACCGGCGCAAGCGATCAATCCGGCGGCGGGACATCTTCGCCTGACGCCTTCGCGTCGAAGATTAATGGCCTCATCCAGCAGCAAGTGTCGGCCGGCAAGTTGACGGACGAGCAGGCCACCGAGCTGCAAGGAATTTTCAAGGCGGCGCTCTCGCACGGACCGCACGGAGCGGGTGGACCGCCGCCGGACGGGCCACCGCCATCCGGCGAGCCTCCCTCGGTCAACGGCACGGACGACTCGTCAAGCGGCAATTCGACGGCGGAGCTGCTGCAGCAGTTTCTCCAGCAGTTGAAAAGCTCGCTTGCGGACTCGACCTATAGCGCGACGAAAGCAGGCGATACGACCAATGCGAACGATCCGTCGTTGTCCGGCGTCCTGATCAACGATCGGATCTGATATCGGCGGCGCGCCGCGCTGACTCGGTTCGCCGCATCGAAACCAGGGCCCGCCATGAATGCGCGCCCTGGTCTCACGTTGGCTCAGCGAGCGATCAGTAATCCCAGAACACCGGCACCCAGCGAAAGGCATCGCCGGCGACCGCCACATGGCCGACGGACGGGAACGGCATGTGGGTTGCCACCAGCATCTCGCCGCTCGCGGCAATCTCTCGCAACAGACCGACCCGAACGCGCGCCGCCTCCTCGGGGTCGTGTTCGAAACCGTTGTGCCAGTCGGGTTGATCGAACCCGACGGCAAACACGGCGTCGCCGGCGAATGTCAGCCCGTCCCCGCCGGATGCCACGCGAACCACGCTGTGTCCGGGGGTGTGACCGCCGGTGCGACGAACGACGACGCCCGGCGCAACCTCGTGCTGCTCATCGAACTGCCGCAGCTGACTTCCGTACTCCTTGACGAACCGCTTAGCGGTCGCCCGAAGCGCGTCCGGGAAGCCCGGCGGCATCGCGGTGTGGGAGAAATCGGGCGCCTCCCAGAATTTGACCTCGGCGGCCGCCACGTGGATCCGCAGGTCTTTGCGCAGCCGCTCCTTCACCCCGTCGACGAGCAGTCCGCCAATGTGATCCATGTGCAAGTGGGTCAGCACCAGATCGGTCACGGACGAAAGATCGATGCCGGCGGCTTCCAGTCGCTTGATCAACTGGCCGGCGCGCGGCAAGTGCAGATCCGGGTCTGACCCCAGTCCAGCATCGATCAGGATGGTCTTGTCGCCGCTGCGGACCACGACCGCATTCAGCGCCCAGTCGAAAGCGTCCTGCGGGAGGAACATGTCGTGCAGCCAGGTCGCCCGGACGGCCGGGTCGGCATTGTGCGCCAGCATCGTGGTTGGCAGCGGCAGCACGCCGTCGCTGACCACCAGCACGTCGATTTCGCCGACCTTCAGCGCGTAGCGCGATGGAACGAGCTCTTCCGGCTTCGATGTCGCGGGGTATGAGGTGTTGTGCAGGTTCATGTTGGTCTCCTGTTTCAAGGTAGGGCTCCCGGCTGGCCTTGGTTGAGCAGGCCGCGCAGCCAGGGAGGTGCGGCCGTGATCGTTTCGTGCTTCTAGAGGCTCGTCACACGTTCCGGATCGGCCGACGCGAGCGCTGCGGCACGCTCGGCGCAGGGCGGGTAGATCCAGACCGTGTTGATCTCCTGCTTGGTCTTCTTGGCGACGTCGCCGACCATCTCGACCTTGCGCTCCCAGCCGCGCGTGAACAGCGCGCCGGCTTCGCCGAGATCGAGGCAGGTGACGTAGGCCTTCTGGTGATACGGCCTGGTCGGGACGCGCAGGAGTTCAGCGGCGGCATTGTTGCCGGCAAAGGCGCCCATCCGCGTGGCGTGCTGGCACGACATCAGCGCGTAATTGCCCTCGTCGTCGCATGCGGCCCGCGCGGCATCGCCGGTGGCGAAGACACCGGCGATGCCGGGCACGCGCAGATCGCGGTCCACCAGCAGCCGGCCGAAATTGTCGCGCTCGGCGGGAATCTGCGCTGTCAGGGGCGCGGCGCGAATACCGGCTGCCCAGACCACCGTCTCGGTTTCGATGTGTTCGCCGGTCGACAGCGTCACGCCGGATTTGTCGAGCGAGGCAACGCCGGTGCCGAGCCTTGTCTCCACGCCGAGCTTGCGCAGCGCTTGCTCGATGACCGGGCGGGAGCCTTCGCCCATGTCGGGAGCGATTGCGCCGTTGCGCTCGACGATGATCACGCGCGTCCTGGCGTTTTGGCCGAAGATGGCGCGCAGGCGCGCGGGCAGCTCGGTCGCCGCCTCGATACCGGTGAAGCCGCCGCCGGCGACCACGACCGTGTCGCGTCCATTGACGGCCGGCCGGTCGGCGAGGCCATGCAGATGCTTGTCGAGAGCAACCGCATCGTCGAGCGAGTCGACGCTGAAGCCGTGCTCGGCAAGGCCGGGAATATTGGGTCGGAAGAGGCGGCTGCCGGTGGCGATCACCAGGCGGTCATAGGACAGGGTCTTGCGCGTGCCTTTGGGAGTCGAGATCTGCACCGTCAGCGCCTCGGTGTTGACGGTCTCGGCGCTCCCCTGGATGTAGTCGACGTCGATCGCCTTGAGGACATCGAGCAGCGGCGCCGTCAGGGTTTCCGGCTTCGGCTCATAGAGCCGAGGGCGGACCACCAGCGTCGGCTCCGGTGCGATCAGCGCGATCTCGAGCTCTTCCGGCGAGACGCCCTGAATGTCGCGCAGGCGGGCGGCGGAGAGGGCGGCGTACATGCCGGCGAAGCCGGCGCCAATGATGAGCAGTCGCATGTGGTTCACTCCTGGATTTGGTTCTGGGTTTGTTGGTTCGAAACGCGCGCCATCGCCGCCGCTCGATGCGAGCAGTGCCTGTTGCGAGCGATGATGACGCGAAGAGGTGAGACGGAGACCGCCTGGTCCTTACGGCGCGGTGCAGTTGGGCAGCGAGGACAGCAGCGCAGGGCCTTCACATCCTGCGCGGCAGCTTCGCGGGCCCGATGGCCAGCCGCGCAGGGCGACCGGCAGCGCAGGTTTGTTGGTCCAGCCCCGATCGATCAGGATCGACGTCGAGACCTTGGCGTTCTGCGCGGCTTGTGGCGGCGCCTCTTCGGCCGTCGGCGAGGTGAAACGCACGGTCAGCGAAAGCCCGTACATGAGCGCCGTCGAGACCGCCTTCCGTCGTGGCGCGATTGCTAGCCGTTTCCTGTCCATCGTTTGTCTCCGTCCCCATGATGTGACGTTGCGATGTTTAGCCAACCGGATCGTCGACTGCGCCAGAGCGATTGCCGTCCCTGTCGAGAGATTGCTGCTAACCCACGCGCCTGCGCCAATCGCCCGGCGCCTAGCCGGTTAGCGGCGCGGAGGCCCGGCGTATTTCCCGAAGCGGCAATGCCTTGTCCGATCCTGCGGCAATCAGGCGCACGTTTTCAAAAACGCACGATTGGGGCGGGCGGCGAGTTGTCGGAGAATTCAACGCCGGTCGGATGACGGTCCGGTCGTGGGCCTGATATCGGCGATCCAGGCTAGGCCGTGGCCAACGCAGCGAGCGAGGTGCCAGTAAGTAGGAAATTGCGGCGGCTCGACGAAGATAAGCCGGAATTTGCGATAACCTTTTTGCCGTTGCGGTCGCTTTCCATTTCGGCGCTCCTTCCGATCCTGCCCGTGTGGGCTTTGGTAAGCACCTAATATTGCCCCTTCACACAAGCTCGTCCCCTCCAACTGAAACGTCAACATTCAAATGACGCACGCACGCGCCCTTTCAATCGCGAACGTCTGCGTTGTGTCATTCGCGACCGAAATGGGTAACTCAATCTATCTTCACTACCGGCGCAGGCCGCCATTCCCCGGTTTTGACGATCTCTTTCGGCACGTAGGTACGGAACGTCAGCGAGAACGGCTTGCCTTCAGGCGTAGGCAGCCAATTGGACTCCGGAACACCAGCGACTGGCGTCGGGCCAAGCGTGATTTTCAGGGACCCGTCCGGCTCCTTCTGAAGCGGCGAGTAATTGTTGAAGTTGAACCGGTTCAGCGCGTTCGGCACTACGCGGTAGTCCGGCACGCCGACAAGAATGACGGACCAGAAGGCGTCGATGACGTTCTCCGGCAGTTTGTTGGCGGGAAAGTGAATCACGTAGCTGTTCGAGCCGTTCAAGGTCTGCTCCCCGGAGTTCCGCGTTGCTATGAAATAGATCACCTCATCGCTCGTGTTGGCCCAGATGCCCGCATAATTGGCGACGGTGCGAAGCAGATAGTCCGCGCCATAGTTCCCGGCTCGGCCCCCGCCGACCCAGTGATCGCGATAGGGAGCGCTTTTGGTGAACGTGTATTCGATGAACTCCGGGACGGTCTTGCGAATGCGGGCATCGACAGCAGCGTGAGCCTCCGGACTCGACGCAGCGTAGGCCGCCACAGCGCGGACCTTCTGCTGCATCTGGGCCGCATTGGGCGCCACGTCGAGTGCGCTCGCCAACTTGGCGTCGGCATCGTCGAAGATTTCGACGCCGATCAAATCCCTGTTCCCGAACATCGGGACCGACGGCGGGTCCTTGAGCTTCGGCGAACCGGCCGCCGTTGCCTTGAAGCCATGTTGTAGTTTCGTCGCGCCGTCCTTGTCGCCCTTGATCTCCACGCGGCCAAGCAGCTTCGCCTTGGCCGAATGCAGGTCAATGCGCGTCGCGTCCGCCGGTATCTTCGGGTTTGAATTAGGATACACCAGCGCAAACTTTCCGAACGGTTTGGACGGGAACATGCGCTCGTTGATATTGGCTATGACTTCACCCCATTCGTCGAGAATTTGCGCGGTGTAGTAGCGCCCCTCGATCTCCGGCACTTCGAAAATGACCGGCGCATCGGGATCGACGGCGAACCAAGCCTCGATATATGCAGTGTCTAGGTTCGGATTGACCCAGTCCGCCTCTCCAATCGGGTCGTACTTCATCGCGTTGTAGGCAAAGCCTACCGCGCCGCGATCCATGTGTTCCTGACGGATGACCAGCACCCGGCCGAGCAAATAGATGTATGCATCAGAGATTGCCGCGTCGTCCGGCACAGCCACCCGTGTTGGCCCCTGCGCGGATGCGGAGGCCGTCAACAGCGCGAAACACAGAGCAAGAAGCGAGACTAACTTCGACTTGGGCAGTCTTGTCATTGCCTTCTCCCTCTTTCCGTTTTGGTCACTCCTCCAGGCATTCCAGACGTCGACCTCGAATTGATCGCAAATTCCCAGCTGAATTTAAACTCAAAAACGTAAGTCGTACCCCTTCACAGCTGCCGAAACAGGGATAGCATTGTCTGGCTAGGCCAGTGGACGTTCGCGTCGGTGAGTTAGGGAGGCATCGATGAAGAGGATAGCTTTCGCGATCTTCACTTCGGTCTGCTTGGCGGCATCAGTGCAGACGCAACCTTCCGTCGACACCGTCCCCGTCACCGCCGACAACTTCACGCGCGCCGAGACTGACAGCTATTTTGCCAATATCGTCAAAAACGCTGACGGCGTTGGTAAGTTTTTTCATCGGCGCGAGATTGAGCCAGTCGACAATCAGATTGTCATTCGTGGCAACCGCGACACGGTGTACTCGGCAGCGGTGTTCGACCTTGATGCGGGACCGGTAACGGTCACGCTCCCAAATGCCGATAATCGCTTCATGTCGCTGATTGTGATTGATCAGGACCAATACACTCCGGCCGTCTATTACGGCGGGAGCCACAGTTTCGACCGCCAGCAAATCGGCACGCGCTATCTGATGCTGGCGTTGCGCACCTTTGTTGATCCAAGTGACCCCGAGGACCTGAAGAAGGTTCATGCCCTGCAGGATGCCGTGAAAATCTCGCAGCCGAGCCCCGGCACCTTCGAAATACCCAAATGGGATCCCGCCACGCACAAGAAGGTGAAGGACGCGCTTCTGGTGCTTTACGCAACAGTGCCTGATCAAAATCGCATGTTCGGTACCAAGGCGCAGGTTGATCCGGTGCGTCGCTTGATCGGAAGCGCTGGCGGCTGGGCGGAAATCCCGATAGCGAGGCCAAATACCTCAACGTCAATCCGAGCCAAAACGATGGCAAGACGGTCTACAAGCTCACCGTCAAAGACGCCGTTCACGTTGATGGTTTCTGGTCAGTCACCCTTTACAATGCGGACGGCCGCTTTCAGAAAAACGAACACGACGCCTATTCGGTCAACAATCTGACAGGGAAGAGAAGCGCAGAAGGATCGATTGTCATTCAATTCGGCGGCTGCGACGGCATAATCCCGAACTGCCTTCCGACGATGCCAGGCTGGAACTATATGGTGCGGCTCTATCGCCCCCGTCCTGAGATACTGAACGGAAGGTGGAAATTTCCAGAGGCACAGCCGGTGAGCTAGGCGGGAGGCAATTATGGGGCATGTTCGAAATCGAAACCCCATGTTGATGGGAAGTCCATGCGTGCTTGCGCTCCTTGCTCATCCGCGAAGCGCCTCCGCCGAACTCAGCGATTACGAATGGACCGCCATCAAGCCGATGCTGCCAAACAAGCCACGCGGCGTTCGGCGCGTAAATGACCGTCGCGTTCGCAGCCAACTATCTGGCGTTCGTCAAACTCGCGTCAATCCGAATTTGGCTGCGTGCTAATGAGTCCGCGTCCTAGTTCGACGACAATCCCGTCCTGCGCCTGAGATCCGTGATCGCGCGCAGAAAACTGTCGGCCGGCGTCGTCTCCGGATCGATCAGGCGGTGCAGGCGAAAGCCGTCTTCCAGCGCCAGCACGACGGAGGCCATCCACGGCGGATTCAGCGTGTCGTTCCTGCCGTTGCTCTTCAACGTAGCCTCGACGATGTCGGCGACCAGCTTGCGCCGCGCGCGCAGCCGCTTGGCAAGCTCCGGGCGGCGCTTCTCGGCGCGCGCGACGAACAGGATCATCTCCATGTGCAGGAGGGGCGAGCGGCCGAGCGGGTCTTGCCGGCTGCGATCCATCGTCTTCAGCGCCGCGATGAAATCGTCGAGATTGTCGTGCTGCGCGAGGATGTCGAGGTTGCGCCGGATCGACTGCTCGACATGATCCTCGAGCATGGCGATGATCAATTCATCCTTGCTCTTGAAGTTGGAATAGAACGCGCCGCGGGTGAAGCCCGCGGCGGCCGCGATCGCCTCGATGCTGGCGCCGCCGATGCCGTCCGCCTCGAACACGCGCGCGGCTGCCTCGAACAGTTTGTCGCGCGTGTCGTCCCTGGTCGGCCTGGTTCTCAGCCTTGACATCGGCGCAGGTTAGGGCAGAATGCAACTCGATACAACAATGTATCGAGTTTATAATCCTGGGGATGGTTACGCCGCGCGCAAGGGGACTGCCGGCGTATTCGTGTCATGCGGCAACCGATTGAGGTCACCATGAACGAGCAAGTGCAACCCGCAGGCGGACCGCTGTTCAATCCGCTGTCGCCGGACTTCATCCGCGATCCCTATCCGCATTACGACCGGCTGCGCACGATCGAGCCGATCCATGTGACGCCGTTCGGGCAGTTCGTCGCCAGCCGCCACGCCGACGTCAGCTTGGTGATGCGCGACAAGCGCTTCGGCAAGGACTTTGTCGAGCGCTCCAAGCGCCGCTACAGCCCTGCCATCATGGACGAGCCGGTATTCCGCAGCATGAGCCACTGGATGCTGCAATCCGATCCGCCCGACCACACCCGCCTGCGCGGCCTCGTCGTGAAAGCCTTCACCGCCCGCCGCGTCGAGGACATGCGGCCGCGGATCCAGGAGATCGTCGACCAGGCCATCGATGCCGTGATCGAGCGCGGCCACATGGACCTGATCGAGGATTTCGCCTTCCGCCTGCCTGTCACCATCATCTGCGACATGCTCGGCATCCCCGAGGACCATCGCGAGACCTTCTACAACAGCTCGCGCGATGGCGGGCGACTGCTCGATCCCGTGCCGCTCACGCCGGAGGAGATCGCGAAGGGCAACGCCGGCAACATGATGGCGCAGATGTATTTCCAGCAGCTGTTCGAGCTGCGCCGCCGCAATCCCGGCGACGATCTCACCACCCAGCTGGTGCAGGCCGAGGAAGACGGCCACAAGCTCACCAACGAGGAATTGACCGCCAACATCATCCTGCTGTTCGGCGCCGGCCACGAGACCACCGTCAATCTGATCGGAAACGGCCTGCTCGCGCTGCATCGCAATCCGGATCAGCTCGCGCTCCTGAAGGCGCGGCCCGAGTTGATGGTCAACGCGATCGAGGAATTCTTGCGCTACGATTCCTCGGTGCAGATGACCGGACGCGTGGCGCTGGAGGACATCGCGGATCTCGGCGGAAAGAGCATCCCAAAGGGCGAGACCGTGCTGTGCCTGCTCGGCTCGGCCAACCGCGATCCGGCGGTCTACCCTGATCGCCCCGACAGGCTCGACGTCACCAGGCCCAACGTCAAGCCCCTGTCGTTCGGCGGCGGCATCCATTTCTGCCTGGGCGCCCAATTGGCGCGCATCGAGGCCGAAATCGCCATCGCGACGCTGTTGCGGCGGCTGCCGGATCTGCGCATCGACGACGTCGAGAACCCGGAATGGCGCCCGACCTTCGTGCTGCGCGGCCTGAAACGCCTGCCGGCAAGCTGGTGATGGCCGGCGGCGCTGCATCTGCGAGCGCCGGTCCTCATCCTGAGGAGGCTGCAAAGCAGCCGTCTCGAAGGATGGCCGCGGGAGCGGGGGCCTCTATGGTTCGAGACGGCGCTTAGCGCGCCTCCTCACCATGAGGGTCTCCCGCCAGTGTTAACCTCCGCGCGCAACAGTCGCTGTGACTTCGCCACACTTCCCTTTATATAAGGGGCTGTTCCGGCGCGCCTGAGGCCCTCAGGTTTGGCCCGGGCCGGTTTGGCCGAGGGGAGACCCGTGCAGACGACGCTGCTCGGATTGGCGATTGCCTTCATCATTGCGCTGCTGACCGCGCTGATCGGGCCTTACTTCATCGACTGGAACCAGTTCAGGCCCCAGTTCGAGGCGGAGGCGGGCACGATCATGGGCGTGCCGGTGCGGGTGGCGGGCGAGCTGGATGCGCGGCTGCTGCCGGCGCCGACGCTGCGGCTGCGCTCGGTCACCTTCGGCGGCAACAACGATCTCGGCCGCCTGCGCGCCGACAAGCTCGACGTCGAGTTCAGCCTGAGCTCGCTGATGCGCGGCGAATGGCGCGCCACCGAGCTGACCGTCAACGGCATGGCGGTGGATCTCGGCCTGGATGCCAAGGGACGGGTCGATTTGCCGTCCACCGCGAGCGGCACCTTCAACCTGGCCTCGCTTGCGATCGAACGGCTGAACCTCACCGGCCGCATCGCCCTGCACGATGCCGCCAGCCGCTCGACGCTGGAATTGAACGACATCACCTTTTTCGGCGACGTGCGCTCGCTGGCCGGCTCGGTCCGTGGCGACGGCAGTTTCACCGCCACCGGGGTGCGCTATCCGTTCCGCGTCTCCTCCGGCCCGAGCGCCGACGGCAGCGCCACCCGTCTCCACCTCAACATCGATCCCGGCGAGCGTGCGATCTTGGCCGACCTCGAAGGCGTGCTCGCCTTCGACAACCGCCTGCCGAAATTCGACGGCGCACTGACGCTCGCTGTGCCCCCGGTCAAGAAGGCGGGCACGGCGGGGCCGACACCCTGGAAGCTCACGGCAAAGCTCAAAGCCGATCCGGCCGGCGCCAAATTCGATCAGATCGATGCGAGCTTTGGCGCCGAGGACAATGCACTCAAGTTTGGTGGTGTCGGCGATGTCAGGTTCGGCGCCTCGCCGCTGCTGCGCGCGGTGCTGTCGGCGCGCCAGGTCGATGCCGACAAGCTGGCGGGCAAGGACGATGCCGAGCCGCAGCGCGTCCTGCCGGCCCTACGCGCGGGCCTTGCGGCGATCCCGCAGGCGCCGATACCGGCGCAGATCGAGTTCAACTCCGACCAGATCATGCTGGGCGGGCGTCCGCTCCAGAACATCACGGCGGAGCTTCAGACCGACGGAAGGTCCTGGACTTTCCAGCGGCTCGAGCTGCGCGCGCCCGGCATGACGCAGCTCTCGCTCAACGGCGCAACGCCCGGCGCCGACAGCTTCAGCGGCCGTCTCAGCGTCGAGTCGTCCGATCCCGATACGCTGGTGGCCTGGCTCCAGGGCCGCAGCGAGATCAACCGCCGCAGCACGCGGCCGCTGCGCCTTGCCGGCGACGTGACCATCGCCGCCAACCATCTCGCCGTCGACAGGCTGAAGGCCGAGATCGAGGGCGGCGCGGTGGAGGGCCGCATCGCCTTCGTCCAGACCGGCGCGAGCAAGGGCTCGCGAATCGACGCCGAGCTCAAGGCCGACCGTCTCGACCTCGATGCCGCCGCAAGCTTCGTGCGCGCGCTCGCGGGGCCGCATGGCGAATGGCCGGAGGAAGCCAAGCTTGCGCTCGATGTCGGCCGCGCGATGTCGGCCGGACAGGAGCTGCGGCCGTTCACGGCGAAACTCGGCTACGGCCCGGCGGCGCTGTCGCTGGAGCAGTTGCGCTTCGGCCAGGCGAGCGGGGTGACCACCGAAGCGAGCGGCAGCTTCGACCGCGTTCATGCCACCGGCAAGCTCGCGCTGAAATCCTCGGCCAATTCGCTGCGTGAACTCACCGCGCTGCTCGAGCCGATCGCGCCTTCGGTGCGCGCACGGTTCGACGCCCTCCCGTCATTGCCCGGCGCGACGCGGCTGAAGCTCGACCTCAGCCTCGACAAGAACGCCGACCATGCCGATCGCAGCGACGCGCGCGCCGTGCTCGATCTCGATGCGCCGCAGCTCAAGGCCACAGCGACGCTGGCCGGGCAGACGCCGGTGGCGGCGGTCAACGGCATCGACATCGACCGCTTGCGCAACAGCGACTTCACGCTGGACGCGAAAATATCGACGCCGAAGGCGGGCGCATTGCTGGCGCTGCTGGGCCTCGATCGCGTCGTCGCCGCGGGCGAGGGCGCCTCGCAGTTCGAAGGCCGGTTGAGCGGCGCCTGGCGCCGGCCATTGCAATTGAACGCAAAGCTCAGTGGCGGCGGACTGGATGCGGATGCGCAAGGCAGCATCGAATTGTCGGACCCCAGTTCGTCCCAGCCGAAGGCCAGCGTGAATTTGCGCGTGCGCAATGCCAATCTGGCGCCGCTGTTCGGGACCAGTCCAACCGACAGATCGGTGCAGAGCGTCAACCTGTCCTCGCGCGTCGGCCTCTCCGGCAACCGCCTGACCTTCGACGATCTCGACAGCAGCGCGGCCGGCTCGCATCTGCGCGGGCATCTCGCGGTGACGCTCGATCAGGAGAAGAGCGTCGATGGCGAAATCGGCCTCGACGCGCTCGATCTTGCGCCCGCGTTCGCGATGGCCATCGGCGCCGCCGGACATGATGCCGGCGATCCCCTGAGTGCGGGGCTGCTCGGCGGCTGGCGCGGCCGCATCGCCTTCCAGGCTTTGCGCGGCACCTTGCCTGACGGCATCGAGCTGCGCCCGGTCGGCGGCACGATCCGGAGCGACGGCCAGTCGCTCGCGCTCGACGCGCTCAAGGGCGGTGTGGGCGGCGGTGAGATGTCGGCGAGCTTCGACGCGCGCAATGGCGCCAATGGCGTTGCGCTGAACGCGCGTATCGAGCTCCGCAATGTCGATGCGGCGGCGCTGCGCTACCGCGATCTCGCATTGCCCAAGGGACGCGCCTCGGTGCAGATGGCCCTGACCAGCCAGGGCCGCAGCGTTGCGGCGTTGACCGGTGCGCTCGCCGGCAATGGCACGGTGACGCTCGAGGCTGCGGAAATCAGCGGCCTCAATCCGCGCGCCTTCGAGATCGCCATCCGCGCCAGCGACGGCGGCCAGGTCGCCGACGACAACAGGCTGCGGCAGCTCGTCGAACCCGCGCTGTCGGCAGGTCCGATCGCGGTCGCCTCGGCGCAGATCCCGTTCACGATCCGGGACGGGCGCCTGCGCGTCGGTGCGACACCGCTGGAAGCAAAGAACGCCCGCGCCATTGTCTCCGGCGGCTACGACATTCCCGCCGACCAGGCCGACATCCGCGCCAGCCTGACGCCGATCATGACCGGGCTTTCCGGCGCGCCGCCGGAGATCCAGTTGTTCGCGGCAGGTCCCCCTGACAAGCTCAACCGCACCGTCGATCTCGCGCCGCTGTCGTCCTGGCTCGCGGTGCGCACGATCGATCGCGAGACGCGCCGGCTGGATGCGATCGAGCGCGGCGAGCCGCCGCCGGCGACTGCGGCGCTGCCGACGCTGGTCTCGCCCGATCCGGTGCCCGAGCCGTCGCTGACCGACGTGCCGTTGCCCGGCCGCGATCCGCGCCGCGCGCCGCCGAAGGCAAAGGCCGCGCCGACGCCGAAGGCGCCGCAGGCAGCGCCTGCGGTGCCAAGTCCTCCACTTACAAGCCCGCCGCTCGCGAGCCAGCAGATCGCCCCGCTGCCGCCGCCGATCGAGGTGAGGCCGGCGCCAGGCCCGCCGCCCGCAAAACCCAAGCCGAAGCCGCCGCTGGTGCTGACGCCGTCGAATCCGTGAGGCGGCGGGCAATTTCGTCGTGGCCATCCTTCGAGACGCCCGGCTTCGGCGGGCCCTCAGGATGAGGTCTCGTTTCGCGGTGAGATACTGAACCCTCATGGTGAGGAGCGCCGCCGTACGGCGCGTCTCGAACCATGCGAGTTCGCAGCTGCCTTTATCGGGCGCCGCGGCGAACGCCTTGCCCGCCGGTAAACCCATTCCCGCGCATTTTAACGAATTTTGCTCGGCAAAACTGATCTGCCGACTTTACTGGATTCTCGCGTTTGATCTCTAGTGTCGGTTCCCAGAGGAATTCGGCGTCCTGCCAGCACAAGCAGGATGGCTAACCAAGAACTGGGGTAACGAGATGAACGGGGCGAAATCGCTTCTGCAGGATCTGGACGACGCGATCGCGCGCGGCACCGACGAGAGCCGGGCGAAGGCGTTGTGGCATGCGACCGACATCCTGATCACCGGCCGCTACAGCGACGACGAGATCAGCATGTTCGGCGAGGTCATCGGGCGGCTCGCCGACGAGATCGAGGTCGCCGCGCGGGCGCAGCTCTCCGAGCTGATGTCGGCCTGCGACCACGCTCCGCTCAATGTCATCGAAAAGCTCGCCCTCGACGACGAGATCGACGTGGCCGGTCCCGTGCTGCGCGACTCCAGCCGTATCGACGAGAAGATGCTGGTCCAGAGCGCCATGACCAAGGGCCAGGCGCATCTGCTTGCGATCGCCCAGCGCAAGTCGATCGGCGAAGCCGTCACCGACGTGCTGGTCAAGCGCGGCGACCAGGCGGTCGTGACCTCCGTCGCAAGGAACGAGGGCGCGCGCTTCTCGGGCTCGGGCCTGCTGCACATGGTCCGGCGCGCGGAGGGCGACTCGATCCTCGCCGAGCAACTCGGCCTGCGCAAGGACGTGCCGCGCCACATCTTCCAGCAGCTCATTTCCAAGGCGTCGGAAGACGTCCGCCGCCGCCTCGAGCACGAGCGGCCCGAGATGATGGCGCAGATCCAGAGCTCGGTGACCGACGTCACCGGCGATCTCCAGTCCAAGTTCGGTCCGTCCTCGCGCAGCTATTTCGTCGCCAAGCGCGTGGTGACGACGCAGTACCGCCAGGGCAACCTCAACCAGGACTCGATCTCGAACTATGCGCGCCAGCACCGTTTCGACGAGGTGCAGATCGGCCTGTCGCTGCTGTCGTCGCTTCCGGTCGACGTGATCGAGCGCGCGATGATGGACCGCAATCGCGAGATACTTCTGGTGCTGTGCAAGGCGCTCGACTTCTCGTGGGACACGACCATGTCGCTGCTGTTCCTCGGCGCCAAGGATCATCTGATCACGGCGCGCGAGCTTCATGACAGCGAGCGCGAGTTCGGCAAGCTCAAGATCGAGACGTCGCGCAGCATTCTGAAGTTCTACCAGTCGCGCAAGACCGGCGCGGGTGCCGATACGGGCCGTCAGCCCGAACTCCAGGTGCACTGAGCCAGAGGGGAGTATTTGCAATGTTGCCTCAATTCGGCACCGCAATTCGCAAGAACAAGAGCCTGCCCGTCGATGCCGGCGGTTCGGCTCCCGAGAAGGCTTCCGTCGACGCCGCCTGGCTCGTGCTCGAAGCCGCCAACGATCTCGGCGATCACGCCGCGATCGCGGCCTGCCGCCGCGTCATCGACGCCGAGCTCAACGGCACGGTTGCCGGCAGCGCGGATATCGATCTCGTGCTCGGGTATTTCAGGTAGCGACGATCACCCGCGTCTAGTGCGCCATCGCGATTTCGCCGGACACATGCTCGCGCCTTGCATCGATGCGTAGCAGCACGACAACGACTGCGCCCACCAGCGCGCAACCCGCCAGCAACAGAAGACCCGCGGTAAAACTGCCGGTTAAATCCTTCAGGTAGCCCATTGCGTAAGGACCGGCGAAACCGGAAAGATTTCCAAGCGAGTTGATCGCGGCGATGCCGGCGGCAGCCGATGCTCCCGTTAGAAAGCTCGCCGGCAGCGGCCAAAACATCGGGGGGACCGCGGAGACGCCGATCTGCGCGAAGCAAAGCAATGCCATGACAAGGACGGAGTTGGAAACGAGACCTGCCACTCCGATTCCCACCGCTGCCATCAACAGTGCCGCGGCGACGTGACCCTTTCGTTCCATGGTCCGATCGGAATGACGACCAAGCAGCACCATTCCCGCGGCCCCGAAAATAAAGGGCAGCGCTGCGAGCAAGCCGGTCTGGGTATCGCTGACGCCAAAACCCTTGATGATGGTTGGCAGGAAGAACGCCACGCCGTAACTTGCAGCATTCAGGCAGAAGTACACCAGAGCGCACAACAAAATGCGGTAATCGGTGAGCGCCTGACCCAATGACAGGTGTTCGACCTTCTCCTTGTTCCGCTTCTCGGTGGCCTGCACGTCTTCCAGCCAGGCAATCTCGTCTTGTTGCAGCCAGCGGGCCTGGCGCGGAAAATCCGTCAGATAGAGCAGGACGCAGATGCCTACCACGACCGACGGCAGCGCCTCGAGAATGAACAGCCACTGCCAGCCTTCCAATCCCCAACCGGTCACGCCGAGCAGAAGCCCGGAGATGGGCGATCCGATGATGGACGAAATCGGGATCGCCAGCATGAACAGGCTGATGACCCGAGCCCGGTAAACCGCCGGGAACCACAGGGTCAGATAGAAGATGATGCCCGGAAAGAATCCCGCCTCGCAGGCGCCGAGCAGCAACCGAAGAGAGTAGAAGACGCCCGTCGTCGGTATTCCCGTTGCTGCCGATATCGATGGGATGAATGCGAAGGCCGCCGAGACGATTCCCCATGTAATCATGATGCGGGCGATCCAGACGCGCGCGCCGACTCGTTCCAGGAAGATGTTGGAGGGGACTTCAAACAGGAAATACCCGACGAAGAACAAGCCCGCGCCCAGTCCGAACGCTGCTTCACTTAAACCCAGCGCCTGGTTCATGTGCAGCTTGGCAAAGCCGACATTGACGCGGTCAAGATAGGCCACGAAATAGCAGACGATCAGGAACGGTATAAGCCGCCACATAACCTTGCCAATGACACGCTTCTCGACGTCTTGCATGGCAAGGCCTCCCGTTTGATCACCGGAACCCGCTCAACATCCGGGCAGCGTTGCGAAACAATGACGGGTGCGAACGATGAGTGCAAACGGCATTTTGACGTTCAAGCCAAAGTGACAGTCGTGCTGTCATGCTCGAAGCTGGACGAGGGACGAAGCGCGCGACACGCTCCATCTAACGCTCGGGGGGCGGCTGAGGCATCGGCCGCCCCGCCATGATGATCGCGAACATCATCTTATTTTGCGATCGCAGTCATGGCCAGCTTCTCAACCTCCTGTTGGACGAACACGAAGCGCCGGAATGTCTACGCGTTCGCGCCGCCGTCGACGGTCAAGGTCGAGCCGGTGATGTATTTTGCCTTCGGGCTCGCCAGGAATGCCACGGCATTCGCGATGTCATCCGTCGCACCATACCGGCCCAGCGCCATGAACTGCTTCAATGTCTCGGCGGTCGGGCCGTGCGCTGGATTCATGTCGGTGTCGATCGAGCCCGGTGCCACGAGGTTGACCGTGACGTCCCTCGGGCCAAGCTCCCGCGCCAGCGCCTTGGTGAATGCGGTTAGCGCCGACTTCGACGCCGCGTACACGCCGAGCGCCGGCGAGGGCACGCGGTCCGCAAAATAGCTGCCGATGGTGATGATGCGGCCGCCCTTGCCAAGGTGCGGCAGCGCGGCCTTGCTCGCGGCGATCGGCGAACGCACGTTGACGTTCAGCATCGCGTCGATGTCGGCGAGCGAGATGTCGTTGAGGCCGCCCAATCGCAGAATGCCGGCATTGTTGACCAGGATGTCGAGCCCGCCCAATGCGGCGACGGTCTTGTCGACCGAGGCCTGAACGGCAGCGACATCGGCGCTGTCGGCCTGGATCGCTACGGCTTTCCGGCCCGTCGCCTTGATCGCGTCCACGACCTTGGCGGCGCTCTCCGCCGACTTCTCGTAAGTAATCGCGACATCGGCACCTTCCGCGGCGAGCGCCTTCGCGATGGCCGCACCGATACCCCTGCTTGCGCCCGTCACCAGGGCCCGTTTTCCTGCCAGCGTCATGTGATCTCTCCAATTCTGTAATGATCGACACAGAATATGTGGAGTCTTGATTGCCGCGGTCAAGTGAATTATGTGTTGATCATTACAGAAAGGCGGGCGATGGCAGGTCGGCCACGGGAATTTGATCGCGACGCGGCGTTGGAGGCCGCCATGCTGCTGTTTTGGCGCAAGGGCTTTGCGGCAGCCTCGATGCACGACCTCTGCGACGCCATGGGCGTCAGCTCGCCCAGCCTCTATGCGGCCTTCGAAAGCAAGGAGGCACTCTACCTTGCCGCGATCGAGCATTACGTCGAGACCCAGGGCCAGCCGGTCTGGGACCGGCTTGCGGAAGGCGCGACCGCGCGCGCCGGCATCGAGAATCTGCTGATCGGGGCGGCCGAGACCCTGCCGAAATCCCGGAGAGCGCCGGCCGGCTGCATGGCCGTGCTGGGCGCCGTCAGCGACGAATGGCCGGCAACGATTGCCCGCGAGATCAAGAAGGCCCGGCTCGACATGCTCGGCAATTTGCGCGGGCGGCTGGAGGCTGCGGTCGCGAGCGGCGAACTGCCCGCCGCAACCGACATCGATGCGCTGAGCCGGTTCTACCTCAGCGTCTTCGAGGGCATGGCGATCCAGGCCAAGGACGACGCGACGCCTGAGGAGTTGAGAGGCGTAGCGAAGGCGGCCATGGCGATGTGGCCGGGCGAGCGGTAGCTCGCGGCCTGTAGGATGGGCAGAGCGCAGCGAGACCCATCGTTCCATCCAGGCGTGTTGATGGGTTTCGCTCCGCTCTACCCATCCTGCGAGCTAGGCCGAGAGATTGATCTATCTCAAGACCGTATCCGAAACGCGGGCCCAGCTTACATTTGGAAGGCAGCGATACGTCCAGACAGGCGGGAGGTGAAGCATGTACCGGCATATTCTCATTCCGACAGATGGGTCGGAGCTAGCGGAGCACGGCGTGGCGCATGGGTTGGCGCTGGCGAAATCCCTTGGAGCCAAGGTATCTCTAATCTTCGTTGTGGAGCCGTTTTCAGAAATGACAGGGCGGTTCCGTGAAGCAGTCGCAACATATGCCGAGCTGCGCAAGGAACAGGCCACGAGCGCGTTGGATCGCGCGGCAAATGCGGCCAAGGAGGCCGGCGTTTCCTGCGAACCGATTCAAGTGGAGAACGGGCAACCCCATCAAGCCATCATCGCAGCAGCCGAGAATAAAGGTTGCGATCTCATCGTGATGTCGTCCCATGGCCGCAGCGGACTCTCCATGCTTCTCATCGGTAGCGTGGCAAACAAGGTGCTGGCACAGGCGAAAACTCCCGTACTGATTTGTCCGTGAATGTGCGGACCTGCTGACAGAGTTCTCGCTCGCCGCGAGGACTAGAAAACTCAACGGCCGCATAAACCGCCTTGTCTGCTTTCGTCATCTGCGGGCCTTACCTGCCGGTCAGGCCTTGTCGACCCGGCACCTGGGTAGCCGGTGACAGTGCACTTAACTCGAAGCAGGGGACCCCGTGCGCATCAATTGAATGCACTGTCACCGCAATTGCGGCGACGGCTAGAGCCTGTCGATCCGAAATGCGCGGGTCTCGACCGCGGCGCGAACACGCGCATTGCACGCAGCTGTGATCGTGGAACCCCGCCGCGGATGTAACGACAGACGCTCCCCTCCGAATAGCCCGTAGCGGACGCTTCGTTCGCCAATAGATGGATGTGCAATCCGGGGAGAAATCGTCGCATGATGGGATTCAACGTCGCGGAGAATGGTGGAGGCTCTTATCGTCCGCTCGCCATTCTGCGCTGGGTCATGGTGGTCATATTCGTATCGTTTGGAATGCAGAAATTCACACTGCAATCCGCACAGGGCATCGCCCAGTTCATCAGCCACAGCCCGTTCATCTCCTGGCTGTCGGTATTCGGGCTGAGGGGAGAGGCCTATGTTCTCGGTGTCGCCGAATTCGTGATTGCGGCGCTGCTCGTGGCAGGCAGCTTCAGTCCGGTCTTGTCGGCGCTGGGTTCGTTCATGGGCATGATGACCTTCGCGATCACGTGGTCGTTCTTCTTCACGACGCCGGGCGTCGTCACATGGAGCCTGTCAACCGATCCGATGGCGTGGAATCTGRCCGGCGAGTTCCTGTTCAAGGACATCGTCCTGCTGTGTGTCTGCGTCGTTCTGTTTCTCGCTTCGTTGCCGCAATCGGTTGTCCGGCTCCGCACCGGCTGAGCGTAAGCGGCTTTGCGATAGCCCGTAGGACGGGGAGAGCACAGCGAAACCCATCACGCTTCAACGCGCCCGGAAGCAAGGATGGTTTCGCTTCGCTCTACCCATCCTGCGAGACGCATCTCACCGCCGAGCGCGGTAGATCACGACATCATTGCCATGACGCGTCGTGCTCTTCTCGAGGATGTAATTGGCCTTCTCCAGCACGCGGCGGGATGCGCCGTTGCTGACATAGACAAGGCCGATGAGAGACGGCAGTTCGTGGTGCGACAGCCCGATGTCCGTCAGCGCGATTGCGACGTCGCTCGCAAATCCGCGGCCCCAGAACTCGCGCTTGAATGCGTAGGCAATCTCGATCTCGTCGATGTCGTCCACGAGGATGTGCCGGATGCCCGCTCGCCCGGCGAAGGCGCCGTCCTTCGTTCGCAGCACCCACAGCCCAAAACCGTGCTGGTCCCAATGCGCCATGTTGGTCGCGAGATAGGTCTTGGTGACCTCGGGTGCACGCACGCCGCCGAGATAGCGGGACACCTCGGCATCGAGATGCAGCGTGACGAGGTCGTCGAGGTGGTCTTCGCGAAGCCTCTCGGCGGTCAATCTGTCGGTGCTGAAGCGGTCCATGGAGACTGATAGCCGCTTTGGAGGCCGGTCGTCGATCGCTTTCGCGATGCGACACCGCACGCCATCAGCAGCGGCTGGACCGCTTGGACTCCATGTCGCGCCCGGGTTCTGCCTTTGCCGCGCTGAGCGCCGCGGCCAGCTCGTCGATATGGTAGGGTTTCGGCAGAATCTGCAGACCCGCCAATTCGGCGTCTTGAACCGCGGCTTCGGAGTATCCGCTGGTCAGAAGCACGGGGATGTCGCTTCGCCTTCGTTTGATCTCCCGGGCCAGCTCGACCCCATTCATGCCGCCGGGCATCATGATATCGGAAAAGACGAGGTCGACGGCGCGGCCGTCGGCCAGGGCACCGAGCGCGGCCGCGCCACTCGCTGCGTGCGTGACCTCGTAACCGAGCTGGCCCAGCATCTCGCTCACCAGTGCGGCAACCTCGTCATCGTCCTCGACCAGGAGGATGCGGCCGTGATTGCTCTTCTTCGGCCGCACCATGTTGAGATCGATCAGGTGTCGCTCCCTGGAAGGAGTGCTGAGCGATCGCGGCAAATAGAGTTCGATGCTGGAGCCTCGGCCGACTTCCGATCGAATGCGGACCGTCCCCCGTGACTGCGTCGCGAATCCATGGACCTGGGCGAGCCCGAGCCCCGAGCCCTTTCCGACCTCCTTGGTCGTGAAGAATGGTTCGAAAACGCGTGACAGGATCTCCGGACTCATGCCGACACCGGTATCGACGACGGACAGGCGCACATAGTCTCCGGCGATCTGCTCGTCATTCAGATCGGGCAGATTTTCCCCGCGCACGAGAATCGTGCCGCCATTGGGCATGGCGTCGCGGGCGTTGACGGCGAGGTTGAGGATCACGAGTTCGAGCTCGCCGGGATCGACCTCCACCGGCCAGAGCGTGTCCGGAAAATCGAACTCGACATGGACGTCGCCTCTCAGGCTTCGATCGAGCAATTCGCGCATGCCGCCCATCTGTGAGGCTACGTCGACAGGCTCCGGCCGGAGCGTCTGCCGGCGGGAGAACGCGAGAAGCTGCCTGGTCAGGCTGGCCCCGCGCTGGGCGGCCTGGACCATCCCGTCCATGAGGCGGCGACGACGGTCCGGATCGGTCTGGCGGTCGAGCATGTCGAGGCCGCCGGAGATCACCATCAGCAGATTGTTGAAGTCGTGCGCCACCCCGCCGGTCAGCTGTCCGATGGCTTCGATCTTCTGGGCTTGCCGAAGCGTCTCCTCGACCCGGGCACGCTCGTCCATCTCGACGCGCAATTGCTCGACGGCTTCCGCAAGGGCCCGCGTGCGCTCGACCACCAGCGTCTCGAGCTCCTGAGCCGCCTGTTCGCGCGCCGCGAACAGAGCCCGGATTTCGTATTGGCGCCGCCGCGCGCGCAGTGCCGATTGAACGGCGCTGGTCAGCGTCATTGGCTGAACCGGCCGCTCGAGCAGCGAGACGTTACGGAGAAGCGCGACAATGCTGCGGCGCCAGGCAAGGACGGCCGGCTGCTCGCGATGGCTGGTCAGGACGACGAAGGGCAGGTCGGACCAGGGCGGTTGGCTCTCGATCCATTGTGCCAGCGGCGAGGTGTCTTTCCCGAACAGAGCTTCCTCGGCAACGAAAACGGCGCCGACGCCGGCTGCCATCTCGCTGACGAGTTCGGGCAGACTGCGGCAGCTGGTCGCTTCCAGGTGCGAACTCCGGAACAGCTCGGCGGAGGCAAGTCCGTCGCGCCCGATCGGAGCAAAGACGAGAACATGGTGATCTCGCTCAACGCTCATTCAACCGACCCTTCGGGCTTAGGTGCCCCGGTATAATGCGGATTGCCGGAAAAGATGCCGCTGAACTCCCTCAGGGGCGGGCCGAGCGTGATGCCGGCGCTGCTAAGCCGAAATTCCCGGATGGTATGCTCGTGTCGGCCGCTGCGCTTCTTGACGACAGACAGAGCGCGCCGCACCGTTCCGCCGACCTCGAAATAGCGCAGCATGACCACGGAATCGCTGAGATAGCTGATGTCGAGAGGCGTATCCATCGGACCGACGAGGCCATGCTGGGCGAGGACCAGGATGGTCAGCACACCCTGCTGCCCCAGGTAGCTCAAGAGTTCGTGCATCTGCAGGATGAGAAATCGCTCGTCGGGCATCGCGGCCAGATAGCCGTTCAGACTGTCGATGATGACGAGGCGGGCATTGTCGGCCTCGACGCTCTTTCGCACGTTTGCGGCGAACTCACCCGGCGACAGCTCGGCGGGATCGATCTGCTGAAACCGGACAAGCCCCGAATCAACGTGTTCTTGCAGGTGCAGGCCAAGTGTCCGGGCGCGCGCTTCGACCGTGCCGCGGCCTTCATCGAACGCGAAGAACACCGCGTGCTCGCCACGTTCGGCCGCCGCGATCGCGTAGGTGAGCGCAACCGATGATTTGCCCACGCCGGCGGCGCCGATGAGCAGCGCATTGGTGCCGCGCTCGAGGCCGCCTCCCAGGAGCTGGTCGAGCTCGGCGTTGCCGCTCGGGGTGAAGTCGCCGACGAAGGTCTTGTGATGTTCGGCCGCCACCAGGCGGGGGAATATCTGCAGGCCGCCTCGCTCGATCGTGAAATCGTGAAACCCGCCGCGAAACCGGATGCCGCGCATCTTGATCACGCGGAGCCGGCGCCGCTCGGCGCCGTAATCGATCGCGACCTGTTCGAGCATCACCACGCCGTGCGCAATGGAATGGAGCTGCAAATCGTCCTGAGATGACGAAAGATCGTCGAGCAGGACCACTGTGCAATTGCGGTTGGTGAAAAAATGTTTCAGGGCCAGCACCTGGCGCCTGTAACGAAGCGGGTTCTGGGCAAGCAGGCGCAGTTCGGACAGGCTGTCGAGCACGACGCGGTTGGGATTGACCCGCTCGACTTCCCTGAAGATCAGGCCGGTCGTCTCGCTCAGCTCCATTTCGGCGGGATGAAACACCGTGAGCTCGCGCTCCGGATCGAGCGTCGTCTCCGGCGGAACCAGTTCGAAGATGTCGATGCCGTCCAGCGTCCAGCCGTGCCGCTGCGCCACGACGTCCAGCTCGCGCTTGGTTTCGGACAGCGAAATATAGAGCACGCGCTCTCCGTCCCGCACCCCCCTCAGCAGGAACTGAAGCGCGATGGTGGTCTTGCCCGTGCCGGGCTGCCCCTCGTAGAGATACATCCGGTTGGCGTCGAAGCCGCCACCCAGGATGTCGTCCAGCCCGGCGCTGCCGGTCGATATTCTGGACAGCTCTCGGGGCGCACTGTCCGTAACAGTGCTGGATGGACTGCTCATTGATCCCCTTTGACGCTTCGAGAGAAGGGCGCCACCGCCCCTGCGCGAGTCCCAGGGCTCGCGCCCGGTTAAGCCGAACGGCCTTGGAACGAACTCTCAGATCGGCGCCGGGTTCCCTGCTGATGGGGTGGCGGTCGGCCCTGATCACGGCGCCGATCCAGCCCGAAGACGGTATCGCATCGCCATTCGCGGGACGGAGAAGGTCGGGAGCCGGATGTCACTGAAGCCGATGATGCCATCGTGCTCCTGTGTTGCCCGACGGGTCAACCGACCCTCAGTTCGCGACCCGGCGCGTCAAGCGTTCGCAGTCAAGTCGCTGCTTGATCTGAATCAAACAGGCGGATGACAGCCGCACCACAACGCGAGTCCAGGGACTGGTGACATGTTGGTGTGCGCAATGAGTCCGACCTGGTACGTCACCTTCGAAGTGCAACGGCGAGGCGTTCTGCCGAGACAACGAAGTCCGCGCGAGACGAAGACCTTCGCGACTGAGCATGAAGCCAAGCTGTTTGCGCGCGCCAAGCGCGATGAGGGACTTTCCGTCTTTGCAGGCACGATCAACCCGCACCTGCCGAAGCGGGTGATCCCATCCTCCGGCATCGGCGCGTGGCTTGCTGACGAACAGGACGGTGCTGGAGCGCACGGCACTTCAAAGACTGACTAAGCACTCTTCTGTGCATAGCGATGGCGTTTGAGTGTTGCCATTTTGGTACGGGCCCAAAATCCCCTCGCGCGTAAACTTCAGGATGTTCGCAAGCTTTATGCACGCCAGCCTGCATTAGGGCTCGCTTCTGACGAAAGAAATTTGAGCAAAGGGGACGAAACGATGAAAAAGCTTTCGATCGCGGCGATCGGCTTCGCGGCGCTGAGCATGGCGGCTCCGGCCATGGCGGCCGATATGGCCGTCAAGGCGCCGCCGCCGGCACCGGTGGTGGCGGTTTACAACTGGACCGGATTTTACATCGGCGCCAACGGAGGCTGGGGGCAGAGCCACGGTTGCGTCGATTTGATAACGCCCGCAGGCAACGTCGCAAGTGGTTGCGCCGATCGCTCCGGAGGCCTCGTCGGTGGACAGATCGGGTATCGCTGGCAGACCAATCAGTTCGTGCTCGGCCTGGAAGCTCAGGGTGATTGGGCCGAGATCAAGAACACACGCGTCAGCGTGATCGATCCGTTTATCTCGACCACGGGCAAGACCGATGCGATCGGGCTGTTCACGGCTCAGCTCGGTTGGGCATGGAACGCCTCACTGCTCTACGTGAAGGGCGGCGCCGCCGTGACGCGCAATCGCTTTGACATCTTCAACAATGTCACCGGCGTCGGCCTCGCCTCGGCAGGTCACACGCGCTGGGGCGGTGCCCTGGGTGTTGGCTGGGAGTATGGCTTCAGCCCGAACTGGACGGTCGGTGTCGAATACGACCACCTCTGGATGGGGCGTGACAACACCTCCTTCGCAGGCGTGGTCACACCCGGTGGGTTCACCCTCACCGGCAGCGGTGTCACCCAGGATATCGACATGGTCACGGTTCGCGTGAACTATCGCTTCGGCGGTTACGGCGCGCCGCGCTATTGATCCAAAGTCTTCCCGGTGAACTCAGGCCCCGGCATCGACCGGGGCCTTTTTCATGGGGAGCGACCTATGGCTACAGTGGCTGGTCCGATTATGCCGCGCGCAACGGCATCGGCTGCACGCCAGGCGCGCCCGTCAAGGGCGGCGACGGCATCATGTATGTTTGCCAGTAATGATGAGGCACCGGAGGCGGCCTCGCGCCGCCTCCATTTGATTTTTTGATTTGGTTCGGACCGAACGCGTCCAGTCGTGTAGTGGCGCAGTCGAGGCGGCAATCCCGGGAGGATGCCATCATGCTCCTGTTTTGCCYGACGGCGCAACCGGCACGCCGTAGTCCGTAGCCCGGATCGAGCGAAGCGCAATCCGGCAATCCTCGCACCGGATGCGCTTTCCCGGATTTCGCTGCGCTCCATCCGGGCTACGTCTGTTTCCTCGGATGTATCAACGACTTCACTGACGTCACCGGTCACGAGCCCGACAATCCCCGTCTACTGTGCATGGGGTTGTTTTCGCAATTTTAGTTTGGAGAGGGCGCTAGCCCGCGCCGAGTGCGACCGCGACGTTGTAGGTCAGAAGGCTCGCGGCATAAGCCAGCACCAGCATGTAGAAGAACGTCACGGCCATCCAAGCCCAGCTGCCGGTCTCGCGCCGGATCACCGCGAGCGTGGATGCGCATTGCGGGGCGAAGATGTACCAGGCCAGCATCGACAGCGCAGTCGCAAGCGACCATTTCGTCGCCAGCACCTGGCCGATCTGCTCGGCGGCTTCCTTGCCGCCTTCGATCGCGTAGACGGTGCCGAGGGCTGCGACCGCGACCTCGCGCGCCGCCATGCCCGGGATCAGCGCGACCGCGATCTGCCAGTTGAAGCCGACGGGGGCAAGCAGCGGCTCGAGCGCCTTGCCGATGATCGCGGCCAGGCTGAAGTCGATCGCGGGTTCGGTGGCGCCCGCGGGCGGCTGCGGGAACGAGGCCAGAAACCAGATCAGCACCATCATCGAGAAGATCGTGGTGCCGGCGCGGTGCAGAAACATCTTTGCCCGCGTGTAGACGCCGATCGCGATCGATTTCAGCCGCGGCATCTTGTAGTCCGGCAGCTCCAGCATGAATGGCGCCGGCGCATAGTCGCGCAGCATGAAGAATTTGATCAGGAACGAGACCGCAAGCGCGCTGGTGATGCCGGCGGCGTAGAGGCCGAACATCACGAGACCCTGGAGGTTGATGAAGCCCCAGACGTCCCTGGCCGGAATGAAGGCGGAGATGATCAGCGTGTAGACGGGAATGCGCGCCGAGCAGGTCATCAGCGGCGCAATCAGGATCGTGGTCAGCCGGTCGCGCTTGTTGTCGATCACGCGCGTCGCCATGATGCCGGGAATGGCGCAGGCAAAGCTCGACAGCAATGGAATGAAGGCGCGGCCGTGCAGGCCGGCGCCGCCCATGATGCGGTCCATCAGGAATGCGGCGCGCGCCATGTAGCCGAAATCTTCCAGCAGCAGGATGAACAGGAAGATGATGATGATCTGCGGCAGGAACACGATGACGCTGCCGACGCCTGATATCACGCCGTTCTGAAGGAAGCTCTGCAAGAGGCCGGCGGGCAGGGTGGCGTGCACGAATTCGCCGAGCGCGTCGAAGCCGTTGTTGAGCAGTTCCATCAGCGGCTGCGCCCAGGCGAACACCGCCTGGAACATCACGAACAAGATCAGCGCAAGCACGATGAGCCCGCCGACGGGATGCAGCACCACCGCATCGATCCGCGCGGTCCAGGTGTCGGGTCTAGCAGGCAGGCTGACGCAGTCGGCGATGATGCGGTCGGCCTCGCGCTGGGTGGCGCGCAGCTCGGCGACGCTGAGCGCGCGCCAGCTGTTCTCCCGCGGCTCCGCGGCGAGTTTCGCCGAGATCTCGTCCGTCAGCGCCAACAGGTCGGCCGTGCCGCTCTTCCGCACCGCGATCGAGGTGACCACGGGCACGCCGAGCTCCTTGGCGAGCCGCTCCACGTCGACGGTGATGCCGCGCCGGCTCGCGATGTCGAACATGTTGAGCACGAGGATCATCGGCCGGCCGGTGCGCTTCAGCTCCAGCAGCAAGCGGATGGTCAGGCGCAGATTGGTCGAGTCGGCCACGCACAGCACGAGGTCGGGCACGGTCTCGCCGGACGCCTTGCCGAGCACGAAGTCACGGGTGATCTCCTCGTCCGGGCTGCGTCCGCGCAGCGAGTAGGTGCCGGGCAGGTCGACCACAGAGACCTGGCGTCCCAGGGGCGTGACGAAGAAGCCTTCCTTGCGCTCGACGGTGACGCCGGGATAGTTCGCGACCTTCTGTCGGCTGCCGGTCAGCGCGTTGAACAGCGATGTCTTGCCGCTATTCGGCGTGCCCACCAGGGCGAGATGCAGCAGAGGAGCTTCCATGGGATCAGATTTCCGGTCGCTATCTAGGCGACAATGATGGCCATGGCTTCACGACGGCGGACCGCGATCGTGATGTTGTCGACACGGACGGCGATCGGGTCGCGCCCGACCAGGCCCTCGTGCAGGACCTCGACCCGGGCGCCCTCGACGAAGCCGAGCTCGATCAGCCGGCTCTCGAGCTCGATGTCCGAGAGCGCCGAGCCCGCATCCCTGGCGGAAAGATGTTGGATGACGCCGATATAGCCGCGCTGGGCCAGGCCCAGCGGCATCCGCGAACGCGTGTCATTGGTGTCGGTCATGCCCTGTATTTTCAACGCAGGGCAGTGAGGTCAAGCGCGCGGGTCGGCTGAAACTGCACCTTAGAGTGATTTTAAAGTGCAGAACCGTGAGGCGCCGTTGGGGGACGCCCAACGGCTACTGGGCCGGGACCTTTTCCGGCTGGATGGCGGCCATGGCGCGGCTCTTGAAGTAGTCGAGGACGAACAGGCGGATCGCCGAGGACAGATTGCCCTGCTGGCGGTTGCCGTCGATCTCGCCGACCAGCTCGGACAGCGTCATGTTGCGCAGGCCCGAGATCTCCTTCATGCCGTTCCAGAACGCCTCTTCCAGGCTGACGCTGGTCTTGTGGCCGGCGACCACGATCGACCGTTTCACGACGGGCGACTTCATGACTGATCCTCGCGATCGATCTGATGCTGGTCCAGATGCGCCTTCGCCTGGTCCGCGCGCGTCTCCTCCGCCGACCGCTCCGCCTTCGTGCGGCCGAACTTCGCCCGGTTGACGTCCGCCTGCTTCGCCGTGGCTTCCCGCTCGGCGCGCTTCCTGAAACGATTCAGGTTGATGACGTTCCCCATGCCGCGTCTCCATCATCCGCTCCTCTTCTGGCAGGATGAAACATTCAGAAACTGGGTGCCGTGTTGCGCCCTATGAGACTTGATCGCCATTCGCTCGTCCTCGTCAATTGGCCCCTCGGGCCATCAAACGATGAATTAGCCCCGTCAAAGGGCAGAGAGGCCTGCGTAGCACGCCGCCTCGCCACAACATTGACGGTAATCAAATCCCGGTCCTTAAGCCTTATATTTATGAGCCCCAAGGCACCGTATCATTACGGATGACTATCGGAATTCGGAATTCATCCGGGCCGCGTCATTTTCTCCGGCTGCACCAGCCGGTCGAACTCGTCGGCCGAGACGAAGCCGAGCCGCAGCGCCTCCTCCTTCAGCGTGGTGCCGTTGGCATGCGCGGTCTTCGCCACCTTGGCGGCGTTGTCATAGCCGATCTTGGGGGCGAGCGCGGTCACCAGCATCAGCGAGCGCTGCATCAGCTCCCTGATGCGCTTTTCGTCGGCGCGGATGCCGCTGACGCAATGTTCGGTGAAGGAGCGCGCGGCGTCCGCCATCAGCCGGATCGAGTGCAGCATATTGTAGGCGAGCACGGGCTTGTAGACGTTGAGCTCAAAATGGCCCTGGCTGCCGGCGACTGTGATCGCAGTGTGATTGCCGAACACCTGGCAGCACACCATCGTCATCGCCTCGCACTGCGTCGGGTTGACCTTGCCCGGCATGATCGAGGAGCCCGGCTCGTTCTCCGGCAGGATCAGTTCGCCGAGGCCCGAGCGCGGGCCCGATCCGAGCAGGCGGATGTCGTTGGCGATCTTGAACAGGCCTGTCGCGACGGAATTGATGGCGCCGTGCGCCAGCACATAGGCGTCGTTCGAGGCCAGCGCCTCGAATTTGTTGGCGGCGCTGGTGAAGGGCAGCTTCGTAATCCCGGTAACGTGCTTTGCGAACAGTCTTGCGAAGCGCGGCTTGGAGTTGAGGCCGGTGCCGACGGCGGTGCCGCCCTGGGCCAGCGGATAGAGGTCCTTCACCGCGACCTTGAGGCGGGCGATGCCGCTTTCGACCTGCGCGGCGTAGCCGGAAAATTCCTGGCCGAGCGTCAGCGGCGTGGCGTCCTGGATGTGTGTCCGCCCGATCTTGACGATTTTTGCGAACTCCTTCTCCTTCTTGCGGAGCGCGCGCAGCAGCTCGCCGAGGGCAGGGACGAGATCGGCATTGATGCGGCTTGCGGCCGCGATGTGCATCGCGGTCGGGAACGAGTCGTTCGACGACTGGCTCATGTTGACGTGATCGTTGGGATGCACCGGCTTCTTGGCGCCGAGCTCGCCGCCGAGCAGCTCATTGGCGCGGTTGGCGATGACCTCGTTGAGGTTCATGTTGCTCTGCGTGCCCGAGCCGGTCTGCCACACGACAAGCGGGAAATGATCGTCCAGCTTGCCCTCGATCACCTCGCGCGCGGCGCGGATGATGGCGTTGGCCCGGCGCTGGTCGAGCAGGCCGAGCGCGAGGTTGGATTGTGCGGCGGCGAGCTTGACGATGCCGAGCGCATGCACGAGCTCGATCGGCATGCGGTCGATGCCGATACGGAAATTCTGGCGCGAACGTTCAGTCTGCGCCCCCCAATAGCGATCAGCGGGGACCTCGATGGGGCCGAAACTGTCGGTCTCGGTGCGGCTGGCGGGGCGGGCAGTCTTCGAGCGAGCAGTCTTGGCCATGAGCACATCCATTCTGCGGCACGGAATGCCGTGCAGCCTCTTCATGTGCTCTTCTATATCGGCAGTTTGGCCGGGCGCGACCGTTTCGCGCCCAACCTAGATCATTTCTTGCGGAAACGATCGAGCCGCACCACCTCGGCGCCGCCCTGGTTCGGGGCGGTCGGCTCCTCGGCGCTTTCCGCCGGCTCACTGGCAGGCGCGGGCACTGCGACGGCCGACGGCGCGGGAGCGGCCGGCAATGTCTCGGATGAGACCTCGGCGACATCGGAGGTGTCGAACTGGAGGCCGAACTTCACGGACGGATCGAGGAAGCTCTTGATCGCGCTGAACGGCACGATCAGCCGCTCCGGAATGCCGCCGAAGGACAGGCCGACCTCGAAACGGTCCTCGAGCACGGTCAGATCCCAGAACTGGTGCTGGAGGATGATCGTCATCTCTTCCGGGTATTGCGCCAAGAGCCGCGACGACAGCTTCACGCCCTCGGCCTTCGATACGAAGGTGATGAAGAAATGGTGCTCGCCCGGCAGTCCATGGGACGCGGCATCGGTCAGCACCTTCCGCAGCACGCCGCGCAGCGCGTCGCGGGCCAGCACATCGTATCGGATATGATCGGTCGCCATGGTGGTCCTGTTGCATTCCAGGAGTTGGGCCCTGCCGGCCCGACTCGCCAAGCCGCAATAGTACCGCGCCTGACGGGTCAGCAGGAGTCCCCGCCGGGAAGGAAATAAGAGGTAAGTGGAGGCTTCTGTTGCCAGGTGCCTCCGAACCCCGCCTAACGGAGCTTAACCCGTTAGGACTTCAGAATGGTCTTTCAAACTGCGTTACGCAGCCTGAGCAACCGGAGCAAAGTTGTCGTTGGCAACTATTGCATAGCCCGATAACGGCGGAACAATACCGAGAAAAAGAACGCCCTTTACGCCCTCGTCGATCCTATTTCGCCCCCGCCAAAGCCCGCTCTGGGTGAGCCCGCTGGTGGGCTTTGGTGGAGGCGCCGGGTACCGCCCCCGGGTCCGAATGGTTTATTGCGACGACCGTTTATTTCCATAGCCGGCGAACCGGCACCCCCAATATAGGGGGCAAAGGTTTCAAATGACAGGTGTTTCGTGCGGTGATCCCACGGTTCCCTTTGGATAGGTTCCGAGCGGGCCTCGGTATGATCTTGGCCCTGGGACGGCCAGCGTTCTAAGCTCCTGACATGTCCATGGATTCAGCACCGGCCGCCCAAGAGCCGGATCAAGAGCCAGATCAAGAGCCGGACCATCCAGCCGCCCACGCTCCTCCGCCCGGCCTCGTCGCGCTGTTCCTGGCCTTCGCCCGGATGTCGCTGGCCGGCTTCGGCGGGGTCCTGGTGTTTGCCCGCCACGCCATCGTCGATCAGCACCGCTGGATGACGGCGGACGAGTTCAACGAGACCTTTGCGCTCTGCCATTTCCTGCCCGGGCCCAACATCGTCAACCTGTCGATGGTGTTCGGGTCGCGGCTGCGCGGCATCGCCGGCGGCGTTGCCGCCTTTACCGGGCTGTTGCTGCCGCCGACGGTGATCATGACCGTGCTAGCGATCATCTACGCCCGGTTCGGCGATGTGGAGGTGCTGCGCCGGATCCTCGCGGGCATCTCCTGCGCGGCGGTCGGGCTGCTGATCGCGGTGGTCTTCCGCATGATGATGCCATTGCTCAAGCGGATGGACGTCGTCGTGCTCATTCTCATGCTCGGTGTGTTCGTTGCGATCGGCGTGCTTCGCCTGCCGCTCCAGGCGGTGCTGCTGGTCGCGATTCCCATCAGTATCGGCGTCACATATTGGGTGCGGCGGAAGGTAGCAGCATGAACAGCGAAAACCCGATCTGGGCGCTGATCTCCACCTTTGGTCTAATGTCGTTGTTCGCAGTCGGCGGCGCTGCGGCGGCGGTGCCGGAGATGCACCGCATCGCAGTCGACGTGCATCACTGGATGACCGAGAAGCAGTTCGCCGACGCCTATGCGATCGCACAGCTCTCGCCAGGTCCGAACGTGCTTATCGTCACGTTAATCGGCTATGCCGTCGCCGGCATCCCCGGCGCGCTGGCGGCAACGCTAGCGATGTGCCTGCCGACGGCGCTGCTTGCCTATTATGTCAGCCGTCTGCTGAGCCGGCCCGGCCGATCGCGTTGGCCCGCCTTGATTCAGACTGCACTGGTTCCGCTATCGATTGGATTGATGGCAGCCAGCGCCCTGATCCTGGCCCAGTCGACCGATCGCACCTTTGCTGCGCTGCTTCTGACCGCGGCGGTTGCAGTGCTTGCGTTCGTCTCGCGTATCAATCCACTCTGGCTTCTGCTCGCCGGAGGCCTGATTGGTTTTGCTGGTATTGTGTAATGAAAATCGCTAGGCAGTGATCCGGGCGGGGGATCCTTTTCCAGCCGATTAGAACAACAGTGCTCGTGACTTAGGAGTCGCGGAGGAGACAAGCATGGCCGACACGATGGGCMACTCGGCGACTGCCACCCGAAACACCTCGGTGGCGATCGGCTTCTGCCTGCTGGCGATCGCGCCGCAGATTTTCGAATTCATCTGGTCGATCGGGACGATCTTCGGCTGGGGTGCCGGGCGCGGACCACTGCAGGTCGTAACCGGCCATGCGACCGCGCTGCTCGCCGGCGCGCCCAGTGCCATATTCGGATCGTTCGGTGGCGGCGCCAAGAAGGCGTCATCTGATGTGCTGCTGGCGCTGATCTACTCCTATCCGCTGTTTGCGGTGGCGATCCTCACGCTGTTCATGACGATCCGGTCGGCGCAGGACTATGTCGGCGGCGTCATCCTGATGGCGCTCGCCCTGTTCGCGCTGTGGGCGTCGAGCGATCTGCAGGGCATGCGCGGCTTCTCCTTCGGCGCCGGCACGGCACCGCGGATGTTCGGTGGATTGCTGGTGGCCTTGTCGGCCGGCATCGCCTTGACCGGCCTTCTGACCGATGGGCCGGCGATGGCCCATTATTCCTGGCGCGGGCCTCTGTTCGTGATGGTCGCGATCCTGTTTTTCGCGCTGGCGATCCGGCCGCTCGGCCTCGTGGTCACGGCCTTCGTGAGCTTCATGATTGCAGCGCTGGGCTCGCATGAGACGCGCTGGCTGGAGGCCGCCATCGTCGGCGCCTGCCTGACGCTCGGCTGCGCAATCCTGTTCCCGTACGTGCTCGGGTTGCCGATGCCGATGTTCCCGCGTTTCCTGGTTCAGTGAGGGTGTAATGGAGCTCTTTGCCAACCTCGCTCACGGTTTTGCCGTCGCGTTCTCTCCGATCAACCTGCTGATGTGCCTGATCGGTGCCCTCGTGGGCACGCTGGTCGGCGTGTTGCCGGGCATCGGCACCATCGCGACGGTCGCGATGCTGCTGCCGATCACTTTCGGCCTGCCGCCGGTCGGCGCGCTGATCATGCTCGCGGGCATCTATTATGGCGCCCAGTACGGCGGCTCGACCACGTCGATCCTGGTCAACATACCTGGTGAGGCGACATCGGTCGTCACCGCTATCGACGGCCACCAGATGGCCAAGCAGGGCCGCGCCGGCCCTGCGCTGGCGATCGCCGCGATCGGCTCGTTCTTCGCGGGCTGCGTTGCGACCGTTTTGATCGCCGTCCTCGGCGCGCCGCTCACGAAGCTCGCGCTGGCGTTCGGTCCGGCCGAGTATTTCTCGCTGATGGTGCTCGGCCTGATCTTCGCGGTGGTGCTGGCCAAAGGCTCGGTGCTGAAGGCGATCGCGATGATCGTGTTCGGCCTGCTGCTCTCGATCGTCGGCTCGGACATCGAGACCGGCGCCTCGCGCATGGCCTTCAACATTCCGGAGCTTGCCGACGGTCTCGGCTTTGCGACGGTGGCGATGGGTGTGTTCGGCTTCGCAGAGATCATCCGCAACCTCGACGCCGGCGCCGAGATGAACCGCGATCTCGTGCAGCAGAAGATCACCGGCCTGATGCCGACCAGGAAAGACCTGGTCGACTCGGCGCCTGCGATCCTGCGCGGAACGGTGCTCGGCTCGATCCTCGGCATCCTGCCCGGCGGCGGCGCGGTGATCGCGTCGTTTGCCGCCTATACGCTCGAGAAGAAGCTCGCCAAGAACCCGTCGCGGTTCGGCCGCGGCGCGATCGAGGGCGTGGCGGGGCCGGAAAGCGCCAACAATGCCGCGGCGCAGACGTCGTTCATTCCGCTGCTGACGCTCGGCATCCCGCCGAATGCGGTGATGGCGCTGATGGTCGGCGCGATGACCATCCACGGCATCGTGCCGGGCCCGCAGGTGATGCAGAAGCAGCCGGACCTGGTCTGGGGCATGATCGCCTCGATGTGGATCGGCAATCTGATGCTGATCATCATCAACCTGCCGCTCGTCGGAATCTGGGTGCGGCTGCTGCGCGTGCCTTACCGGCTGATGTTCCCCTCGATCGTGATCTTCTGCGCGATCGGCATCTACTCGGTGAACAACGCACCGGTCGACGTCATCCTCGCGGGCGTCTTCGGTCTGGTCGGCTACTGGCTGATCAAGCACGATTTCGAGCCGGCGCCGCTGCTGCTCGGCATGGTGCTCGGACCGCTGATGGAAGAGAACCTGCGTCGTGCGCTTCTGATCTCGCGCGGCGACTGGAGCGTGTTCCTGACGCGTCCGTTGTCGGCGGTGCTGCTGGCGATCGCGGCGTTTCTGCTGATCCTCACGGTCCTGCCGGTGCTGCGTGCCAAGCGCGACGAGGTGTTCACCGAATCCGAGAACTGACCGCGCCTGCGTCGTCGCGGCGCCCTGCGTCCGCACGCCGCATTCGGAAGTCGAATCGACTTGTGTGACCGCTTCGTGAAATGAAAATGCCGGCCCTGTGGCCGGCATTTTTGTTTTACGTCCGAGGGGATCGAGATGACTTCCATTCGCGCGCTTGCGGGCGCATGTGCTGCGGCGTTCGCATCGTTGTGCGGCTTTGTCGCACCGGCGGAGGCGCAGACCTATCCGACGCGCAGCATCACCATGATCGTGCCGTTCGCGGCCGGTGGACCGACCGACGTGATTTCGCGCATCGTCACCGGGCACATGGCGCAGACGCTCGGACAGAGCATCATCATCGAGAACGTGGTCGGCGCCGGCGGCACCACCGCGACCACGCGCGCTGCGCGCGCGGCCAATGACGGCTATACGCTCATTACCGGGCATATGGGCACGCATGCCGCCTCCGTGCCGCTCTATCCGAAGCTCGCCTACCACCCGGAAAAGGATTTTGAGCCGGTCGCGCTGCTCGCGGGCACGCCGATCCTGATCCTGGCGCGCAAGGACTTTCCGCCGAAAGACCTCAAGGAGTTCGTCGCCTACGTGAAAGCGAACGCCGAGAAGGTCAACGCCGCGCATRCCGGCGTCGGCTCGGTCTCGCACGTCTCCTGCGAGCTCCTGCACTCGATCCTCGACGTCAAGCCGGTCGGCGTGCCCTTCAACGGCACGGGCCCCGCGATGAATGCGCTGGTGGCCGGACAGGTCGATTACATGTGCGACCAGATCGTCAATGCGGTGCCGCAGATCAATGCCGGCACCATCAAGGCCTATGCGATCGCGACGGCCGAGCGCAATCCGTCGCTGCCGAACGTGCCGACGACGGCGGAGGCCGGCCTGCCTGCCTTCCAGGCCCAGGCCTGGAACGCGATGTTCGCGCCGAAGGGAACTTCGCCCGCGATCATTGCGAGCCTGAATGCCGCCGCCATCAAGGCGCTCGACGACGAGACCGTGAAGAAGCGCCTGCTCGAGCTCGGCAGCGTCATTCCGGGTCCCAAGGACCGGACGCCGGAGGCGCTGGCGACCCTCGTCAAGAACGAGATCGCGAAGTGGACCCCGGTGCTCAAGCCGGCAACTTAACGAGCACTTTCAAGCCGATAGGCGAGGGGCGGGACGCAAGTTCCGCCCCTTGTTGTTTGCACCGGGAACAGTCACTTTTCGGGGTATAATGGGCTTAAACAGCGAATCGCTGCTGTCGTAGCGCGGGGCGCGCCGTTAAGTTCGCCGCCTCCCCAAAGGCTGCCGTCTTCTCAAAGGTTTTTGGCACATGCACCAGTATCAGGACCTGCTCGAGCGGATTCTTTCAGACGGCGCCGAGAAGACCGACCGGACCGGCACCGGCACGCTGTCGGTGTTCGGCCATCAGATGCGCTTCAACCTGTCCGCCGGCTTCCCGATGCTGACCACCAAGCGGCTGCCGCTGAAGGCGATCGTGCATGAGCTGTTGTGGTTCCTGAAGGGCGACACCAACATCAAATATCTGCGCGACAACGGCGTCACCATCTGGGACGAGTGGGCCGATGCCAATGGCGATCTCGGGCCGGTCTACGGCCATCAATGGCGTTCCTGGCCCACGGCCGACGGGCGCAGCATCGACCAGATCGCCAATGTCATCGACATGATCAAGCGCACCCCGGATTCTCGCCGGCTGATCGTCACCGCCTGGAATCCCGCCGACGTCGAGAAGATGGCGCTGCCGCCCTGCCACCTGCTGTTCCAGTTCTATGTCGCCAACGGCAAATTGTCCTGCCAGCTCTATCAGCGCTCGGCCGATGTCTTCCTCGGCGTGCCCTTCAACATCGCGTCCTATGCGCTGCTCACGATGATGGTCGCGCAGGTCACGGGGTTGAAGCCCGGCGACTTCGTGCACTCGCTCGGCGATACCCATCTCTATTCCAATCACCTGGAGCAGGCGAAGCTCCAGCTCACGCGCGCGCCGCGGACGCTGCCAGTGATGCGGATCAATCCCGATGTGAAGGACATCTTCTCCTTCCGCTACGAGGATTTCGAGCTCGTCGGCTACGATCCGCATCCGCACATCAAGGCGGAAGTCGCGGTCTAACGCAGATGTCGTTGACCATCCGCCGCGTGCGCGCCGGTGAAGCCGGGCTGGTTCTTGCTCTCATCCGCGAGCTTGCCGAATACGAAAAGCTTTCGCACGAAGTCGAGGCGACCGAGGCGATGATTGCGGAAGCGCTGTTCGGCGAGCGTCCGCAGCTCTATTGCGCGATTGCCGAGTGGAACGGCGAGCCCGTCGGCTTTGCGGTCTGGTTCGTCAATTTCTCCACTTTCAGCGGCCGTCACGGCATCTATCTCGAAGATCTCTATGTGCGGCCGTCGCATCGGGGCAAGGGCCTCGGCAAGGCGCTGCTGGTCTATCTCGCCAGGGAGTGCGTCGACAACGGCTGGTCGCGGCTGCAATGGGCGGTGCTCGACTGGAACGCGCCGTCGATCGCGTTCTACAAATCGCTCGGCGCCGTCATGATGGACGATTGGACGCTGTGCCGCGTTACCGGCCCTGCGCTGACACGGCTTGCAGGGGGCGCGTCCTGATGGAGATCGTCTTCGTCGTAGCGATCGCGGAGAACGGCGTCATCGGCGCCGGCAACGGGTTCCCGTGGCGATTGAAATCCGACATGGCGCGCTTCAAGGCGCTCACGATCGGCAAGCCAGTGATCATGGGCCGCAAGACCTTCGAAACCCTGCGCCGGCCGCTTCCTGGCCGTACAAACATCGTCATCACGCGCGATGCGGATTATCGCGCCAATGGCTCCATCGTCACGACATCGGCTGCCGATGCGGGCGCGGTTGCGCTTGGCGATGCCCTGCGGCGTTCGGTCGCCGAGATCGCGGTGATCGGTGGCGCCGAGATCTATCGGCAATGGCTCGATCGCGCCGATCGCCTCGAAATCACCGAAGTGCATGCGCGCCCCGAAGGCGACACGCATTTCGACATCGACAAGGCAGAGTGGGATGAGGTTGAGCGCATCCGGCATCCTGCCGGACCCGACGACAGCGCCGACTACTCCTATGTGACATATCGTCGGCGGGCGGGCAATTAACCGCATTCGTCAATGTTTACATTGACTTTTTCGTGCCCGAGCATAGCTCGAAGGACAGCCCGGGCCGCGTTGTAAGGGACTTGCCTGTCCCCTATAAAGCCGGACCGGACAAAGCGGGCGGGGGCGATTTTCACCCTGCCGAGGAGAGCGTCGAATGCCGTGGAAGAATCAGGGCGGTGGCCCATGGGGCTCGGGTCCGAAGGGACCATGGGGCAACGGCCCGCAACCGGTCGGGCCAAGGCCGCCGGATCTGGAAGACCTTCTGCGGCGCGGCCAGGACCGCCTCCAGCAGATCATGCCGGGCGGCTATTTCTCCGGCATCGGCATCACGCTGATCGTCCTGCTCATCATCGCGTTCTGGCTGCTGTCGGGCTTCTTCCGGGTGCAATCCGAAGAGCTCGGCGTCGTGCTGCGCTTCGGCAAGCATGTCCGCACCGTGCAGCCGGGTCTGAACTATCATCTGCCCTATCCGATCGAAACCGTGCTGCTGCCGAAGGCGTTGCGCGTCAACACGATCTCCATCGGCATGACGCTGATCGACGATCCGGCGCGACGCGGCCGCTCCATTCGTGACGTGCCGGAAGAGAGCCTGATGCTGACTGGCGACGAGAATATCGTCGACGTCGACTTCACCGTGCTCTGGCGCATCAAGCCGGACGGCGTCGGCGACTTCCTCTTCAACATCCAGAATCCCGAAGGCACCGTGAAGGCGGTCTCCGAGAGCGCGATGCGCGAGGTGATCGGCCGCTCGCAGATCCAGCCGATCCTGACCGGGGCGCGCAACGTTACCGAACAGGGCGTGCAGGAGTTGATCCAGAGGACCCTGGACAGCTACGGCGCCGGTATTCTCATCAGCCAGGTGCAGATGCAGAAGGTCGACCCGCCGGCGCAGGTGATCGACGCGTTCCGCGACGTCCAGGCGGCGCGCGCCAATCTCGAGCAGTTGCAGAACGAGGCGCAGACCTACGCCAACCAGGTCGTGCCGCAGGCACGCGGACGTGCGGCGCAGATCACGCAGGCCGCCGAAGGCTACAGGGAGCAGACGGTCGCCGAGGCCAAGGGCCAGAGCTCGCGCTTCCTGAAGGTTTACGAGGAATACAAGAAGGCGCCCGACGTGACGCGTGAACGGATCTATCTGGAGACGATGGAGCGCGTGCTCGGCGGCGCCGACAAGCTCGTCTATGACGGCGGCCCCTCGGGCCAGGGCGTTGTGCCCTATCTGCCGCTCAGTGAGTTGACGACCAAGCGGCCGCCTACCACCGGTCAGCAGTCGAGCGGAGGCAACCGATGAGGTCTCCGGTCACAGGTATCGTCACGCTGCTCGCCCTCCTGCTCGTCGTGATCGTCGGCTACATGTCGCTGTTCACGGTGCAACAGACCGAGCAGACCATCGTGCTGCAGTTCGGCCGTCCCGTCGACGTCGTCACCGCGCCCGGCCTGCACTTCAAGGCGCCGTGGAATTCGGTGATCAACATCGACAAGCGGATACTCGATCTGGAGAACCCGTCGCAGGAAGCGATCGCGTCCGACCAGAAGCGGCTCGTGGTCGACGCCTTCGCGCGTTACCGCATCAAGGACGCGCTGCGCTTCTACCAGAGCGTCGGCTCGATCCAGGCTGCCAACATCCAGCTCACCACGCTCCTGAACGCGGCGCTGCGCCGCGTGCTCGGCGAGGTCACCTTCATCAACGTGGTGCGCGACGACCGCGAGAAGCTGATGCAGCGCATCCGCGACCAGCTCGATCGCGAGGCCGACGGCTACGGTATCCAGGTCGTCGACGTCCGGATCCGCCGCGCCGACCTGCCGGAGCAGAACAGCCAGGCGGTCTACCAGCGCATGAAGACCGAGCGCGAGCGCGAAGCCGCCGAGTTCCGTGCGCAGGGCGGCCAGAAGGCACAGGAGATCCGCTCCAAGGCCGACCGCGAGGCGACCGTGATCGAGGCGGAAGCCAAATCGCAGGCCGAGCAGATCCGCGGCGTCGGCGACGCCGAGCGCAACCGCCTGTTCGCGGAAGCCTACGGCAAGGACGCCGACTTCTTCGCCTTCTACCGGTCGATGACAGCCTATGAGAACGGGCTGCGCGCGAACGACACCCGCTTCCTGCTGCGGCCGGACTCGGATTTCTTCCGGTTCTTTGGTAACCCGTCCGGCAAGACGGCGACCGAGACGCCGGCGAAGCCGTGAGCTAGACAGAGGGCGGCAGTTCTGCCGCCCTTCGTCCAGACAAGAACAGCACAACGGGAGGTTCCATTCCGATGAGGTCCATTGCGTTCGCCGACTTCCTCATCGGCTTAGGCATCCTGTTCGTGCTGGAAGGCTTGATGTTCGCGGCAAGTCCCAACTGGATGCGCAAGGCCATGAAAAGCGCGATCGCCACGCCGGACAATATCCTGCGGGCGGTTGGGATCGGTTCGGCCGTGGCCGGCCTGGTCTTGATCTGGGTTATGCGCCGTCCGATTTAGGCGTCACGCCAACGCCAAAGTGAAGGCGAGAGACTGGTTTTCGCCGTATTATCCGGGTCTTGAGGCCCGTTAAGCTCCGCGCTTGCGCCGTCCCCCCGTTCGAGCGCAGTCTTGGAGGCGAATCCTTGGCGCCTGATCCTTTTCTCTGGAGATACCAATGACCGCTGCCACCATTGCCCCGACCCGCTTGCGCTTAGGGCTGGCCGCGCTCGCCGTCAGTGCATTCAGCGCGTTCGGCACGCCGGCCCTTGCCCGTGGCCCGGACGGGATCGCCGACGTCGCCGAGAAGGTGATCGACGCGGTCGTCAACATCTCGACCTCGCAGACCGTCGAAGCCAAGGGCGGCGGCGGCGGCAGCAACACCATGCCGCAACTGCCGCCCGGCTCGCCCTTCGAGGAGTTCTTCGACGACTTCTTCAAGAACCGCCGCGGCCCCGGCGGCGGCAGCAAGGGCGGCGAGCGCGGTGACAACCCGCCCCGCAAGACCAACTCGCTCGGCTCCGGCTTCATCATCGACACCGCTGGCGTCGTCGTCACCAACAACCACGTCATCGCGGACGCCGACGAGATCAACGTCATCCTCAACGACGGCACCAAGATCAAGGCCGACCTGGTTGGCGTTGACAAGAAGACCGACCTCGCCGTGCTGAAGATCAAGCCGCCGAAGCCGCTGGTGGCCGTAAAGTTCGGCGACTCCGACAAGCTGCGCCTCGGCGACTGGGTGATCGCGATCGGCAATCCGTTCAGCCTCGGCGGCACGGTGACGGCCGGTATCGTCTCGGCCAAGAACCGCGACATCTCCTCGGGGCCGTATGACAGCTATATCCAGACCGACGCCTCCATCAACCGTGGCAATTCCGGTGGTCCGCTGTTCAACCTCGATGGCGACGTCATCGGCGTCAACACGCTGATCATCTCGCCCTCCGGCGGCTCGATCGGCATCGGCTTTGCCGTGCCCTCGAAGACGGTTGTCGCCGTGGTCGACCAGCTCCGCCAGTTCGGCGAACTGCGCCGCGGCTGGCTCGGCGTGCGCATCCAGAGCGTCACCGATGAGATCGCCGAGAGCCTCAACATCAAGCCCGCGCGCGGCGCGCTGGTCGCCGGCGTCGATGACAAGGGCCCGGCCAAGCCCGCCGGCATCGAGCCCGGCGACGTCGTCGTCAAGTTCGACGGCAAGGACGTCAAGGATCCCAAGGATCTCTCCCGCGTCGTCGCCGACACGGCGGTCGGCAAGGAAGTCGATGTCGTCATCATCCGCAAGGGCCAGGAGGAGACCAAGAAGGTCACGCTCGGCCGTCTCCAGGATCCCGACAAGGTGCAGGCCGCGGTCAAGACCGACGAGCCGGCGCCCGAGAAGCCGGTGACGCAGAAGGCGCTCGGTCTCGATCTTGCCGCGCTCAGCAAGGATTTGCGCACGCGCTACAAGATCAAGGACAGCGTCAAGGKCGTGGTCGTCACCAATGTCGACGCCAATTCGGACGCTGCCGAGAAGCGCCTCTCCGCCGGTGACGTCATCGTCGAGGTTGCGCAGGAGGCCGTCTCCAGCGGCGCCGACATCCAGAAGCGGGTCGACCAGCTCAAGAAGGACGGCAAGAAGTCCGTGCTGCTGCTCGTCTCCAACGCCGACGGCGAGCTGAGGTTTGTGGCGCTGAGCGTGCAGTAGTCGCGGTTCAATCCAGTAGGGTGGGCAAAGCGAAGTGTGCCCACCCTCTCTCCACCATCGCGACAAGAGTGGTGGGCACGGCGCAAGTGCGCCTTTGCCCACCCWACGGCCGCCGGGCGTGCCGCAAGTGCTGACGACGGGAGAGGCTAAGCCTCCACGAACTCGTCCCGCCGATACCCCTGCGCGTAGAGCAGCGCGGTGAGATCGCCATGGTCGATCCGCGCGGCGGCCGCAGCCGCGACCGCTGGCTTGGCGTGATACGCCACGCCCAGTCCCGCCGCCTGGATCATCGCGAGATCGTTGGCGCCGTCGCCGACCACGACGGAGTCGATGTCGTCGAGATCGAACGACTCCATCAGATCCACCAGCGTCGCAAGCTTTGCCGCGCGGCCCAAAATCGGCTCCTTGACCTCGCCGGTGAACTTGCCGTCGCGGACGACGAGCTCGTTGGCTCGGTTCTCCTGGAAGCCGATCTTGGCGGCGACCGCGCGCGTGAACAGCGTGAAGCCGCCGGAGACGAGACAGGTATAGGCGCCATGGGCGCGCATGGTCGCGACCAGTTCGCGGCCGCCCGGCGTCAGCGTGATGCGCTTGGCCAGCACCTCGTCGACCACGCTGGCGGGAAGGTCCTTCAGCAGCGCGACGCGCTCGCGCAGCGCCGGCTCGAACTCGATCTCGCCGCGCATCGCGCGTTCCGTGATGGCGGCCACGTGGGCCTTCATTCCGACGAGATCAGCGAGCTCGTCGATGCATTCCTGGCCGATCATGGTGGAATCCATGTCGGCGAGAAAAAGCTTCTTGCGCCGGAAGCCGACTGGCTGCACCACGATGTCGATGGGAAGGTCGCCGCGAAGCTCGCGCAACCGCTGTTCGATGGCGTGACGGTCGCCTTGGAGGTTATCCTGCGCGCCGAAGGGAATGTCGACCGCAACCCCGTCGAACAGCCAGTGCGCAGGTTGCGCCTGGGGCAGCACGGCGCGGGCGCCGTCGACGATGGTGCTGTCGAGCGCGGGATTGTCGGGATTGCAGATCAGCGTGGCGACGAGGGACATTTGAGGTTTTCGTGAGCGAGGGACAAGTCAGCAGAAGACATGTTGGCAAGGCCGTGCTTATCGCAGGCCCGACCGCCAGCGGCAAGTCGGCGCTGGCGCTCGAGCTTGCCCTGAGTACGGGCGGAATCGTCATCAATGCCGATTCCATGCAGGTCTATCGTGACCTCCGCATCATCACCGCGCGCCCCACACATGGCGAGGAAGGACGCGCGCCGCACCGTCTCTACGGCCACGTCGATGCGGCCGTGAATTTCTCGGCCGGCGCATGGGTGGTCGACGCGACGAAGGCGCTGGAAGAGGCGAAAGCCGAAGGCCGCCTGCCGATCTTCATCGGCGGCACGGGCCTTTATTTCAAGGCGCTGACGGCGGGCCTCTCCGTGGTGCCGCCTATTCCCGCCGAAATACGTGAGGACGTGCGCGCGCGGCTGGAGCGGAACGGCGTCGAGGCGCTGCATGAGGAACTTGCACGCCGTGATCCGCGCGCCGCCGAACGATTGAACCTGCGCGACCGCACCCGGATCGCGCGCGCTCTCGAAGTGGTCGAAGCGACGGGCCGTTCGCTGCTCGACTGGCACCATGAAGGCCAGCCGCCGCTGCTGCCCAAGGACAGTTTTCGCGCGGTGTTTCTCGCCCCCGAGCGCGACGAGCTCTATGCCCGCATCGATGCCCGTTTCGATGCCATGCTCGGTGCCGGCGCGTTGAGGGAGGTGGAGTGGCTCGCCGCCAGACATCTCGATCCGCTGCTGCCGGCGATGAAAGCCCATGGCGTGCCGGCCCTGATCCGGCATCTGCGCGGTGAGATCGGCCTGGACGATGCCGCCACGATCGGTCGTGCCGACACCCGCCACTACGCCAAGCGGCAATTCACCTGGTTCCGGCACCAACTGCCCGAGTTCGAATGGGTGAAGCCGGAGGAGGCGAGGGGGTGGCTTGCCGCCATCGTGAATGCGGCCCGAGACCCCGGCTGACGCGCTTTTGTACCCGGGTTCCCGAATTTACCTCTCGCCGAACCCTGGGAACACCGCTACATTGCCAAAATCGCGCGGGAACGGTCGCATTGCCTTGACATCCGGGCTTTGACCGTTATGTTTCGCGCAACCTTTGGGAAGCTGGGCACCTGCCATGCGTAACATTATTACCAAACTCCTTATCGCCGTCGTACCCAGGCACACCGCCGGGGGTGGCTAGCTGCCATCCACAAGACAGGCGGTGTGCATGGGCCCTCTTCGGGGCCTTTTTTATTTCCCGAACCCGACACGAACGAAGCCGCTGACAACAGCGCATCCGGAGCAAGACAATGAGCGACAAGAGCCACGATCCGAACAAGATGACCGGCGCCGCGATGATCGTTCGCGCGCTCATCGATCATGGCGTGACCGACATTTTCGGCTATCCCGGTGGCGCCGTGCTTCCGATCTATGACGAGATCTTCCAGCAGAGCGAGGTCCAGCACATCCTGGTCCGCCACGAGCAGGGCGCGGGCCACGCCGCCGAGGGCTATGCGCGCTCGACCGGCAAGCCGGGCGTTGCGCTGGTGACCTCCGGACCCGGCGCCACCAACATGGTGACGCCGCTGACCGACGCGCTGATGGACTCGATCCCGCTGGTCTGCATCTCCGGCCAGGTGCCGACGCATCTGATCGGCAACGACGCGTTCCAGGAGTGCGACACCGTCGGCATCACGCGGCCCTGCACCAAGCACAATTGGCTGGTGCGCGACGTCAACGATCTCGCCAAGGTGCTGCACGAGGCCTTCTATGTCGCGACCTCCGGCCGTCCCGGCCCGGTGCTCGTCGACGTGCCCAAGGACGTGCAGTTCGCGACCGGCACCTATCATCCGCCGCGCAAGTCGGACGTGCACCGCTCCTACGCGCCGCGCGTGAAGGGCGACGCGACGCAGATCCGCAAGGCCGTGTCGCTGCTCGCCAACGCCAAGCGCCCTGTGATCTACAGCGGTGGCGGCGTGATCAATTCCGGCCCCGAGGCGACCAAGCTCCTGCGCGAACTGGTCGAGGTCACCGGCTTCCCGATCACCTCCACGCTGATGGGCCTGGGTGCCTATCCGGCGTCGGGCAAGAACTGGCTCGGCATGCTCGGCATGCACGGCACCTATGAAGCCAACATGACCATGCATGATTGCGACGTCATGCTGTGCGTCGGCGCGCGCTTCGACGACCGCATCACCGGCCGCGTCGACGCGTTCTCGCCCGGCTCGAAGAAGATCCACATCGACATCGATCCGTCCTCGATCAACAAGAACATCCGTGTCGACGTGCCGATCATCGGCGACTGCGGCAACATCCTCGGCGACATCCTCCAGGTGTTCAAGGCGGAAGCGAAGAAGCCCGACATCAAGGCCTGGTGGCAGCAGATCGCGCAGTGGCGCGCCCGCAACTCGCTCTATTACAAGAAGAGCAACGACGTGATCCTGCCGCAACACGCGATCCAGAGCCTGTTCGAGGCGACGCGCGGCAAGGACACTTACATCACGACGGAAGTCGGCCAGCACCAGATGTGGGCGGCGCAGTTCTTCGGCTTCGAGGAGCCGCATCGCTGGATGACGTCGGGCGGTCTCGGCACCATGGGCTACGGCCTGCCGGCCGCGGTCGGCGTGCAGGTTGCCCATCCGGACAGCCTCGTCATCGACATCGCGGGCGATGCCTCGGTGCAGATGACGATGCAGGAGATGTCGACGGCGGTTCAGTACGAATTGCCGATCAAGATCTTCATCCTGAACAACCAGTACATGGGCATGGTGCGGCAATGGCAGCAGCTGCTGCACGGCAACCGGCTGTCGCATTCCTATTCGGAGGCGTTGCCGGATTTCGTCAAGCTCGCGGAAGCCTATGGCGGCGTCGGCATCCAGGTGCACAAGCCCTCCGATCTCGATGGCGCCATCCAGGAGATGATCTCGGTCAAGCGTCCGGTGCTGTTCGACTGCCGCGTCGCGGCGCTCGAAAACTGCTTCCCGATGATCCCCTCCGGCAAGGCGCACAACGAGATGCTGTTGCCCGAGCAGGCCAACGACGAAGCCACGGCAAAGGCGTTCGCCGGCGGCAAGGCGCTGGTGTGACGTCATGTTCGACCTGACGGAGCTCGAGCGCGCACATGCGATCGTGGGGCAGGCGGTGCCGGCGACGCCGGCACGCGGCTGGCCGCTGCTCGCCGAGCGCCTCGGGACGCAGGTCATCGTCAAGCACGAGAACCACACGCCGATCGGCGCCTTCAAAGTGCGCGGCGGTCTCGTCTATCTCGAACGACTGAAGCGCGAGCGGCCGAACACACCCGGCATCATCTCGGCGACGCGCGGCAATCACGGCCAGAGCCTGGCCTTTGCCGCGAGCCGCCACGGCGTGCCGGCCGTGATCTACGTGCCGCGCGGCAACTCGGTCGAGAAGAACCGGGCGATGAAGGCGTTTGGCGCCGAGCTCGTCGAGCATGGCGAGGACTTTCAGGCGGCCGCCGAAGAGGCGCAGCGGCGCGCCCAATTTACCGGCCTGCACATGGTGCCGTCGTTCCATCCGGATCTCGTGCTCGGCGTCGCCACCTATGCGCTCGAATTGTTCCGGACGGCGCCGGATCTCGATGTTCTCTATGTGCCGATCGGGCAGGGCTCTGGAATCTCCGGCTGCATCATGGCACGCGACCTCCTGGGCCTGAAGACGGAGATCGTCGGCGTGCAGTCGACCGAAGCGCCGTCCTACGCGCTCTCGTTTGCGGCCGGCAAGGTCGTGACGACGAAGACCAGCAACACGCTGGCCGACGGCATGGCAACGCGCATTCCCGACGCGGACGCGTTCGCGCTGATCCGCAAGGGGGCCGTGCGCATCGTGCAGGTTTCCGACGACGAGGTCGCCGCCGCGATCCGCGCCTACTGGACCGACACGCACAATCTCGCCGAAGGCGCCGGCGCAGCCGCGCTCGCTGCGGCGCTTCAGGAAAAGAACAAGCTGTCAGGCAAGCGCGTCGGTCTCGTGCTGTCCGGCGGCAATATCGATTTCGATCTGTTCCGCAGTTGGGTCGGGGCAGAGGCGCCAGCGATGGCGTGACGGAGAGACAAGAGGGGACGACCATGAACCAGCCGGCATCCGCCTATTTCATCGAGGACCGCCACGATCCCAACGAGACGCATACGCTCTCGGTGCTCGTGCAGAACGAGCCGGGCGTGCTTGCGCGCGTTATCGGGCTGTTCTCCGGGCGCGGCTACAACATCGAGAGTCTCACCGTCTCGGAGACCGAGAGCCAGAAGCATCTGTCGCGAATCACCATCGTCACCACGGGAACGCCGATGGTGATCGAGCAGATCAAGCACCAGCTTGACCGCATGATCCCGGTCTATCGCGTCGTCGATATGACCCTGACCAAGCGCTCGATCGAGCGCGAGCTTGCGATGGTGAAGGTGCGCGGGCAGGGCGAGCATCGTGTCGAGGCGCTGCGGCTGGCGGATGCGTTCCGCGCTCGCGTGATCGACGCCACCACCGAGAGCTTTGTGTTCGAGATCACAGGCAATACGGACAAGATCAACCAGTTTATCGACCTGATGCGCMCGCTCGGCCTTGTCGAGGTGTCGCGCACCGGCGTTGCCGCGATTGGCCGCGGGCCTGAGGGGATGTGAGCCATGCTGGCGCGCGACTGGTACTATAACGAGCGCAACCGGATGGGGATCGAGCCCGCAGTGGCCTCGATCTACGACGCCCATGACGATGCCGATCTGCGGGCGCGCGCCGCGCTGAAAATGCTCGGGGTGCAGCGCGGCTGGCGCATCGCGGATATCGGCTGTGGCAACGGCGTGCTCGCGACCGAAGCGGCGCTGATGGGTGCCGAGGTGGACGCCATCGATATCTCGCCGGCGATGCTGGCGCTCGCCGAGATCTACGCCCGCGACCGTAAGGCGCCCGTGCGCATACAGTCCGCCGGCTTGCTCAGCTTCGCCTACCGCCCGGAATCCTACGATCTGATCGTCAGCGAGTTCACGCTGCACCATCTGCCGGATTTCTGGAAGGCGGTGGCGATGTCGCGGATCTACCGTGCACTGAAGCCGGGCGCGAGCTTCTATCTGCGCGACATCGTCTACGCCTCGATGCCCGACGCCATCGAGCGCGACGTCGAGCAATGGGCCGACTTCCATATCAAGAACCACGATTTTTCGCGCGAAAGCGTCGTCACGCACATGCGCGACGAATATTCCACCTTCGGCTGGGTGATGGAACGGATGCTGATCGATGTCGGCTTCACGCTGGTCTCGGTCGACTACCACGCGCCCATGCACGGCACTTATCTGCTGCGGAAACCGAAAGCCGGCGAGCAAGGCTAGAACAGAACAACAAACAGGGCTGCACGACAAAGCAGAACCGAGAAAAACAATGAAGCCGGCCGATATCCTCATCGCCATTCTGGTGGCGGTCATCTGGGGGCTTGCCTTCGTGGCGAGCCGGATCGCGCTCGACGAACTTTCGCCGGAGCTGATGACGGCGATGCGCTTCACCATTGCCGCGGTGCCATGCCTGTTCATTCCCAAGCCGAAGATCGCCTGGTCGCTGCTGATCGCGATCAGCTTCACGCTGTTCCTCGGCCAGTTCCTGAGCCAGGCCTATGGCATCGCCCACGGTGTGCCGGTGGGGCTCACCAGCGTCGTCGTGCAGAGCCAGGCGCTGTTCACCATCGGCTTTGCCGCGATCGCATTCGGCGAGCGGCCGACGCCGGTGCAGACGCTTGGCATCGTCGTCGCCGCAGTCGGCCTGCTCTTGATCTGCGGTACCGTCGGTTACGATTTCAGCATTGGTGCCTTCGCGGTGCTGATGATCGCCCCGATTTGCTTTGCCGTCGGCAATCTCCTGCTGCGCGGCGCCCGTGGCGCGCCGATGTTCGACCTGTTCGCCTGGCTCTGCCTCACCGCCGCCGTGCCGCTGTTCGCGCTGGCGCTGGTCGTCAACGGGCCGGCGCCAACCTTCCAGTCGCTGATCCATATGTCGCCGACTGGCCTCGTCTGCCTGCTGGCGATCGGCGCCATCTCGACCAGCATCGCCTATTGGCTGTGGGGCCGGCTGCTGCGTGACTATCCAGCCGCGCAAGTGGTGCCGTTCGCGCTGCTGGTGCCGTTCGTCGGCTCGGCTGCTTCCAGCATCGTGTTTGGCGAGAAGTTCGGCCCGTTGCGGCTGGCCGGGATGCTGACGGTCATCGGCGGCATCGCGGTGATGGTGCTGGCGAGGCGCCCGCAGCCGCTGCCGAAGACCGCGTGAGGTGAGCATGTCCCAGTCGCTGCTCTATGCCTTCATCATCTTCGCCCTCGTGATGTTCTTCACGCCGGGGCCGAACAACATCATGCTGCTGTCGTCGGGACTGACTTACGGCTTCCGCCGCACCATCCCGCATATCGCCGGCATCACGATCGGCTTCGCCTTCATGGTCGGCGCCGTCGGCCTCGGGCTCGGCACGGTGTTTCTGGCCTATCCGATCCTCCAGACCATCCTGAAATATGCCGGCGCCGCCTACTTGATTTACCTCGCCGCGGTGATCGCCTTCTCGGGGCCGGCCAAGCCGGGCGAGGAGGACGGCCGTGGCCCGATGACCTTCTGGGGCGCGGCGATGTTCCAGTGGATCAACGCCAAGGGCTGGGTGATCGTGATCGGCACCATCACCGCCTATGCGGCGATCGCCCAATTCCCCCTGAACATCGCGATCCAGACCCTGATCAGCCTGCTCGTCGGCACGGTCTCGACGGTGGTCTGGGCCTTGTTCGGCACTGCACTACGACCGGTACTGACCTCGGAGCGGCTGGTCCGCGCCTTCAATATCGTGATGGCGCTCCTGCTGCTCGCCTCCCTCTACCCCGTTTTCATGGATGCATGATGTCGCGGATTTCCATGCAGAAACGGGTTTCCCTAGGGGCTGAAAATGCTCTAGACAGCCCCCGAAATCCGCAAATTTCACCCTTCGGACACTGACCTTTGGCCGATTCTGGCCCTGAACGAGGAAACGACTATGCGTGTTTATTACGATCGCGACGCCGACCTGAACCTGATCAAGGGCAAGAAGGTCGCCATCGTCGGCTATGGCAGCCAGGGCCACGCCCATGCGCTCAACCTCAAGGACTCCGGCGTCAAGGAAGTCGCCATTGCGCTGCGCAAGGACTCGGGCTCGGTCAAGAAGGCGGAAGCCGCCGGCTTCAAGGTGATGGAAGTCGCCGAAGCCGCCAAATGGGCCGACCTCGTCATGATGCTGACCCCGGACGAGCTCCAGGGCGACATTTATCGCGAGCACCTGCACGACAACATGAAGAAGGGCGCCGCCCTCGTGTTCGCGCACGGCCTCAACGTCCACTTCAACCTGCTCGACCCGCGCGCCGACCTCGACGTGCTCATGATCGCACCGAAGGGCCCCGGCCACACCGTGCGTTCGGAATATCAGCGCGGCGGCGGCGTGCCCTGCCTGATCGCGATCGCCAAGGACGTCTCGGGCAACGCCCATGACCTCGGCCTCTCCTACGCCTCCGCCGTCGGCGGCGGTCGTGCCGGCATCATCGAGACCACCTTCAAGGAAGAGTGCGAGACCGACCTGTTCGGCGAGCAGGTCGTGCTCTGCGGCGGCCTGGTCGAGCTGATCAAGGCCGGCTACGAGACCCTGGTCGAAGCCGGTTACGCCCCGGAGATGGCCTATTTCGAGTGCCTGCACGAAGTGAAGCTGATCGTCGACCTGATCTATGAAGGCGGCATCGCCAACATGAACTACTCGATCTCCAACACCGCGGAGTACGGCGAGTATGTCACCGGTCCGCGCATCGTCACCGCGGAGACCAAGGCCGAGATGAAGCGCGTTCTCGCCGACATCCAGGGCGGCAAGTTCGCCCGCGACTGGATGCTCGAGAACAAGGTCAACCAGACCTCGTTCAAGGCGACCCGCGCCAAGCTCGCCGCGCACCCGATCGAGGAAGTCGGCGCGAAACTCCGCGACATGATGCCCTGGATCAAGAAGGGCGCGCTGGTCGACAAGAGCAAGAACTGACGGCTGCGCCGTCATTCCGGGTTCGCGACTTCATCGCGCCCCGAAATGACGAGCGAAACACAAGCTTCGCTCGCCAAACCAAATTTTAAACCTTCTCGACTACATCGGAGCGAGATCGCGAACGGCGGTCTCGCTCCTTTCATCTCGCGCGAAGCATTGCCGCTTCATTCAAATTCTTCGCGAGCTGACATGCCCTCTGAGCGCGAAGAACTGACGCTTAAACCACATTCTTGGTCTCGCGTCGTTTTCATAACTTCTCCAGAAGCCCGCAATCGCCAAAAGCCCAGCGTCTTCAAGATCGAGGATTCGGATCTTCACCTGCATCCTCAGGGCGCAATCAATCTCATGTCGCGAAGTTCGCGCGCCGCTTCATCTTAAGAATCGACACCCGCGACGTCCCTTTGAGCGTTGGGTGGCATTGCGCTGACACATCCTTCTCTCCATGATCGCGGGAACTTGAGGGGGAGGGGTCTATGCGATCTGTCGTCGTCACCGGCGCGTCCACCGGCATCGGCTGGGCCATTGCGAAATTTCTGATCGGGCGCGGCTACCGCGTCTTCGGCAGCGTCCGCAAGCAGGCCGACGCCGACCGGCTCAGGGGGGAGTTCGGCGCGAACTTCACGCCGCTCCTGTTCGACGTTACCGACGAGGCCGCCGTGCTCGCCGCTGCGCGCCAGGTTCGCGAGGCGCTGGCTGGCGACACGCTGGCGGGGCTCGTCAACAATGCCGGCATTGCGGTCGCGGGGCCGGTCCTGGAATTGTCGGTCGACGATTTCCGCCGCCAGATGGACATCAACGTCATCGGCCCGGTCATCGCGACGCAAGCCTTTGGGCCGCTGCTCGGCGCGGACCCATCGCTGAAGGGGCCGAAGGGGCGGATCGTGATGATCAGCTCGGTCGCCGGCAAGAACGGCAATCCGCTGTCGGCGCCTTACTGCACCTCCAAGCACGCCATCGAAGGCCTGTCGGAGAGCCTGCGGCGTGAGCTGATGCTGTTCGGGATCGACGTCATCATCGTCGCCCCGGGCGCAGTGAAGACGCCGATCTGGAGCAAGGCCGAAGAGATCGATCTCTCCGTCTATCAGAACTCGCCCTATCTGCCGGCGCTGAACAAGGTCATGGCGTTCATGATGGACCTCGGTGCGAAGGGTCTGCCGGCCGAGCGGATCGCCGAAATCGTGTTCGAGGCGCTGACCGCCGCGAGCCCCAAGGTGCGTTACCAGATCACACCGGACCCGCTGCGCCATCTGATCGGCGCATTGTTGCCGAAACGGACGGTCGATCGCATCATCGCCAAGCGCCTCGGGTTCCTGCCGCAGGGCTGATCGACGTTCAGCTCGCTTCGGCCGTCCGTCGGCGGGGGTGGGCGGCCATCGCGATCAGCCGCAGCGCCATCACGGCGAGCAGCGGAATGAGGAAGGCGGCATAGAGCGGCATCGCCGGCACGCGCTTGCCGAACGACACCATGAACTGGAACCAGAGGTAATAGCCGCCCACGAGGTGCAGCACGCGCCAGGCCTGCGGTCCGAGCAGCGCGGCGGTGCGGTCGAACGAGGTCGCGCTCATGGCGATGATGAACGCATAGCCGATGCCGCCGAAGATGTAGGAGGCGGCCGAGGTGGCCTTCACAAAGCCGGCCGGGTCCATTTTGGCGAAGGCAACGATCGCGCCTGCGTGGATGGCGTGGGAGGCCGCAAAGCTCAGGCCCAGATAGCGACGGTTGCGGCGCTGCCAGCGGGTCCAGGCGTTAGGCCACAGCCGTGCGAGCGCCGCAGCACTGAAGGCAAGGCAGAACAGCAGCAGCGAGCTTCGCGCCGTGAAACGGATCACCATCCGTACGCCCTCGACCTCGAACTGCCGCATCGACGCGATCCACAGGCTGAGCGCGATCAGGCTCAGGGTGAGCACGGCGAGCAGCCGCCAGCCCTCGAACCAGCTTTGGCGTTGTGACATGGCGATCTCCTCCCTTATGTAATCATCGATTACATTTCGGGCGGGCGAGATCGTCAACGGTGTAATCGATGCTTACATTCACGTTCGGGTGATGCTAGGAAGCTCCATGCCCGCCCGACAGCCGTCCAAGCCGCGCGTCCGCCGCCAAACGCCAGAAGCCCGGCCCTATCATCACGGCGACCTTCGCCGCGTGCTGATCGATGCCGCTCTGCAATTGGCTGCGGAGGGTGCCGAAGTCTCGGTGCGCGAGGCCGCACGCCGGGCCGCGGTTTCGCCGGGGGCGCCGTTCCGGCACTTCCCCAACCGCGACGCGCTGATGGCGGCGGTGGCCGGGGAGGCGCAGCGGCGCTTTCGTGCCGAGATCGAGGTGGCGCTGGACCAGGCGCCGGCCACCGACCCGCTCGGCCGCTTCCGCGCCTTCGGGCTCGCCTACCTGCGCTGGGCGATGCGCAACCCCGCGCATTTCGAGATCATCTCCACGGGGCGCTACTTCGCCCATGGCAGCTCCGCGGAGCTGACGCGCGACAATGCCGAACTGATCGCTCTGACCGAACGGATGCTGGCAGACGCGGCGGAGCAGGGCCTGCTGCGGTCGGCCGACCTCAAGCGAATCCAGATCGCCGGCCGCGCCCTGGTCTACGGCTTTGCCCGGATGAATCTCGACGGCCACTTTCCGCGCTGGGGGGTCGAGGAGGGCGAGACCGAGCGGATGGCCGAAGGCGTGATCGACCTCTTTATCGCGGGGATCGCGAAGTCGAGCCGCGGCTCCTGAACTGACTGACCCTCACGGCGACGAGGCGCGTAGCGCCGTCTCGAACCATGCAGGCCCACTCGGGCCTCGCCCTTCGAGACGCCTGCTTCGCAGGCTCCTCAGGGTGAGGGGATGGAGTTGGCCGTGCGGCTGTTCGCCGCCTGCTAACATTAAGCGCAGGTCGGACCGCGACACGCGTTGCTTGTCCGTGACCATTCAATTACAGTTTTATGACACGGTGCAGGCTTCCGGCTGCGCCGAACGCCGCAGGCCGGCCCGACGGCTGGGTATTCATCGCGCCGGACCAGAAGTTGCGTGCCGTCGATGGCGTCCGCGCCGAATCCAGGTCCTTCTGCCACCACCGCCGTGCTGGCGAGCGTTGCTGCGCTCGGCATCTGGCGCCTGCTTGCGGTTGCCGCGCCGCATCTTGCCGCCCTCGCGCTCATGTACGAGACCGAGACCGATTTGGGTTCGCGGCTTTCGTTCGTGCTCGCCTGGGGCATCCTCAATTTCTTCTGGATCACGCTCTTGCGGCGGCCGGCATTGTCGGGCGCGCTGTCGCTGACCATGGTCGTCGTGCTGGTGCTGCTGTCGCGGCTCAAGCACGACGTCGTGCAGATGACGGTCAACTTCATCGACCTGATGATGATCGACCGCGACACCGTGGCGTTCCTGTTCACGATCTTCCCGAACCTGCGCTGGTCGGTGATTGGGACCGGCCTCGTCACGCTGCCGCTGATGTATGCGCTGTGGTGGCTCGATCCGTTTCGCATCCGCCGCCTGCCGGCGCTCGCCTCTATGCTTGCCTGCCTTTCTGTGCTGGTCGGTTATTCGCTCTATCATCCTGATGAAGCCTGGCGCGGCTATTACGACGACGGCTATCTCTCGAAATTCTTCCGCTCCGGCGTCAGCGCGGTTTCCGACTTCGCGCAATACGGCTTCATGGAGTCGGCGGCATCGACCAACGAGCGGCTCAACATGCCGCTGGTGGATGCCTGCCACCCCGCGGGTCGCCGGCCGAACATCATCATGGTCCATGATGAATCGAGCTTCGACATCCGCGCCGCCCAGGGCATCAAGGTGCCGCCGCGCTATGGCGATCATTTCAAATCCTTTGACGGCAAGCAGCGCACGTTCCTGGCCGAAAGCAATGGCGGGCCGAGCTGGTTCACCGAATACAACGTGCTCGCTGGCCTCTCCTCGCGCTCGTTCGGCCGCTTCGCCTATTTCGTGACGCGCATCGCCTCGAACCGCGTCGAGCGCGGCCTGCCGCTGGCGCTGCGCCGCTGCGGCTATGACACGCTATCGCTCTATCCCGCCTATGGCGGCTTCATGGGCGCACGCAGCTTTCAGGTGACGACCGGCGTCGAACGCTTCCTCGACTCGAAGGATCTCGGCGCCAAGGACGTCGAGCCGGACTCCTTCTTCTACGACAAGGCGCTCCAGCTGATGGGCCAGCAGCCGCCGAACAAGCCGCTGTTCACCTTCATCTATCTCGGCGCCAATCATTTCCCCTGGGAGACGCGCTTCCGCCCCGACCTGCTGCCGAACTGGCGCGCGCCGGGCAATAATGTGGCGTCCATCGACGAATATCTGCGCCGGCAGGCGATGAGCGCCGAGCAGTACAGAGCGTTTGTGGCGGGGCTGAAGAAAAATTTTCCCGGCGAGCCCTTCCTGATCGTGCGCTACGGCGATCACCAGCCTGAGTTTGCGCCGAACCTCCTCGAGCCCGGGCTCGACGAGGGCGCGCTCGGCAAGAAGCTCGACGCTTACGACCCGCGTCTCTACGCGACCTATTACGCGATCGACGCTATCAATTTCGAGCCGGTGAAGAGCGAGGCCGTGATGGACACGGTCGACGGCCCCTATCTCCCGCTGGTGATTCAGGAAGCCGCCGGTATTCCGCTCGATCCCTCCTTTGCCGAGCAGAAGCAGATCATGCTCCGCTGCAAAGGCATCTTCTACGGCTGCAAGGACGGCGCCGAGGCGCGGCGGCTCAACCGGCTGCTGATCAATGCCGGGATCATCCGGGGGCTGTAGCGTTGATCGCTACGCAGACCCAGATCGTAGGGTGGGCAAAGCGAAGCGTGCCCACCATCCCGTTGCTCGTGTTGAGAGACGGTGGGCACGGCGCTTACGCGCCTTTGCCCACCCTACGAAATCCGGGCCTACCGCTTGCCCACCTTCTCCCAAAGCCACTTCGCCACCGTATCCGGCGATGAATTCGCGTCGTTGCCGCTGGCGCGCAAATTGGCCTCGCGCATTGTCGCGATGTCGATCTTGCCGAGCAGCGGCTTGAGCGCGGCCTGTAGTCGCTCATCGCCGGCGCGCTTCGGCGCCAGCAGCAGGATCGCGTCGTAGGGCGGGATCGCGTGCCTGGGATCGTCCAGCACGACCAGATCGTATTTCGCGATCAGTCCGTCGCTGGTGTAGCCGGCGATCACGTCGACCTCGCCGCTGGCGACGGCCGCATACATGAAATCCGGCTGCATCTGGCGCTGGGCGCGGAACGAGAGGGCATAGGATTTTTGCAGCGCTGCCCATTCGGGGCGCGAGAAGAATTCGTAGTCGCCGGCGATGGACAGCGCCGGTGCATGCGCGGCGAGATCGGCGATGGTGCGGATGCCGAGCGCTTCGGCGCGCTTCTTCGGCATCACCAGCGCATAGGCGTTCTCGAAGCCAAGCTCGCCGAGCAGGGTGATATGGTCCTTCGCGAGCGCTGTCTTGAGCTCCGCCAACAACTCCGCGCGCGGCTTGATGTCCGTGCGGTGCAGCTGGTTGGCCCACAACGTACCCGAATAATCGACATAGAGATCGATGTCGCCGGCCTTGAGCGCCTCGAAGATCACGCTGGAGCCGAGACCCGACCGTGCGGTCGCGGAGAGGCCGGCGGCCTGGAGGCGGTCCCTCAGCAGGGCCGACAGCACATATTGCTCGGCGAACGTCTTGGCGCCGACGACATAGCTCTGCGACGAGCGTCCCATCGTCGGCACCAGCGTTGCGAGGACCAGCGCCGCGATCCCGATGCCGCCGAGCGCGGCAGGCAGGCGGCTGCGGTGGCGCAAGCCGCTCTCGATCAGGCCGAGCAGCTGATCGACGGCGAGCGCGAGCAGGGCCGAGGCAAAGCAGCCGAACAGCACGAACACCCAGTTCTGGGTCTGAAGCCCGGCAAAAATGTAATTGCCGAGGCTGGTCTGCCCGATCGGCGTTGACAGGGTCGCGGTGCCGATCACCCACACCGCCGCGGTGCGGATGCCGGCCATCATCACCGGCAGCGCCAGCGGCAACTCGACCATGATGAGCGACTGCCGCGCGGTCATGCCGACGCCTTTGGCGGCTTCGATCAGCGCGGGATCGATGCCGTTGAGGCCCGTGATACCGTTGCGCAGCACCGGCAGCATCGAATAGAGCGCGAGCGCCAGCATCGCCGGCAGGAAGCCGAAAGCCGAGAAGGAGATTCCGAACCAGGCGAGTGTCAAGGACGCGACCAGCAGCAGCAGCGGATAGAACAGCGCGAGCAGTGCCAAGCCGGGCACCGTCTGCACGATGCTTGCGAGCGCGAGCAGGACGGCGCGCGGGGCCGGGCGGTTGCGCGTCAGGATCGCCAGCGGCAGGCTGACGGCGAGGCCAAGCGCGAGCGCGGCGAGGCTGACCCGAACATGGTTGCCGAGATAGTCGGGCAGATGCGACAGCGCCTCGCCCCAGCGCGGATCGGCGAACAGGCTCATGCCGCACCGCTCTGCGGCAGCAGTGCGTTCAGCCGCTCGACCTGGCGCCGCGGCGTGCGCAGCAGCTCCAGCACATAGGCGTCGCTGCTGTTCGAGAGTTCCGCGGGCGTGCCCTGCGCCAGCATTTGTCCGCCGCGCATCACCGCGATGCGGTCGGCGAGCAGGATCGCCTCCGTCATGTCATGGGTGATCATGACGGTGGTCAGGCCGAGCTTGCGATGCAGCTCGCGAAAATCCTCGCCGAGCGCATCGCGGGTGAGGGGATCGAGCGCGCCGAACGGCTCGTCCATCAGCACGATGCGGGGCCGCGCCGCGAGCGCCCGCGCCACCCCGACGCGCTGGCGCTGGCCGCCGGAGAGCGCCTCGGGCAGGCGATCGCGATGCGCGCGACGGTCGAGTTGCACGAGCTCGAGCAGCTCGTCGACCCGCGCGGTGATGTCCGCTGCCGGTGCGCCCAGCAGCATTGGCGTGATCCCGATATTGTCGGCGACGCTCAGATGCGGAAACAGCCCGCCGCTCTGGAAGACGTAGCCGATCCGGCGCCGCAGCGCGACCGGATCGACGGTTTGCACATCCTCGCCCTCGACCGTGATCGTGCCGGCATCGACCTCGATCAGCCGGTTGGCGAGCCGAAGCAGCGTGGTCTTGCCGGAGCCGGAGCCGCCGACGATGGCCAGAAATTCGCCCTCGGCGATGTCGAGCGACACATCGTCGACGGCCTTGAGTGAGCCGAAGTTCTTGCTGACGTGGGAATAGCTGATGGCAGGTTTGGAAGGCATTCGACGCGGCTCACTCTTCCTTACCCTCCCCTGGAGGGGGAGGGTCGCTCGCGCGAAGCGCGGGCGGGGTGGGGTGATCTCTCAACAGGGGCGGTGTTGGACGTGGAGAGACCGTCACCCCACCCCGATCCGCATTCCGCTTCGCTTCATGCGCACCGACCCTCCCCCTCCAGGGGAGGGTGAAGGAGGCGACGGAGCCCATGCGTAGCACGCTTGGCGGCTCGATTGAACTTGGCCGCGCGAGCGGCTAAGGCATCGGGCCAAGTTCGGAGGGAACACATGACGACGCCCACGGCAGTGGCGCTGGAAGACGCCAAGGTCGCGTTCCGGCTGGGGGACGACCGGGTCTATACGGCGGTGGAGAAGGCCCATCTTTCGGTCGCGCAGGGCGAGTTCGTCGCCATCGTCGGGCCGACCGGCTGCGGGAAATCGACCCTGCTCAACGTCGCGGCCGGCCTGCTCAAGCCCGCCGCCGGCAGCATCAAGATATTCGACCGGCCGCTCGCGGGGCTGAACCGGGATGCCGGCTACCTGTTCCAGGCCGATGCGCTGTTCCCCTGGAAGACCGCGCTCGACAATGTCGCGATCGGGCTCGAGATCGCGGGCACGCCCCGCGCCGAGGCGCTGCAGCGCGCGCAAAAATGGCTGACTTCCGTCGGCCTCGGGGCCTTCGCCAACCGCTATCCGCACATGCTCTCCGGCGGCCAGCGCAAGCGCGTGGCGCTGGCGCAGGTGCTGATCCGCGACCCAAAGATACTCCTGATGGACGAGCCGTTCGGGCCGCTCGATGCGCAGACCCGCCAGGTCATGGGCAATCTGCTGCTCGACCTCTGGAATGCCGACCGCAAGGCCGTGCTGTTTGTCACCCATGATCTCGAAGAGGCGATCGCACTCGCCGACCGCGTCGTGATCATGTCGGCGGGGCCGTCCTCGCGCATCATCGGCGACTGGCGCGTGAGCCTGCCGCGCCCGCGCGATATTTTCGAGGTGCGGCTGGATAAGGAGTTCCATGCGCTCCACCGCGAGATCTGGAGCGTGCTCAAGGACGAGGTGATGAAGGGCTACGCGCAATCGACCCAAGCGGCGGAGGCGATCTGATGTCGCGCGTGACGCTGCTTGCGCTGCAGGTCCTGGTCGCCGTCGTCTGCCTCGTACTGTGGCAGCTCTTTGCGACCGTGCCGGTGTTCGGAAAAATCCTGTTGCCGCCGTTCTTCTTCTCCAACCCGGTCGACGTGTTCAGTCAGATCGTCAAATGGTTCTCGTCCGGCGTGATCTGGAAGCATCTCGGCATCACGTTGACGGAATCGATTTTGGCGTTCGTGATCGGATCGCTCGGCGGCGTGCTGGTCGGCTTCTGGTTCGCGCGCCAGCCGCTGGTTGCCGCAGTGTTCGACCCCTACGTCAAGATGGTCAACGCGCTGCCCCGCGTCGTGCTTGCGCCGATCTTCGCGCTGTGGCTGGGCCTCGGCATCTGGTCCAAGGTCGCGCTCGGCGTGACGCTGGTGTTCTTCATCGTGTTCTTCAACGTCTATCAGGGCGTCAAGGAAGTCAGCCGCACCGTGCTCGACAATGGCCGCATGCTCGGCATGAGCGAGCGGCAGCTGATGCAGCACGTCTATTGGCCGTCGGCGCTGTCGTGGATGTTCTCCTCGCTGCACACCTCGGTCGGCTTCGCCGTGGTCGGCGCGGTCGTCGGCGAATATCTGGGATCGGCGGCAGGGCTCGGCTATCTGATCCAGCAGGCCGAAGGCATCTTCGACGTCGCCGGTGTGTTCGCCGGCATGTTCGTGTTGTCGGCCTTCGTCATCCTGATCGACTTCGGGGTGACGCTGGTTGAGCGCAGGCTGCTGGTCTGGCGGCCGACCGTGGACGGGCGCGGGTAGGCCGCCTCGTTGCCTGCTGACGTTTATGTGATTGACCGCCCGGAATAGAACGCGCGGCCATACGTCATACCCCCATGCAACCACCTGCATGGGAGTTCAGGATGCCCCCCTCACAGTTCCGCCGCGCCGTAGCGGTGTTCGCAGGCAGATGCCGATGGCCCAGGCCCGGCCTCGGAGCGGCGTTCCTTGCCGTGCCAATTCTGGTCGCGTTCGCACTCCCGCTGCTCGTGTTCGCGCATGAATCCCATCCGGCCGCCCCGCCGGCCGCGGTGAGCACGGAGGAGCGTGCGTTTCTGGAAGAAAACGAAGCGGCGATGACCAAGATGATGAACGGCATGGCGGCCAAGCCGACCGGCGACATCGATCGCGACTTCGTCGCAATGATGAGCCCGCATCATCAGGGCGCGATCGACATGGCGGTCATCGAATTGCGCTATGGCAAGAACGAGCAGCTGCGGCGCATCGCCCAGGAAATCATCGTCGACCAGATGCAGGAGATCGCGGCCATGAAGCTCGCGATCGGCGAGCCGGCGACAGACACCACGCCCGCCCCGACCCAGCCGCCCTCAGCTCCCAACACGACCGTTCATCATCATCCGGGCATGCAGATGGATATGTCCACGGGAATGAAGAAGTAGGAGTCGCAGATGACCACGTCACGAAGCACTATGATGAAGAGCATTTTCCTGGCGGCCACGATGCTTGCGACCGGTTCGGTCGCGTGGGCAGGGCAGGCACCGGGCGCGTTGTCCGCTGCCGATATTCCGGTGAGCCACCACGACCGTGTTTACGCCGCAGAGCAGTTCTCGAATACGGTCTCGGTCACCGATCCCGTCGACAACAAGCTGCTTGGCGTGATCCGGCTGGGCGACCCCCAACCCGGCAATTTCAGCCCGCTCTACAAGGGGCAGGTGCTCGTTCATGGCATGGGCTTCTCGCCCGATCACAAGACGCTCGCCGTGGTGTCGATCGGCTCGAATTCGGTGAGCTTCATCGACACCGCGACCAACGCGGTCAAGCATATCACTTACGTCGGACGATCGCCGCACGAGGCGTTCTTCACGCCGGACGGCAAGGAAGTGTGGGTCACCGTTCGCGGCGAGAACTACATCTCCGTCATCGATCCAATCAGCTTCAAGGAGAAGACCCGCATCACGACCCCGAACGGGCCAGGCATGCAGATTTTCTCACCCGACGGCAAATACGGCTACATCTGCTCGTCGTTCAATCCCGAGACCGACGTCGTCGCGGTGGCCGAGCATAAGATCGTCGCCACGGTGAAGCAGGAGAGCCCGTTCTGCCCGAACATCGCGGCGACGCCGGATGGAAACCAGGTGTGGTTCACGCTGAAGGACGTCGGCCGGACACAGGTGTTCAACGCCAGGCCACCGTTCAACGCGATCAAGACGATCGATACCGGGCCGATCACCAACCACGTCAACTTCGCGCACACCGCCAAGGGCACGTTCGCCTACGTCACCATCGGTGGCCTGAACGAAGTAAAAGTGTTCCGCACCGACGATTTCTCGCAGGTCGCGACGATCCCGGTCGGTAATCTTCCGCACGGCGTGTGGCCGTCCGGCGACGGCACACGCATCTATGTGGGGCTGGAGAACGCGGACGCACTCGCGGCCATCGACACGGCGACCAATAAAGTGGTCGGGAACGTTCCGATCGGCCAGGCGCCGCAGGCGATCGCGTATGTTCCAAATGCCGCGCCTAACCCTGATGACCGCCAGAATTTGCAGGCACTCGGCGTCGCCGGGCAGGTCGCTCATCTCACGCTTGCGTCGAAGGACGGTGCAAAGGACGGCACGGCGCCGACCAGCGTGTCGCTGTTCGATCAGGGCCTGATCCAGATCTTGCAGGCTTCGGTGACGGGACTTCAGCCCAAGCAGAAATATGTGCTTGCCCTGGCGGAGCATGGCGATGGCAGTGGCCCGTTGCAGCCGTTGGCGGCGTTCATGACCAATCCGGCTGGATCCGCCATCGTCAATGTGGCCGGTCCGATCCGGCAGATCGTCGACCAGTCCGCCGCTGAAGCAAGGCGGTACCTGGTGATTGCGGCCGGTGACGCGGCCATGCCTGGTGAGGCGGTCCAGATCGAGGCGCGATGACGCGCCGTCCGACGTCGGCAAAGGGCAGGTGGAGCGGCTCGTGAAGGACATGCTGGTTCAGGTCGAGCCGCTTATCCCCGCGCTCCGCCGCTACGCGCGCGCGCTTTTGCGCGATCGCGTGGCTGCCGATGATCTGGTCCAGGATTGCCTGGAGCGTGCCGTCAGCCATTGGCATCAGCGGCGCGACGGCAGCGTGCGCGCCTGGCTGTTCAGCATCCTCCACAATCTGGCGGTCACGCAATTCCGCCAGGCGACGGCGCGGGGCAGGCATATGCCGATCGACGACGCAGGCGAGCGTGAGCTTGTCAGTGCCGCCGCGCAGGAGCACAGGCTGATCTATCAGGATGTCCTGAAAAAGCTTGCGAGACTGCCGGAAGAGCAGCGTGCCGTGTTGTTGCTTGTTGCGGTTGAGGATCTATCCTACGCGGACGCCGCGGGAGTGCTGAAGATCCCGGTCGGGACCGTGATGTCACGCCTGTCGCGCGCGCGGGAGAGGCTATTGCAGGAGATGGAGGGCGTGGCTCCAGGGAACGTCGTAGCATTGCGGGGCGTGAAATGAACCGGCGGCCGATCACCGAGGACGATCTCCACGCCTATGTCGACCAGGCGCTCGAGCCTGAGCGGCGCGCGGAGGTCGCATCCTATCTGGACGATCATCAGGATGTCGCCGCGCGCGTTGCGGCCTTCGCCACCCAGCGCGAGCAGCTGCGCGGGGCGTTTGCGTCGATCGCCGACGAGCCGTTGCCGGCCGAGCTGAATCTGTCGCACATCATCGAGAGCCGGAGGCGGTCTCCCATGCGGGCGTGGTGGGCGATCGCTGCGATGTTGCTTCTCGGCATCGGCGGTCTCGGCGGGTGGACCATGCGCGGCGTCTTGCAGGAGGGCTCGAACGGACTGTCTGCGCTGGCACAGGAGGCAGCCTATTCGTATGGCGTTTACGCACCGGACCGCGTGCGGCCGGTCGAGATACGCGCGTCCGACAGTGCCGAGCTCACGCAATGGGTCTCCAGGCGGTTGAAGCAGCCGGTCAAGGTGCCGGATCTCTCTGTATCCGGCTATCGTCTGATGGGCGGTCGCCTGGTTGCGACGTCGCACGGCCCGGCCGCGATGTTCATGTACGATGACGATCACGGCGACCGGCTTGTCGTGCTGACGCGTCCGATGAGCAACCGCAATCTGGATACGCCGATGATGCCGCAATCGACCGGCGATGTCGCGGGCTTCGTGTGGGCGGATGGCGGCATGGGTTACACGCTCGTCGGCCAGCTTCCGGGAGACACCCTCAAGCCGATCGCGAACGAGATCCGGAAGCAGACGCGCCCGATCTAGCGCCGGGATTCACGGAACGGGCCCGCGCGTTGGCGCGAGCCCCAATATTGCGAAAGCTTAATCCAGCAGCTTGGTGTCATCGGGCGCCTGCGGCGGCGTCTTGATCGCGATGGCCTTGACCTGACCGCTGATCGGCTTGGTGCCGCCATGCGGCGTGCCCTTGGGGATGATGACGAGGTCGCCAGGTTTCACCGTCACCTCCTTGTCGCCGAGCCAGATCGTCCCGGTCCCGTCCAGGATGTACTGGATCTCGTTGGTGTTGGGATGCATGTGCTTGGGCACATTGCCGACCTGGATCGAGATGGTGGCGCCGTCGGCGCTGGCAAACATCTTGGAACGGTAGCCGACATTGTTGGCGGGCCCGAGCGCGTCGCCTTCCATCTCGCCGGTATGGATGATCTGCGCGGTGACGTTCTCCGCGGCCAGCGCCGGCCGGAGCAGTTGGTTTGCGCCGCATCCGGCGGCAAAAGCGGCGGCGATCGACAGGCCGATTGCAAGGCGATTCATGGATGATCCTCCCCATCAAGAATTGTTCTTGTGGACCCATGCTATTGTGCCGAAAGGCTGATGGCGAGTCGCACTTTGGCAGTGCTTCTCAAGCCAGTCCCGCTGCTCTATGGTGCCGCCGGCCGAATGGAGGAAACCAATGAAGAACACGATTGCCAGGCTCGCCGGCGCGCTGCTCGCGCTGACGCTCACCACCGGTCTTGCCGCGGCGCAAAGCAAGGTGACCATCGCGATCGGAGGCGGCGCCTGCCTGTGCTATCTGCCCACGGTGCTGGCCAAGCAACTCGGCGAATACGAGAAGGCGGGCCTCAATGTCGAGCTCGTGGACCTCAAGGGCGGCTCGGACGCGCTGAAGGCCGTGCTCGGCGGCAGCGCCGACGTGGTCTCCGGCTATTTCGACCATTGCGTCAACCTCGCCGCCAAGAAGCAAGAGCTTCAAGCCTTCGTGGTCTATGACCGTTATCCCGGCCTCGTGCTGGTGGTCTCGCCGTCGCACACGAACGAAATCAAGTCGATCAAGGATCTCGCCGGCAAGAAGGTCGGCGTCAGCGCACCGGGCTCCTCGACCGACTTCTTCCTCAAATATTTGCTCAAGAAGAACGGGCTCGATCCCGCCGGCACCGCCGTGATCGGCGTCGGCCTCGGCGCCACCGCCGTGGCCGCGATGGAGCAGGGGCAGATTGACGCCGCCGTGATGCTCGATCCCTCCGTCACCGTGCTCCAGGGCAGCCACAAGGATCTGCGCATCCTCAGCGACACCCGGACCCAGAAGGACACGCTCGAGACGTTCGGCGGCGAATATCCGGGCGGCGCGCTGTACTCGACCGTGGCCTGGATCAACGGCCACGAGAAGGAAACGCAGGCGCTCACCAACGCAATGCTGGCCACGATCGGCTGGATCCATTCGCATTCGCCGGAGGAGATCATGGCGAAGATGCCGGACGAGATGGTCGGCAAGAACAAGGAGCTTTATCTCGCCGCGCTGAAGAACACGATCCCGATGTTCTCCGAAACCGGCAAGATGGACCCGAAGGGCGCAGACGCCGTGCTCGCGGTGTTCAGCGTCGGCTCGCCCGAGGTGGCCGCCGCCAAGATCGACGTCAGCAAGACCTTTACCAACAAGTACGTCGATCAGGCCAAGAGGACCACAGGGAACGCCAAATAACTGACGCGAAGGCATTGTAATCAGCTGTCATGACGTCATTGGTCATTCATCGCGTCACGACGCTTGATCTTGCCGTGCGGCCGATCGCCTGGCCGTTCGCCGAAGAGCGCCGCGCCGAAATTGCTGCGCATTTCGCCGAGAAGCAGCGCGAGCGGCCGAAGATGTGGAACGGCCGCGTCCTGCTCGGGCGCGATGCCGTGTTCACGGACGGCCATCTCGCCGCCACCTATTTCGAGACGGATTTCGCGAGCTTCCTCGCCTGGCGCGACTGGGGCTTTCCCGACAAGGCGGTGTTCAACGGTTTTGGCATGGGCGCGCTGCGCGCCTCCGACGGCGCCTTCATTATGGGCGAGATGGCGCAGCACACCGCCAATGCGGGCCGCATCTATTTCCCCTCGGGCACGCCCGATCTCGACGACGTCAGTGATGGCGCGCTCGACATTCCCGGCAGTGTCATCCGCGAACTCGGGGAAGAGACCGGCTTGACCGCGGCCGACTACCGGGCCCAGCCGGACTGGCACTGCGTCGTCACCGGTCCGTCGATTGCAATGATTCAAATTATCAACCTGGACATGCCGGGTGACGTGGCCCAGGCCCGGATCGAGGCCAATCTCGCCCGCGAAGCCGAACCGGAGTTGTCGGCCATTCATCTCGTGCGCGGGATGAGTGATCTCACGCCGACCATGCCGCGATTTGTCACGGCCTTTATCGAGCAGCAGTTCGCGTCGCGCTGAAGCGCGAGGCTTGACATCGCTGCCCCCAGCCCATGTGATGGGCCAAAAAGCAAAAGCAAGAAGACTGCAATGCACAATCGTCCAGGGAGGTTTTGATGCGCCTGCGCATGGCTGCCCGCTTGGTACGTGGGCTGTTGGTCGCGATATCAGCGACGGGCTTGATGGCTTCGGCCCAGGCTCAAGAGAAGAAGATCAAGATCGGCGTTGTTTTCGACCTGACCGGGCCTCTCGCGGGCGGTGGATCTGAGCTCGGTTATATCGGCGCAAAAATTATTCTCGACCATTTCGCCAAGACCGGCGTCGAGGGCTACAAGATCGAGGCGGTCTATGCCGACGCGCAGAGCAAACCCGACATCGCCATCAACGAATCCGTCCGCCTGCTCGAGCAGGAGAAGGTGGACATGGTGCTCGGCTTCTTCTCCTCGGCGCAATGCGTGCCGGTCGCCGCCCGCGTCGAGCAGCTCAAGAAGTTCATGTGGATGACGACCTGCATCTCGTCGGCCGTGTTCAACGACAAGGGCTACAAATACGTGTTCCGCCCGCAGGCGAGCGGCGACCAGTTCGGCATGATGACGATGGATTTCATCGCACAGAATGCCAAGGCGAAGTTCGACAAGGAGCCGAAGGACCTGCGCGTCGCCATCATCCACGAGGATGGCGCCTATGGCGTCGACGTCTCCAGGGGTAACGAGGCCGGCGCGAAGAAGGCGGGCTTCAACGTCGTGATGAAGGAAGGCTATTCGGCGACGGCGCCCGATCTCTCCGCGCTGGTGACCAAGCTGAAGCGTGCCAAGCCCGATGTCATTTTCCACACCGGCTACAACCCCGACATCACGCTGCTGCTGCGCCAGGCCCGCGAGCAGGGGCTGAAGTTCGGCGCGCTGATGGGCCATGGTGCCGGCTACGGCGTCTACGAGAAGCTGAAAGAGGGGATGGGGGTTGATGCCACCTACATCTTCAACACCGACCCGATATCGATCTGGCTCGCCAACCAGAAGACCATGGATCCCAAGCTCCCGCCCGTCATCAAGATGGTCGGCGAGGAGTTCGACAAGATCAGGCCCGGCGTTGCCATCCGCTCGGCGCATGTCGGCATCGGCGCGTCCAACACTTACGTGTTCATGAGTGATGTGCTGCCGCGCGCGATCAAGAAGTATGGCGGCGTCGATCCCGACGCGCTGCGCAAGGCCGCGCTCGACACCGACATCCCCGAAGGCGGGACCATGCTGGGCTTCGGCGTCAAGTTCTACGGCGAGGGCACGCCGATGGCCGGGCAGAACGAGCGCTCGTTCCCGGTCGTGATCCAGTACATCGACGACAAATCCTCTGTGGTGTGGCCCAAGAGCCAGGCGCAGCGCGAGGCTGTGCTGCCGCTGCCGAAGGGCACCACCTACAGCAACCAGTAGCGGCGGAGCAGGGCGGTGCTGGAAGTCAGCGGGCTGGTGAAGCGGTTTGGTGGCTTCACCGCTGTCAACAACGTGTCGTTTCGGGTCGATCAGGGCGAGATCCTCGGCCTGATCGGCCCCAACGGCTCTGGCAAGAGCACGATCTTCAACATGCTCTCCGGCACGCTGGCGCCGACATCCGGCTCGATCCTGTTCGGCGGCGCCGAGATCGCGGGCCTTGCGCCGCACCGGATCATCAACAGCGGCATCGGCCGCACCTTCCAGATTCCGCGGCCGTTCCGACGCCTGACAATTTTCGAGAATGTCGCGCTGGCCGGCTTCTACGGCCAGGGGCGCCACAGTCGTGCCAGGGCGGAGGAGGCGGCCGAGCGGTCACTTGCGATGGTGGGCTTGCCGACCGATCGCCATGCCAGCGTCGATGGCCTGGGCGCAGCCGGCCTGAAGAAGCTCGAACTTGCGAAGGCGCTCGCCACCGCGCCGAAACTGCTGCTTGCCGACGAGAGCCTCGGCGGTCTCGACGAGACCGAGATGGACCAGGCGGCGGACATGCTGCGCAACATCCGTGACGAGCTCGGCATCACCATCATCTGGGTCGAGCACATCATGGGCGTGCTGATGCGCGTCGTCGACCGCGTGATGGTGCTCGACCACGGCGAGAAGATCTCGGAAGGGTTGCCGAGCGCGGTTGCCGGCGACCCGCGCGTCATCGAGGTCTATCTCGGCACCGATGCCGAGACCACGCAGGCCGCGGCGGCGGAAGCGCGCCGCCGCTCGGGAGGCTAGACGATGCTGGAGCTTCGTTCGGTCAGCGCGGGTTACGGCACGTTCCAGGCGCTGTTCGACGTCAATCTCGACGTGAAGGCGGGCGAGGCCGTCGGCGTCATCGGTCCGAACGGCGCCGGCAAGACCACGCTGATGCGCGTCATCTCCGGCCTGATCCGTCCCACGCGCGGGTCGATCAGGATGGAGGGCGTCGACGTCGTGGCGACGCCGCCGCACAAGATCGTCAGCCTCGGGATCGCCCATGTGCCGGAGAACCGGCGGCTGTTTCCGCAGCTCACGGTCGACGATAATCTCAAGATGGGCGCCTTCATGAAGGAGGCGCGCGGCCACTATGCCGAGCGGCTGGATGTCGTGTTCGACCTGTTTCCGCGCCTGAAGGAGCGCCGCCACCAGATGGCCGGCACCATGTCCGGCGGCGAGCAGCAGATGTGCGCGATCGGCCGCGCGCTGATGTCGAATCCAAAACTCCTGCTGCTCGACGAGCCGTCGGCGGGGCTGGCGCCAGTCGTGGTGCAGCAGGTGTTTGAGCTGGTGAAGCGAATCCGCGCCCGCGGCCTGACGGTGCTGATCGTCGAGCAGAACGTGCAGCAGGTGCTGAAAGTGGTTGATCGCGCTTATCTGATCGAGGCGGGCACGATCCGGGCGTCCGGCACCTCGGCCGAGATGCTGGCGAGTGACACGGTCAAGGAAGCGTATCTCGGGGTATGAGGTTCATGCAGGCATGCAAGCTTTTTTGGGCATTTTCGACATCTATCTGCTGGAGGCCGTGATCAACGGCATCCTGCTCGGCGGCGTGCTGGCACTGCTCGCGCTCGGGCTCAATCTGATCTTTGGCGTCATCGACGTGACCTGGATCTGCTACGCAGAGCTGGTGATGATCGGCATGTACGCCATGTATTTCATCGTGCAGTATTACGGCCTCAGCTACTTCATCGCAGCGCCGTTCACCATTTTGCTCGTCGCGATCCTCGGCGCCGCGCTGCACTACCTCGTGATCGCGCCGCTGCTCACCGCGCCGCCGATCAACCAGCTGCTTGCGACAGGCGGGGTGCTGTTCGTGCTCCAGAGCTTTGCCACCGTCGCCTTCGGCATCGACTTCCGCAATCTCGGCATCCGCCTGCCGGTGCTCGCCTTCGGCGACATGAATTTCAGCTACGCGCGGCTGCTATCCTTTCTGGCCGCGCTGGTCGGCATGGTCGCAGTGTACCTGTTCATGACCCGCACCTTCACCGGCACCGCGATCCGCGCCATCTCCCAGGATCGGCAGATCATGGCGCTGATGGGCGTCGACACGAAGAGAATGTATCTCATCACCTCCGCGCTCGGCGGCGCGCTGGCTGGGCTCGCCGCTTGCCTGCTGGTGCTGCAATATGACGTGCATCCCTTCGTCGGCCTCTCCTTCGGACCGATCACCTTCCTGATCTGCGTGCTCGGGGGCCTGGGCAATTTCATCGGAGGCTTCATCGCCGCGTTCGTGTTCGCCGAGATCATCTCGCTCGGCGGCCTGTTCTCCGATCTCGAATGGGGTTACGTGCTCGCCTTCGCCTTCTTCATCGTCATGATGTTCATCCGGCCCGCGGGCCTGCTTGCGAGGCGCCGATGATGGGGCAGGGGCGGCTTGCGGCATGGGCGGTGGGGCTGGCGGCGCTGATCGCGCTGCCCTTCGTCTATCGCGATCCCTATCATCTGCACATCCTGGTGCTGATCCTGATCTGGTCGTTCGCCTACACCTCCTGGTCGATGATGGGACGGTTCGGTCTGGTCTCGCTCGGCCATGGCGGCTTCATGGGGATCGGCGCCTATGTCACCGCGCTGCTCTGGAATCATCTGGGCTGGTCGCCCTGGATCGGCATTCCCATCAGCATGGTTGCGGCGGGTGCGCTGGCGCTGATCGTCGGCTATCCCTGCTTCCGCTTCCGCATCACCGGACATTATTTCGTGCTGGTGACGCTGGCGCTGTCGGGCATCGTGCTCCAGGTCATCACGGCGACGCGCGACTATACCGGCGGCTCGCTCGGCTATACGCCAAACCGAGCCACGGGCAACAAGCTGCTGGCGCTGCAATTCGACGACAAGACGACCTGGTATCTGATCGCGCTCGGGGTCTGGCTTTTCGGCATCGTGGTCTGGCACTGGGTCGACCGCAGCATGGCCCGCTACGCGCTTGAGGCGATCTCGGAGGACGAGGATGCCGCGGCCGCCGCCGGCGTCGACGTCACCGCGGAGAAGCTGAAGATCACGCTGCTCAGTGCGGTGATGACGGCGCTCGCCGGCGCAATCTATTGCCAGTACCAGATGTTCATCACCCCCGACACCGTCAGCGGCATCGCGGTGTCGCTCCAGATGGTGTTCGCGGCCATCGTCGGCGGCCTGTTCGTCTCGCTCGGCCCGACCTTTGGCGCTGTCATCACCATTCTGTTGGCGGAAACCCTGCGTATCGGCTTCGGCACCAAGGCGGTCGGCTGGGACAACCTCGTCTATGGCGTGCTGCTGGTGCTTTTCATCATATTCCTTCCCAAGGGTATCCTTGGTAGCCTGCTCGACCGATTGAAGCCGCAACGCAAGGTGCCCCGCGCTCATGAGCAAGAAGCCGTCCAAATCGCTCGCCCAGGAACTTGACCGCTACATTGCGCCGTTCCGCTACGACGGATCGGGCAAGTTTCACCTCAAGGACTACAAGACCGACGAGAAGGGCGACCTCGACAAGGAAAAGGCGCAGGAGATTCTCGACGCCAACAAGAAGCGGATGATCGAGTTTCAGGAGAAGCTCTACGCCCAGGACCGCTGGTCGCTGCTGATCGTGCTCCAGGCCATGGACGCCGCCGGCAAGGATAGTGCGATCAAGGCGATCTTCGAGGGCATCAATCCGCAGGGCTGCGAGGTCCATGCCTTCAAGGCGCCGAGCACCAAGGAGCTCGATCATGATTTCCTCTGGCGCCACGCGATTGCGCTGCCCGAGCGAGGCCATATCGGCATCTTCAACCGCTCCCACTACGAGGAGTGCCTGGTCACGCGGGTGCACCCGGAGATTCTTGCCAAGCAGAAGCTGCCGCAAAGGCTCGTCACCAAGAACATCTGGAAGGAGCGGTTCGAGGACATCTCCGCCTTCGAGCGCCACCTCAGCCGCAACGGCACGGTGGTTCTGAAATTCTTCCTCAATCTATCCAAGGAGGAGCAGCGCGAGCGCTTCCTTGAGCGGCTCGAGGAACCGGCCAAGCAGTGGAAGTTCTCGATGGACGACATCAAGGAGCGCGCGCTGTGGCCGCGCTACCAGGCGGTCTATCAGGACATCGTCCGGCATACGGCAACGTCGCATGCGCCCTGGTATGTCGTGCCGGCCGACCACAAATGGTTCGCGCGCGTCGTGATCGGCTCGGCGATCGTCGCGGCGCTCGAAAAGCTGGACCTGCGCTTCCCCCGCGCCGACAAGGCCTCGCTGCGTGAGTTCGCCGAAGTGCGCAAAGCGCTGGAGAGCGAGGGGAAGGGAGGCAGGAAGCCCGCAAAGTGACCGCCCGTGAGACCAGCAACCAGAAGAACGTCAACTTCGCGCTTCAGGGCGGCGGCGCGCACGGCGCCTTCGTCTGGGGCGTGCTGGACCACGTGCTCGAGGACGGCAGGCTCGCCATCGAGGCGATCAGCGCTACAAGCGCGGGCGCGATGAATGCGGTGGTGCTGGCCTCAGGCATGGCCATCGGCGGAGCCGAGGGGGCGCGGCAGAACCTGCATGCGTTCTGGTACGAGGTCTCGCGGATGGATCAGGTCTATGACCTGTTCTCGCCACTCAACCAGTTGATCCAAGCCCTCAAGCTGCCGCCGGAATATCACCCTGTCCATGCTTTTATCCACACGCTGACGCACACGGTGCCGCCGAACCTGCTCAACCCCCTCCACTTCAATCCGCTCCGGTCGTTGCTGCTACGCGTGGTCGATTTCGATCGGCTCAATTCATCGCCGGACGCACCGCAGCTATTTCTCAACGCCACGAATGTCCGTACCGGCAAGATCAAGGTGTTCCAGACGCCGCTGCTCAGCGCGGAGACCGTGCTCGCCTCGGCCTGTCTGCCGCCATATTTCCAGGCGGTCGAGATCGACGGCGAGCATTATTGGGATGGCGGCTATCTCGGAAATCCCGCGATCTTTCCGCTGATCTATCGAAAAGGTAGCCAAGACGTCATCATCGTGCAGGTGACCGCGATCCGGCGTGACGAACTGCCGGCGAGCGCCGCCGACGTTCTCCATCGCATCAACGAGATCAGCTTCAATTCGTCACTGATGCGTGAGATGCGCGCGATTGCCTTCGCGACCCGGCTGATCGATAATGGCGAGCTCGATCGCAACACGCACAGCCGCATGTTCATGCACTGGATTGGAAACGACCAATTGATGTCGCAGCTCGGAACGGCCACGCAGTTCCATCCCGAATGGAGCCTCTTGTGCCGCCTGCGTGACGAGGGGCGCGAGGCCGCGCGAATCTGGCTGACGCAAAACTTTGACTGGATCGGCAGCTCGTCGACGGTTGATTTGACTGAAATGTTTCTCTGATTTCGAGGTTGTCGTGTACAAGCCTGCTGTCGTCGTTTCCCTGTTCGCCGCGCTCTTGATCGCCGGTTCCGCGCGCGCCCAGACCTATGGGGGCGATGCGCCGGTCTGCCTGCACGTCTTCGGCGAGTTGGAGGGCGAGCGGATGGACTGCATTTTCTCCTCGTTCGCCCAGTGCCAGGCAAGCGCGCAGGGGCGTCCGGCGACATGTCTGACGAATCCGTATTTCGCGCAGGCGCCGTCGGCGAGGACAGGGCGGCGCGTTCGCTAGCGGCGATCCCTAGGGTGGGCAAAGCAAAGCGTGCCCACCAATCTTCATCCGGCGAGGGGTGGTGAGCACGGCGCAAGCGCGCCTTTGCCCACCCTACGATCTCAGCGCGAGCGAAGCTCGTCGCGTCTGAGCAAGCCGACCCTCAATACCCGCGGCCCCACCAGTAGCAGAAGCGCTCGACATTGGCAGGAAGGGCGGTCTCGTAATTCGCCCATTTCTCGTATTTCGGCAGCTTCACTTCCTTCATCGCGGTGTCGAAGCATTTGCCGGCATCGGCGGCCTTCTTCACCTCGGCGGAGAGGTCCTCCATGTAGGCGATGTCGTCCTCGACGTCCTTCTTGGTGCCGAAGCGCCCGCCGGCATAGGGATGGCCGGGGATCATCCGCTCCCAATCGAGCGACGCCAGCTTCTTCAGCGAGGCGATATACTCGACCGGCGAGGCGTTGTCGGGAATGTTGCGGAACTGCACGGACTCGATCGGCGCGAAGTCGACGACGAAGACGATCCTCTCCTTCGGCAGCCGCACCACCAGCGAATTGTCGGAGTGGTTGCGGCCGACATAGTTCAGCTCCAGCGTGGTGCCGCCGAGCGTGATGCTCTTCTTGTCGTCGATCACCTGGTCCGGCATCACGACATCGGCGAGCAGCGAATTCTGCTTCTTCAGCTCGAGCAGGCGCTCCTTGGTCCGCCGGTGCGCGATGAAGGTGGCACCGAGATCCTTGAAGGGCTGGCCGCCGGCGATGTGGTCGTAATGGTGGTGGCTGTAGACGACGTATTTGATCGGCTTATCGGTGACGGCCTTGATGGCGTCGATATAGGGCTTTGCCGGACGCAAATACGAGATCGGGTCGGTCGCGATCACGCCCTGCGGCGTCACGATGAACATCGACTGATGACCGCCATAGCGGAAGACGTAGACGTTCTCGGTGCCGTCGACCTTTTTGGTCGAGGTCTGCGGCGGGGTCTGCGCGAAGGCTGATCCAGTCAGGAGGGCCGCGACAGCGGCGATGCAAAGTAATGCTTTCATGTCTTGCTTTCTGGAAATGGATGGAATGCGGAAGGCGAATGGACTCTCTGACACAAACGCGGCGGGAGGGAATTTATTCCCTGATCTGCGGCCAATCTGTCGCGGTGGGAGGGAACACGTCCTCAAATGTGATACCCGCAGCATTGATCCTGCTTGACAGTTTTGTGTCACGGGAGGAGCATCGTGCTGGTCGCGAATACGCGACGCGTAACGTCCACCTCATGAGCAAGGGGAGGTCTATGACTCCACCTCCGCAGATCCAGCCGCGTTAAGTGCGATGGAGCTCGTTCGGACTATCGCATAGCGGCAGAAACCGCGAACGGCACGCCGGGTAAAGGTTTAGCGGGCTGCATCAGTGAGGCAAAGCCCCTACCTACCCGGCGCTGTATTTTGCATCACACCGATCGTGTCGGATGGCCGTGATGCGGCCGCCATGACAGGCGCTTTGACATCCTGCTTTCTCCTCCTCCTCCTCGCCGTCATTCCGGGCCGACTCCCGGAATGACGGGAGGGTTTTGTCGTGCGCATCGCACTCGGTCGATGTCCGGCTGCGCGGAGCCGACGGTTCCCGTTCCTGCACTGCGGCAAATGCCAAGAGAATGTCGCCTCGCTGGCCAACTTCCGACACAGCGCCGGGGCGAATAGCGTCGATACGACATGACGCAGTGCTTCGGCGGCGACAGTCCCGACGCCGCCGGCGCATGCACTTTTCCAGGGAATCCTCGTGTCGCACAAGCTTGCCCCGGCGTTCCTCGCCGCTCTCTTCATCGCGATCTCATCTCTTTCCACCGTTCGCGCCGAGCCGCCGGCCGCCAACAGGGCTGCCGCACTGTCGCCGGAGGAAGCCAAGCGGGCGCTGGAGACGCTCCAGGACGACAAAAAACGTGCGCAGATGATCGATACGCTGCGCGTGATCGCGAATGTGCCCGGTCAGCAGCAGCCCGTGCCCGCGGCGCCCGAGCAGAAATCGCCGATCCCGCTCTCGGCCGACGGCCTTGGCGCACAGCTCCTGCTCACGGTGTCGGAAGAGATCGGCGAGATCTCGCGCGAGATCGCCGACGTGGCGCGGACGCTGACGCATTTCCCCGCCTTCTATTACTGGATCGTACGGACCGCCAACGATCCCGTCGCCTACAACCTCCTGATCGAGATCGCGTGGAAGCTCGCGCTGGTGCTCGGCTGCGCCATTGCGGCGGAGTGGGTGATCTTCCGCGCGATCCGGCGGCCGGTTGCCTTCCTGGAAGGACGCGTCCCGCAAACCGCGCGCCTGCCGGCGCAGGTGCTGCCCATCGCCGATCCGCCCTCATCGGTCGCCGATGTCACGCCTGCGCCCGAACTGCACAAGCGCCGCAACAGTCTCGCACGTGTCTGGCAATTGCTGCTGCGGCTGCCCTTCGTGCTGGGGCGTCTCCTGCTCGAACTGCTCCCCGTGTTCGTCTTCATCGGCGTCGCAACCGCACTGCTCGGCACGGAGATCGGCGATCCCGCAACCGTCCGCCTCGTGATCCTTGCCGTCGTCAATGCCTATGCCTTCTCGCGCGGGCTCATCTGCGTCGTCCGCGCGCTGGCGGGGCCGTTTGGCCTCGTTCCCGTTCGGGCAGAAACTGCGGCCTATATCGAGATCTGGGCGCGGCGCATCGTCGGCGTCGGCGTCTCCGGCATCGCCTTCGCCAATGTGGCGCTGTTGCTCGGCCTGCATCGTGCCGGCTATGCCGCGCTGCTGCGCATGGTGTTGCTGGTCGTGCATCTCTTCGTCGTCGTCATCATCCTGCAATGCCGCCGCCAGGTCGCCGAAGCCATCCGCGCGCCGGCGGAGCGGCAGGGGATCGCGGCGCGCCTGCGCAACCGCATTGCCGGCGGCTGGCACTATCTCGCCATCGCGCTCGACCTCGCGCTGTGGGCGGTCTGGGCGCTCAACATCCGCAATGGCTATTCGCTGCTGCTGCAATATTTCGTCGGCACCGTCGTGGTCGCGCTGATCACGCGCGTCGCCATCATGGTGACTCTGAGCCTGATCGACCGCGGCTTCCGCATCAGGCCGGAGATCCTTCAGCGCTTTCCGGGCCTCGAGATCCGCGCCAACCGCTATCTGCCGCTACTGCGCAAGATCGTATCCAGCGTGATCGCGTTCATCGGTTTCGTGGCCGTGCTTGAAGTCTGGGGCGTCGACGCCATCGTCTGGTTCTATGGAGGCCAGATCGGCGGCCGGCTGATTTCGGCGGTGGCGACCATCGGCATCGCCGTGCTCATTGCTGCCGCCATCTGGGAGGCCAGCAACGCGCTGCTGGTCCGCCAGATCAATACGCTGTCACGCGACGGGCACTACGCCCGCGCGGCGCGCCTGCGCACCTTCCAGCCGATGCTGCGAACGGCGCTGCTCTGCCTGATCGCCACCGTCGTCGGCCTTACCGCGCTGAGCGAGATTGGCGTCAACGTCGCGCCGCTGCTGGCCGGCGCCGGCATCGTCGGCATCGCCATCGGCTTCGGCTCGCAAAAGCTGGTGCAGGATCTCATCACCGGCCTGTTCCTGCTGCTGGAGAACACGGTCCAGGTCGGCGATAATGTCAGCGTCTCGGGGCTGTCCGGCGTGGTCGAGAACGTCTCGATCCGCACCATTCGTCTGCGCGCCGGCGACGGCGCCGTGCACATCGTGCCGTTCAGCGCGGTGACGACCATCACCAATGCCAGCCGCGGCGCCGGCAATGCATCCGTCAGCGTCAATGTCGCCTACAAGGAAGACACCGACCGCGCCGGCCAGATCCTCAAGGACATCGTCGAGGAGATGCGCCGCGAGCCGGAGTTTCGCGCGGCAATTCGCGGCGACCTCGATCTGTGGGGCATCGACAAGGTCGATGGTGCCATGGTGTCGATCGTCGGCCAGATCCGCTGCACGGAGGCCGGCCGCTGGCCGGTCCAGCGCGAATTCAACCGCCGCATGAAGCTGCGCTTCMAGCAGAACGGCATCGAGGTCGCATCCCCGGTCCAGACTATCCTGATGCAGATCGCGCCGCCGGCTGATGGCGCCGCCAATCTGGCCCCGCGGCGGGCGGCTGGTTAGCGCTCGGCATAATTTCCAGCTTGCCTCTGCCCGCCCGGCAGCGTTCACTCCGGCCCCAGCCCGCTGACAACATGCGGGCGATGAAAAAGGGTGGATGGAATGCAGGGGCTGTGGGCCGGACTACGCGGTCATGTGATCGTCATTTGCGCGTTGATCGGATGTGCGGCGTGGACCGTACCGGCGGGCGCCCAGCCGTTCCCGTCGCGCCCCATCACCCTCGTGGTGCCGTTCGCGGCGGGCGGCCCGACCGACACGCTGGCGCGGATCCTGTCCGAGCGGATCGCCGCTCAGTTGCACACGACCGTCGTGGTCGAGAATGTCGCTGGTGCCTCCGGCAGCATTGCGGGCGCCCGCGTTGCGCGCGCGACGCCTGACGGCACGACGATCACGATCGGCCATTGGGGCACGCATGTGCTGAACGGCGCGATCTTCAAGCTGCCCTATGATGTGATCGCCGATTTTGAGCCGGTCGCCACGATCGCGATGGGAACGCAGCTCATCGTCGGCCGGAAGTCGCTCGAGGCCAACAATCTGAAAGAGATGATTGCGTGGCTGAAGGCCAGCCCCGGCAAGGCGACTGCTGGCACGGCTGGTGCAGGCACGGGCGCGCACGTCGCAGGCGTCTTCTTCAAGGAGAAGACCGGCACCGATTTCCAGTTCGTGCCCTATCGCGGCGCCGGACCCGCCATGATCGATCTCGTTGCAGGCCAGATCGACATCATGTTCGACCAGGCCTCGAACTCGCTGCCGCAGTACAAGAACGGCGCGATCAAGGCGTTCGCGGTGACGTCGCCGACGCGGCTCGCGTCCGCGCCTGATATCCCGACCGTCGACGAGGCGGGCCTGCCCGGTCTCTACATCTCCTACTGGCACGGCATCTGGGCACCGAAGAACACGCCGAAGGAGATCGTCACAAAGCTCAACGCGGCCATCGTCGCGGTGCTTGCCGATCCCGTTGTCAAGCAGCGTTTCGCCGAATTGGGGCAGGAGATTCCGCCTGCCGACCAGCAATCGCCTTCGGCGCTCGGCGCATTCCAGAAGGCGGAGACCGAGAAATGGTGGCCGATCGTGAAGGCCGCCGACATCAAGCCCGAGTAGTCCTGCTGCGTTAACCTCTTCTCGCGCGCAAATGCCGGCTTTTCGCGAAATCTCGCTGCGGTGCGAGATCACAATCGAGCCTTGAGTCTCTACGTCCTTGATCTCAGGTGAGCGCTGGCCGACAATGTTTGCCCTTCAATAAGAAACTCCCTGGGGGATTTCGTGAATAGACCTGCTCGGGTCAGCGCCCATTCGACATCATCCGACCCCGCTCACGGCATGACGCTGCTGCGCGATCCCTTGCTCAACAAGGGCACCGCCTTCACGGAAGCGGAGCGCGACGCGCTCGGCCTTCGCGGCCTGCTGCCGCCCTGCGTACTGACGATGGAGACGCAGGTCGAGCGCGTACTCACCAATCTGCGCACGCTGCCGACGGACCTTGAAAAATACGTCGCGCTGAATGCGCTGCATGACCGCAACGAGGCGCTGTTCTTCCGCGTGGTCGTCGACAATATCGATGAGATCCAGCCGATCATCTACACCCCGACGGTCGGGCTCGCCTGCCAGAAATACGGCCTGATCTTCCAGCGGCCGCGCGGCATGTTCATCTCATCGCGCGATCGCGGCCAGATCGCCGAGATCCTGGAGAACTGGCCCTATCCGGCCAAGCTGATCGTCGTGACCGATGGCGAACGCATCCTCGGGCTGGGCGATCTCGGCGCCAATGGCATGGGCATCCCGGTCGGAAAGCTCTCGCTCTATTCCGCCTGCGCCGGCGTGCATCCCGAGCATTGCCTGCCGATCGTGCTCGACGTCGGCACCAACAACGAAGAGCTCTTGAACGATCCCTATTATCTTGGTTTGCGCGAGCGGCGGCTCACCGGCGAGGCCTATGACAGCTTCGTCGACGAGTTCATGCAGGCCGCGCGAAAGACGTTTCCGGGCGTGCTGATCCAGTTCGAGGATTTCGCCAATCACTCGGCGTTCAAGCTGCTGCACAAATATCGGGACGAGGCCTGCGTCTTCAACGACGACATCCAGGGCACCGCGGCGGTGGCGCTCGCCGGCCTGTTCTCGGCGCTGCGCGTCAATGGCGGCAAGCTCAGGGATCAGCGCATCCTGTTCCTCGGTGCAGGCGAGGCGGCAACCGGCATCGCCGATCTCGTCGTCTCCGCCATGATGGCGGAGGGAATTTCCGAGGCGGAAGCTCTCCGGCGCAACTGGCTGGTGGATTCCCGCGGCCTCGTCGTCGGCGGCCGTGACGGCCTCTCTGGCCATAAGCTGCGCTATGCCCATGCCGGCCAGGCGCCGATCGCCGATTTCCTCACCGCGATCAAGACGCTGAAGCCGACGGCGATCATCGGTGTCGCCGCGGTCGGCGGCGCCTTCACGCCCGAGGTGCTCAAGGCGATGGCCGCGCTCAACGAGCAGCCGATCGTGTTCGCGCTCTCCAACCCGACCTCGAAGGCCGAATGCTCGGCCGAGGATGCCTACCGCTATACCGAGGGCCGCGCACTGTTCGCCTGCGGCAGTCCCTATGATCCGGTGACGCTCAACGGCCGCACCTTCGTGCCGCGCCAGGGCAACAACTCCTACATCTTCCCCGGCGTCGGCCTCGGCGTCATCGCCAGCCGCTCGCGCCTGGTGACGGACGAGATGTTCATGGCGGCCGCCCATACGCTCGCTGATTGCGTCGGCAAGGAGGACCTCGCGCAGGGCAGCCTCTATCCGGCGCTCCCCCGCATTCGCGAGGTCTCGGCCCGCATCGCCGTTGCGGTGGCAGACGTCGCCTACCAGCGCGGTCTCGCCGACGGACCCGCACCCAACGACGTGAAGGGCCTGGTCCAGTCCCAGATGTACGAGCCGCAGTACTGACTGCCTCCACATCGTCATGGCCGGGCTTGTCCCGGCCATCCACGCTTTGCCGCGCGGGACGAAGAACGTGGATGCCCGGGACAAGCCCGGGCATGACGGCATAGCAACACCATTTCAGGTGGAATCGCCGTTGCGCGGCGCGGCCGCATATGCGACGATCTGTAGCGTTACAAGAAAACTCAATCCGCAAGGTCAGATGCCATGGACGATCGTTTGCCCGAACTGGGGGACCTCGAGCACGAGGTCATGCAATTGGTTTGGGCCCATGGTCCCGTTACGGCCGAGGTCGTGCGCGAGCGGCTGTCGCGGCGTCTGAAGGAATCCACGGTCCGCACGGTGCTGCGCCGGCTGGAAGAAAAGGGCTATGCTCGGCACACCGTGGACGGACGCACCTATGTCTACCACGCTGCAGAAGAGCGCGCGCGGGTCGCGGCCAAGGCGGTGCAGCGTATCGTCGACTGGTTCTGCAACGGCTCGATGGAGGAAGTCCTCGTCGGCATGGTGGACAATGCGATGCTCGACCAGCAGCAGCTGCGTACACTGGCCGACCAGGTGGCCAAGGCGAAGAAGGCGAGGGGAGTGAAGAAAGAATGATCGCAACTCTGGCTGAGGCGGCGCTACGCTCCTTCGTGCTGGGAGGCGTCGTCTGGTTCGGTCTCAACCTGTTTCGCGTGCGCAATCCGCACGTCCACATGACGGCGTGGGTCGTCGTGCTGCTGGCATCGCTGGCGATGCCTTTCGTGATGCACTGGCCGACGCTGACGATCACCCGGATGCCTCTGCCGGTATCCGTGCCGGATGATTTCCTGCCGGCCGACATCTCGATGCTGGAGGCCCCGCAACCCGCGCTGCCGATTCCGCCGGGCGCTGCTGTCGTGGCGCCGGCAAAAGCTGCTGTATCGATCAATTGGTGGCTGGTCGCCACCATCGTCTATGCCGGCGTCGCCGGCGCGTTGCTGCTGCGGCTGGCCATCGGTCTCTGCCTGACCTGGCGTCTGGCACGCGCGGCAAGGCCGATGAGCGGCCCGCAGCTGATCGACGCCGACGTGCGCGTCAGCCGCGAGGTCGGCGGGCCCGTCACGTTCGGCTCGACCATTCTGGTGCCGCCGCAGTTCTCCGGCTGGGATGCGAAGAAGCGCCTCGCGGTGCTCGCGCATGAGGGCGCGCACGTCGCCAATCGCGATTTCTACGTCCTGCTGCTCGCCTCGCTCAACCGTGCAGTGTTCTGGTTCAGTCCGTTCTCGTGGTGGCAGCTCGCGCGCCTTGCCGAGCTCGCCGAGATCATCAGCGACGCCGAGGCGATCGAAGTCATCGACGACCGGTGGTCCTATGCCGAAATCCTGCTCGATGTCGCAACCAGCGTAAATCCGCGGCCGGTGGAGCTCGCGATGGCGCGGGTATCGACCGTGCGCGCCCGCGTCGAGCGCATCATCGCGGCCGCCGCCATGCCCGTCGCGGTCGGCTGGCGCAAGCGGCTGTGGATCGCGGCCGCGATCATTCCGGCTGTGATCGTGTCCGCCGGCATGATCGCCTATCGCACCCCGGATCCCGTGCCCGTCGCCGCGGATACCGGCGAGGTGCCGGCAGAGCATTACCGCCCCTTCGTCAATTTCTACGCCATGGGTCCTGCCTCGGTGTTCGCCATCTTCCGCGAGGGCGACGACCTCTACGGCCAGCTCACCGGACAGCGCAGGCTGCGCCTGACGGTTGGCAGTGACGGCACCGCGGCCTATGCGGCCTCGTCCGGCGAGATCACGTTCCCGCTCGATGCGGAGCGCCGCTCCTCCGAGCTGACGCTGCGCATGAACGGCCGCGATATCCGCGCGGTTCGCGTCGCCGAGATGCCGACGGCGGCCGTCGATCCTGCATCGCTCGATCAATATGTCGGCTGGTACAGGATCGCGCCGAACCGCGTGCTCACCCTGCGGCGTGACGGCGATCGTCTCTGGTTGCGTGAGACGGGGCAGGGCGCAACGCAGGTCCTCGCCGAGGGCGCTGACGCCTTCTCCTTCCGCGGCGACCATCTCTTGATCTTCCTGCGCGACGAGCAGTCGAAGGTTGCACGCGTGCTGGTGCAGAGCGCGATGTTCGGCGCTCGCCTCGCGCCTCGCGTCGATGCAGCGGTGGCCCAGGCGGTCGAGGCGGATTTCACGCGCCGCCTTGCGGAAGTTCCTGACAGGTTCAGGGAGCAGGTCCCGGTCGCGGGCGGCAAGGAGATGATCTTGCGCGGGATTGAAGACTTACGCCGCGGCACGCCGAACTACGAACGCATGAGCGCGCCGCTCGCAGCCAAGGTCCACCGGCAGCTCGATGAAATGCGCGGGACGTTCCAGGCGCTCGGTGCGGTGGAATCGCTCTTCTTCCGTGGCGTCGGCCCCGGCGGCTACGACATCTATGGCGCGAAGTTCGAGAACGGCACGGCCGAATTCCGCCTGATGCTCGAGCCCGACGGCAAGGCCGGCGACGTGCTGTTCCGGGCCGACGGCAATGACGAACTCGGCGGCATCGTCTCCTGTTCGGAGGAGGCGAGCGTGCGCGGCCGCGCCGGCACCTCGCCGATCAGGATCATGGTCTACAACGAGATGGGCGAGGACCTTCAGGTCTTCAATCTCGACGCCAGCGGCAATCGCAGGATGCAGAGCGTCGTCAGGCCCAACGCGACCTGGGCCTCCACGACCACCGTGAACAATCCCTGGATGATCGCCGACAAGTCGGGGCGCTGCCTTGAGGTTCTGGTGCCGGGCCGGCAGACGCGCTTCCACAACGTCGAGGCGTCAAACCTCGGTGCGCGTCCCGGCCGCGCCGCGCGCCGCGCCGTTCCGATCGCCAATGGTGAGGAGATGCTGCGCCGCTACATCGATAGTGTCGGCAAGGGCCAGCCGGACTACGAGCATATGACGTCGGAGGTGGCCGACATCACGCGCCAGCAGCTTCCGTTCGATCAGGCGATCCTGGCGCGGCTCGGTGCGTTGCGTGCGGTCTCCTTCCGCGGTGTCACGGCGCTCGACAGCGACATCTATGTCGCGCAGTTCGCCAACGGCTCGGCGGAATGGCGCATCGGCGTCAGGAATGGCACGATCACGAAGATCGCGCTCGGACCCAATTTCTAACGGTTCACATCTGCCGCAGGAGTGCCTGCTCAGATTTGTTGTGCTTCTGCGGAGACTGCGGAATGAGACTCGTCGCATCGATGTGGGCGATTCCCGTTGGGCTTTGCCTGTCAGGGACCGCGTTCGCCGATGACCTCGCGACGCCGGGCGATGCAAAAAGCCTGGGATTCTCGGCCGCGCGTCTGGCACGGATCGCGCCGTGGTATCAGGCGCGCTTCGATTCTTTCTCGCCGTCGGACGGCCTTCTCCCCGGCGCCGTCGTCGCAATCGCGAAGGGCGGCAAGCTCGCCTATTTGCAGGCCATCGGATTTCAGGACCGCGCCAAGACCGTCCCGATGAAGACGAATTCCATCTTCTGGATCGCCTCGATGTCCAAGCCGGTGGCCAGTGTCGCCGCCATGATTCTGGTGGATGAGGGCAAGCTCGACCTCGACGCGCCCGTCTCGCAATATCTGCCGGAGCTTGCGAACATGCGGGTCGCTTTCCAGAAGGCGGACCCGGCGACAGGCGAAATGGAGTACGGGCTCGGTCTGCCAAAACCAGCAAAACGTCCGATGACGGTTCGCGATCTGTTGCGCCATACGTCTGGCCTGATCTATCCGGAGCTCGATTTTGCCTACCCGGAACGGGGCCTTGCCGACGCAAGCGCCGACTTCGGGATCCGGACGATCCATGGGCTCTACGGCTTGAGGGCCGTGCGGAGACGCGACACGACGTTGGCGGAATTCGTGTCGAGCCTGGCCCGCCTGCCGCTCGCGCACGAGCCCGGCGAGGTCCATGAATATGGCTGGAGCGCCGAAGTGCTGAGCCGGGTCGTTGAAGTGGCGTCCGGTCAGCCCCTCGATCAGTTCCTGGAGAGCCGCATCTTTGGGCCGCTGCATATGGTCGACACCGGCTTCTTTGTACCGAAGGAGAAGCTCGATCGGCTCGTCGATTCTCCCATGCCGGAACGGCCGCCGATCTGGGATGTTACGACGCCGCCAATGTTGTTTTCCGGCGACGGCGGACTCGTATCGACCGCGCCCGACTATCTCCGCTTTTGCCAGATGCTGCTCAATGGCGGCGAGCTCGATGGCGTGCGCGTGCTCAGCCCGCATGCGGTGAAGCAGATGACGACGAACGCACTGCCATCGGGTGTCACCATCTTCGGAGGTGACGAGGTTGGCGCCCGCGCGGGAACAACCTTCGGGCTTGGCTTCGCCATCCGCGCCGATCCGGTCCAAAGCTGGATACCGGGAGCGGTTGGAAGCTTTTCCTGGGCTGGACATTGGAGCACGTATTTCTGGATCGATCCGGCCGAGCAATTGATCGGCGTACAGATGGTCCAGGCGACGCCCGGCAGCAAAGGGCGCCAGGCGGTGCTGTATTCGGGGATCAATCACCTCGTCTATGGCGCATTGACGATTCCCGAGTCGACCGCCGTCCCGCCGGCTGCGCCGGTGCCCCTGAGCCCGGAAGCGCTCGCCGATTATGCCGGAACCTATGACTTCGGCGCCACGGTGAGCTCGCGTGACAGGCAGGGCCTGGCCGATGGCAAAACCGGATGGCTTGGAATCGGGAATTTCGTCGCCATGGAGCAGGAGGGGCTGAGGATCAACAAGCCGAACCCTGGCGGCGGCCCCGCAACCAAGGCCGGTGTGACGGCGGGTGACCTCATCACTGAAATTGACGGCGCGCCGCTGAGAGGCCTCGCGCTCGCCGATGTCCTGGCCAAGCTGCGAGGGCCAGCCAACTCGACGATCAAGATGAAGCTCGTCCACAAGGGGCAAGACGGCGTGAACGACCTCAGTGTCGTGAGAGCCGACCGCCGTGTCAATTCGGTCCGGCTTCAGGTTCGCGTCGCGGAAGGCAAGCTCGTCGCGGAAGCGACGGGGGTCTGGCCGGTCCTCGAATTCGAGAAGGGCAAGGCGACCCCGTTCGTGGCGACATCAAGCAACGAATTCACCGCAGCCGACGAAGATCGTACCCGGATCGCTTTCGTCAGGGACGCCGCGGGCAAAGTCTCTGGGCTCATCTTGAATCCTGGGCCTTGGGAGCAGCACGCGGCGAAGATCGCGCTCGGGCCGAATTTCTAGGCCTCTCACGCGCGTCCGCCGGGCAGCGGATGCGCGCTTGTTCTACCGAGATAGTGCAGCGGCGTTTTCAATCCCGGCTTGCGCAAGCCGATCTCTAGTGTTACGGTCTGTAGCATTACGGTTCGTAGTCCGCACGCGGCAACATCGCGCTGCCGTCGGGTGGCTCGGAGAATTGGGCGTTCGCAATGAGCAATTCTGCAAAGGCCGAAGCGGTGCTGGCGCTTCATCGTTTCGGGATGGGGCCGCGACCGGGATCACTTGCGGCTGTCGGGACCGACCCGCGCGGCGCGTTGATCGCAGAGCTCGGTCGCCCGCTCGCATTGAGCGCCGCCGCCAGCCTTCCCACCAGTGCGAAAGCCTATCGCACCGTGGCCGATGCCAATGCACGGCGAGCCGCGCGCGCCAAGCAGGCGCAGCAACAGGCCAAGAAGCAGCAGATGGCTGCGACACCAGTTGCTGCGGGCGAGCAAGGTCAGGCTCAGGCGCAGACCGAGGGGCAATCGCCAGCACAGGGCCTGGAGAAGGATGCTGCCGAGATGGCGGCCAAGCAGGCGGCCGAAGCCGTTCCCGATCCCGGACGTCCGATGTATTTGCAGGAAGCCAAGCTGCGCATCGAAGCCGCGCTCGCTGCCGACATCGGCTTCGCCGAGCGGCTGGTGTGGTTCTGGTCCAATCATTTCTGTATCTCGGCCTACAAGATCCAGAGCATGTCGGGTGCTTACGAGCGCGAGGCCATTCGCGCAAATGCGTTCGGCCACTTCGTCGATCTTCTGCTGGCGGTCGAAGGCCACCCGGCGATGCTGTTCTATCTCGACAATCTGGGCTCGATGGGCGCGAACTCGATCGCCGGCATCAACCGCAGCCGCGGCCTCAACGAAAACATTGCGCGTGAGATCATGGAATTGCACACGCTGGGTGTGCGGACCGGCTACACCCAGGACGACGTGATCAGCTTCGCCAATGCGTTGACGGGATGGACGCTTGTTCCTCCTGGAGACAATCCGGAGCACGGCGGCGAATTCACCTTCAACCCGCGGCTGCACGAGCCCGGCGGGCAGACGGTGCTCGGCAAGCGTTACGAGCAGGAGGACGCCGAGCAGGGCCGCGCCGTGCTGCGCGACCTCGCTGCGCATCCGGCGACCGCGACCCATGTCGCAACCAAGCTCGCACGGCATTTCGTGGCCGACGAGCCGCCTCCGGCACTGGTCGAGCAGATGGCGAAGACCTTTCGCGACACCGAGGGCGATCTCAAGCAGGTCGCGATCACGATGGTCTCGTCGGACGACGCGTGGCGCGGGCCGCCGTCAAAACTGAAGCGTCCGAGCGAATGGGGCGTCGGCATGGTGCGCGCGACCGGCATCACGACCGTCGATCCCGTGCGCTTCACCGGCGGCCAGGAGCTGCTCGGCGAAGGGCTGTGGCGGCCGTCGGCGCCCAAGGGCTATCCGGATGACGAGGCAAGCTGGATCGACGGCATTGGCCGGCGGCTCGACATCGCCAACAATTTTGCCGAGCGCGTGGCGGCCACTGCTGATCCGCAGGGGATCATCGAGGACGTCTTCGCATCGCAGATCGCGCCCGAAGTGAAGCAGGCGGTCGGCCGCGCCGAGAGCCGCCAGCAGGCGCTGGCGCTGCTGTTCATGTCGGCAGATTTTCAGAGGAGGTGAGCATGGGCTTCGTCAATCATTTGCCCACGCGGCGCGAGCTTCTGGTCGGCTCCGGTGCGCTGTTCGCGTGGAGCCAGATGCCGCGGATCGCACGCGCCGAAGGGCGCGATCCGCGCCTTCTCGTCGTCGTCCTGCGTGGCGCACTCGATGGTCTCGGTGCGGTCGCGCCGGTCGGCGATCCCGACTGGGTCGGCCTGCGCGGGGATCGCGCGCTGGTGCTGGACGGCAAGCCGCCCGCGCTGCCGCTCGACTCCTTCTTCGCGCTCAACCCGGCGATGCCGAACCTGCACCGGCTCTACAAGACCGGCAAGGCCGCAATCGTCCATGCTGCCGCGACGCCCTATCGCGAGCGCTCGCATTTCGATGGTCAGGACGTGCTGGAGAGCGGGTTCACCAAGCCCGGTGCCACCGCATCGGGATGGCTCAACCGCGCGCTGCTCGCGATGGAGTCGGGTGGGCGCGTCGATCCGCGCGGCAGCCGTGCGCTCGGCATCGGCTCGGTGACGCCGCTGGTGGTGCGCGGATCGGCGCCCGTCATGACATGGGTGCCGCAAAAACTGTTACCGGCGAGCGAGGACACGCAGAACCGCCTGCTCGATCTCTACCAGCACACCGATCCAAAGCTCGCGACCGTGCTTCAAGCGCGCATGAAGCTCGCCTCGCTTGGCGGCGCGCCCGGCACGGGCGATCCGATGTCGGACGATCCGACATTGATGCCGCCCGGCATCGCGCGCGTGCGCGCCTACTTCGCCGAAGCCGCCGGCACCGCCGCGCGCTATCTCGCCAAGCCCGACGGCCCGCGCGTCGGCGCGATGGGCTTCGTCGGCTGGGATACGCACATCGCGGAAGGCGCAGCGTCAGGCCAGCTCTACAATCTGCTCGGCGCGCTCGACGGTGCGTTTGCCGCGATCGAGAGCAACATGGGCGAGGTGTGGGGCGAGACGGTCGTCGCCGTCGTCACCGAGTTCGGGCGCACCGCGCGCATCAATGGCACGCAGGGCACGGATCACGGCACGGGCACGGTCGCCTTCCTCATTGGCGGCGCGCTCGCCGGCGGCCGCGTGATCGCGGACTGGCCGGGCCTCAAGCCGGCGCAACTGTTCGAGGATCGCGACCTCAAGCCGACCACCGATCTCCGCGCCGTGCTGAAGGGCCTGCTCAGGGATCATCTGCGTGTCGAGGAGAAGGTGCTGGCGGATGCGGTCTTCCCCGGCAGTGCTGACGTCAAGCCGATGGGCGGCCTCGTCGGCTGACGGCGCGGCCTTCGCAACCGGATCCGGTTCATGATGTGCACACTGACGCAACGGGAACTCGACTTTCTCGCCAGTCTGAAAACCGGCTGGCGGCGGCTCTATCGGCGCGAGCTGATGCGGCTCCTGAAGGGTGACACCGAGGCGAGCGACGCGCAGCCGGAGACGCGCTCGATCGTCTGGCGTGTTGTATCGGGTTAGTTTTTCGCGAGTCTGGCTCGACTTAGGACACGCCACTGTGGTGGAATCGCCACAGCCGGCGCGAAACGGTCGTGGCCCTAAGCCTGCTTTCCTTCAGCCAAGGTTCTGCCCTCATTGCCCGCCGAAACTCCGGGCAGTTCGGAGGGCGTACCATGTCTCGCATTGCACGTGCCGAAAGTGCCCGAATTTCCCTCGCAAGCTCATGCCGGTTGCTGCTCGCCATCGTCGGTGCCGCATCGCTCGCCGCCTGCGCACAATCGCCGGTCGGCCGCCAGAAGGCCGATCTTGGCACCAATCGGCAGGCTGCGGTCCAGCGGCCTCATAGGGTAGCGGCCTTGCATCCGCGTCCGATCAGCCGGGTACGCGTCCCCGACCGTGACGCAAAGCAAACCGCTTCGCACGGCGTTGCCAGCTTCTATTCGGACACGGAGACCGCGAGCGGCGAGAGGTTCGACAAGAACGAATTGACCGCGGCGCATCCCAGCCTGCCGTTCGGCACGAAGCTGCGCGTCACCGACGTCTCCTCAGGCCGCTTCGTGACCGTCCGGGTCAACGATCGCGGGCCCTATGTTCGCGGACGCGTGGTCGACATCTCGCCGTCCGCGGCCGAGGCGCTCGGCATGGTCGACAAGGGCATCACCAATGTCCGGCTCGACGTGGTGCGATAGAGCGCGATTGATTGACTTGAGCCRCCCCGCTTAACCGAGTGTTAGTCGCCCTGGCGCACCATGGCTGCCCAAACAAGTCGGGGCTCCAATTTGGGGTCCTCGGGGGAGGCGGCGTTTGAACACGATCCAGTATCTCGAAGATCAGGCCGCGCGCGCCGAGCGGCTCGCCAAACGGATCACGGATACGCTGACCATCGAAAAGCTCCTGACCTTCGCCGGCGAACGCCGCCGCGAAATCGAGGTCATCGCCGGCAAGTATCGGCGCGCCTGATAAACCATGCACTGGACGCATTCGCCCTCGCTGCGAGGCGCGGAACCTCTGTTCGTCTCTGGCGTCAAGTCATTGATGAATGTGGAGGAGGAAAGTCATGGGTTTTGGACGAGGTGCTTTGCTTTGGCTGCTTGGCGTGCCGCTGCCGATCGTTCTGCTGCTGGCGTTGTTCTGGCACCACTAGAGCATGATCCAGAAAGCGTGACGTGCTTTTTCCGATAAGATCACGTATCAAACAATGATGTTGCCACACGAAAAGCGCCGCGGAAGCGGCGCTTTTTTTTGCCTGCGATTTGAAACGTATCAACGAGGACGAGGCGCGGTCAGCTATGGCTCTCGACGAAGTCGCTGAGATAGTCGGGAAGCCGGACGCCATCGATGTCGCAGCGCGCCTTGATCTCACCGGCGATTTCGGTCGAGATGTCCTTCATCCAGTGCTCGAGCGTGTTGAACGAGATCACCTTGATCGGATCGTTGAAGCAGCCGGCGACGAGCTCGCCGATGGTGGCTTCAAGATCGCTTCGTTCGATGCGGATTTCAGTCGCCTTGTCGCGGCGATCAATCACCACGAACAGGGTCTGGTCTGCGCCATAGGGCACGACCGCGGATGGTGCGCCGGCTTCAAGCATCTTGGGGCTCTCGTCTCGACTTCCGATCCCGATTAACGGGAAAATCCGGTAGAAGGTTCCTGCCTCATGAAAAGCTTGTCGCGCGCGTGCAGCTTCCGCGTCTGCACGCAATCAGAGAAATTCTCTCAACCGCGATAGCTCGATGACATGCTCGGGCGAGAGGATATCGGTGACCAGCGGCGGCTGCGCAATCGTGTGAATCTCATAGAGATGCCTGGTCGTGGCCGGCTTCTCCATGAAGGCCGATATGCACTGGTCGAGCGTACCTTCGCTCACCTGATAAGAATCCCTGTCCGGTCGGCGCTGGTTCGCAAGCGACGGCCATTTATGCAGGGTTGCAGGCGCTCCGAAATCGACCTTTGAATCCGCAACCACGTCTCCCATCGTCCCTCACGCAACAAAAATTGCCCCAACACGCGGATCTGCGTGCCGGGGCCCACACCTATCACTGCATCTTAATGCCAAGCGCTTAACGCGGCAGCCGGGAAAAGGTTCCCGGCCGCCTTGTCGCAAATCAGCTCGCGGCCGCCGCGATTCTGTGGCCCGGGCTGGCATGATCGTGGCTATCCTCATCGCCGCGGCTGACTTTCGGCGGAAGCCCGGCGAAGCGCCGCAGGGCTTCGGCCATCTGCACCCGACCCGCTACACCGGTGATCACCACGTCGACCATCGCAAAGGACGAGTGGAAATGGCCGCGCGCCCTGAGCTGCTCGACCGGGACGCCGGCGGCCGCCATTGCCTCGGCATAGGCGATGCCCTCGTCGCGCAACGGGTCGAATTCACAGGTGACGACCAGGGCCGGCGGCAGGCCGGCGACCTTGCCGCGCAGCGGCGAGACGCGCGGATCGGTGCGGTCGGCCGGTGAGCAGTAGAGGTCCCAGAACCAGTACATCAGCGAGCGCGTCAGGAAATAGCCGGTCGCATTGTCGTTGTAGGAGGGCCGGTCGAAGGTGCAGTCGGTGACCGGGCAGACCAGGAGCTGGCCGGCGATCTCAGGCCCGCCGCGATCGCGCGCAAGCTGGCAGGTGACGGCGGCGATGTTGCCGCCGGCGCTCCAGCCTGCGACCAGCACCGGGCCCGGCCTGCCGCCAAGCTCGGTCGCGTGCTCGGCGATCCAGCGCGTTGCCGCATAGCCGTCCTCGGCTGCGGTCGGGAAACGATGCTCGGGCGCGTGGCGATAGCCGACGCTGACGAACATCATGCCGGTCCGCCGCACCAGATCGCGGCACAGCGGCTCGTCCGATTGCTCGTCGCCGAGCACCCAGCCACCGCCGTGGAAATAGACCACGACCGGATGGGGCCCCGGCGTTGCCGGCTTGTAGATCCGGTAAGGCAGCGTGCCGTTCGTGCCGGGCAGCGTGCCGTCGACGATATCGCCGATCAGCCGTCCCGCGGGCCGGCCCTGGTTGAACTCGTTGACGAAGGCGCGTGCGCCGAGCGCGCCCATCGACTCGATCGGCGGCAGGTTCAGCGATGCCAGCAGGTTCAGCACCAGCCGCACATCAGGCTGCAGGCATACCACCTCGCCGTCGTTGCATTGCGCGGCGCCGTTGGGGCCGGTCAGCTTGAAGCCGAGCATGCCGCGGGCCGTGACCTCGTCGCAAATGCTGCGATAGGGGCCGACGCCGCCGGTGTAAGGCATCAGGCCCTGCACCTTGCCGGGGACGTTGGCGCCCGTGTACCAGGTGTTGGCGAGCCGGTGCAGGGTCACCATCGAACAGTCCGTCATGTGCCGGCCCCAGCCGGCCTGCGCGGTCTCGGTCGGCTCGATCGTGGTGAAGCCGGCGTCGCGCAGAGCAGCGATGCGGTCGACGACCCAGTCGACATGCTGCTCGATCGACACCGCCATGTTCGACAGCACCGACGGGCTGCCGGGCCCGGTGATCATGAAGAAGTTGGGGAAGCCCTCGACCGTGACCCCGAGATAGGTCTGCGGCCCCTGCGCCCAGACATCGGTCAGCGACTTGCCGCCGCGTCCGGTGATCGGATGCACGGCGCGGATCGCGCCGGTCATGGCGTCGAAGCCGGTCGCGAACACGATGACGTCGACGTCGACGCTGCGCTTGGCCGTCGTGATGCTGTTCGCGGTGATCGCCTTGATCGGCTCCTGGCGCAGATTGACCAGCGTGACGTTCGGCCGGTTGTAGGTCGCGTAGTAATTGGTATCGAGGCAGGGGCGCTTTGCGCCGAAGGGATGGTCGTGCGGCATCAGCGCCGCCGCCGTCTCCGGATCCTTCACGGCAGCGCCGATCTTCTCGCGGATCAGCTCGCCGATCAGCGCATTGCCGTTGAAGTCGACCCCCTGGTCGGCCCAGAGCTGCGTCAGGATGTGGACGAGGTCGCCGGCTGCCCAGGCACGTTCGAACCGCTCACGACGCTCGGCATCGCTCAATTGCCAGCTCACGACGGTCTGCTGCGGATAGGGCACGCCGGTCATCGACTGTCGCGCCTGCTCGCGATAGGCCGCGCGGTCGCTCTGGAAAATATCCATGCGATCTGACGGCGAGGGGCCGTTATGCGCCGGCAGCGCGAAGTTTGGCGTGCGCTGGAACACGGTCAGATGCACGGCCTGCTCGGCGATCAGCGGGATCGACTGGATGGCCGACGAGCCTGTGCCGATCACGGCGACGCGCTTGCCGGCGAGATCGACGCCGTCATGCGGCCAGCGCCCGGTGAAATAGACTTTGCCCTCGAAATCCTTGACGCCGTCGATCTCCGGCGGCTTCGGCGCGGAGAGGCAGCCTGTGGCCATGATATAGTGGCGGCAGGAGACCGGCGTGCCGCTGCTCGTGGTGAGCTGCCAGCGCTCAGTCGCTTCGTCCCATTTGGCTTCGGTGACCTTGGTCTTGAAGCGGATGTCGCGGCGCAGATCGTAGCGGTCGGCAACGAAGCCGAGATAGCGCAGGATCTCGGGCTGGGTCGCGTATTTCTCCGACCAGGTCCACGCGTTATCGAGCTCGGGATCGAAAGTGTAGCTGTAGTCGATGGTCTGGATATCGCAGCGGGCGCCGGGATAGCGGTTCCAGTACCAGGTGCCGCCGACATCGCCGGCTTCCTCGAGGGCGACCGCCGTGAGGCCGGACTTGCGCAGGCGATGGAGAAGATAAAGGCCGGCAAATCCGGCACCGACCACGGCAACGTCGACTTGTTGGGCTGTTCCACTCGCCGCTTTGGACTCACGTGCGGCGACCATTGCGTCTGGCATGGTATTCCTCCCGTGTCTTTTGTTTTGCCGGCAGGCTATCGCCGCAGGCTTGGCTTGTCATCAGGACAGGTACAATCTTCGGTAGTCGTTTGCGGCACCATCGTGACCGCGCGAAGGTTGCGGCGATACACGCACCGCGATGCACAACCGCCGGGATTGTCCGGGCTAATCAGACCACATCCTTCTGTGTATGCTTGCGGTTACAAGCCACGCGTACCAACCGGACGTCATGACAGAGTTGAGCGAGCGGACGAAAGCCAACATGGACGTCGTCCTGGAGCAGACGTGCCGCCAATTGCCGCACGGCGGCGATCACGACAGCCGCAGGTTCATTGCGGAGCGCCTGATCGAGGCGGCGCAATCAGGCCATTCCACGCTCGGTGAGCTCGGCATCGTCGCACGCCGCGCGCTGGCGGAGATCGTCGCCAAGGGCGGTTAGCCGGCGCTGCCGAGCTTGCCTCATCGCGGGCCGCAGACGTAACCTGTCGGGGAACCTTTTGGCGCATCGAGATCCCCCAGGATGCGACTCCAGTTTGCACTCGTTGTGGCGTCTTCACTCCTTTGCTGGGAGGGTGCGGCCGTCGCTCAGGCGGTCGGGCAGTTTCCGTTCGCGCTGACGCGTGAAGGACAGATGCTCGGCGCGGTCGAGGGCGAGGTGGCGTCGTTCAAGGGGCTGGCCTACGCGGCGGCTCCGGTCGGCGCGCTGCGCTGGCGCCCACCGCAGGCAACGGCCGAGAACCCCGAGATGCGCACCGCCTATGAGTACGGCGCGCCGTGTCTTCAGCCCTCGCTGCCTGATACGAGCGAGGACTGCCTCACGCTCAACGTATTCCGTCCCTTCGGGGTCGATGGTCCGCTGCCGGTGATGGTCTTCATCCATGACGGCGGCTTCGTCAGCGGCACCGCGAACGATCCGCTGTTCGACGGTGCAAAGCTCTCGCAAGCCGGCCTCATCGTGGTCACCGTGAACTATCGTCTCGGCGTGCTCGGCTGGCTCGCTCATCCCGCGCTGTCGGAAGGAGGCTCCGGAAATTACGGTCTGATGGACCAGATCGCGGCGCTGCACTGGGTGCACGACAACATCGCAGCCTTCGGCGGCGATCCGAACAATGTCACCTTGTTCGGCAGCGGCGCAGGCGCGACGTCGATCGCGCTGCTGATGCTGTGCGCGCCATCGCGCGACCTCTTCCAGAAAGCCATTCTGCAATCGCTGCCCGGCCGCGCGCGCCTGCGCCCGGTGCAGGAGGCGGAGGCCACGGGCCGGCAATTCGTGGCGGCGCTTGGGCAGGAGGCGGATTTGCGCGTCGCCGCGCCGGTGCGGCTGCTTGCCGCCGAACAGAAACTGCTCGCCAAATCCGAACGCAGCTTCGCGCCTGCGATGGATGGAATCCTGGTGCGCGAAGATGTGGCCGCGGGATTTGCGGCAGGACATGAAAGCCGCATTCCACTTATGATCGGCTCGAATGACGACGAGACGCGTTTCGACGGCGAACGGGAGATCAAGGAGACGCTAGCGTCCTCGGGCGAGAGCAGCGATGAGTTGCGCCAACTCTACCCTGACATCGCCAGGCCATCGGAGCGCGCAGCCAAATTCTATACCGACAAGGTTTTCTCCGAGCCGGTCAGGCTGCTTGCCCGCCTCCATGCGGCAACCGGTGCGGCTACGTTTCGCTATCGCTTCGCTTACGTGACCGAAGCCCGGCGCACAAATCCCGACGAAGGGCACGGGCGCGAGTTGCAATTCATCTTCGGCGCGGAAGGCGTGCCCGGCGCGGGGCCGCTCACATGGGGGGATCGCGAGGTCGCGACCCGCATGCGCGGTTACTGGATCAACTTTGCGAAGACAGGCAATCCCAACGGCCCGGATCTGCCGCATTGGGACGCGGCCGCAGACCGCGATCGCCTGCTGCTGATCACGAACGATCGCATCGCAAGCGGAGACGACCCCTGGTCGGAGCGTCTCGACCGGCTCGCAAGTGAGAGCAGAAAATGAGTTGGGCTTAGGCCGCGAGCTCGACGCGCGGCGCCGGGCTCAGCCGGTGTTCTTCCAGATGGTCCATCGCGCCGTCCTTCTCGACGGCGTAGAACTGCTGGCCGTCCTTGGACCTGTAGGCGGCGCGAACGACGCCGCGGCGGCCCTTGTCACTGTTGACGACGTCCCCCAGCGCAAACTTCTTCATCTCACGTCTCGCTTGTCTTCAGGCCGACTCCTTCGGCCACGGCCGGATTGTGAGCGGCAAATCGTTAACGACTTGCTAACCATACCGGTTTGCCTATGCTCGCCGCCGTTCGCGCGGGCAGCTCGCACGCGCATGTTGTCAACGAGACGAGCCGGCATCCATGACGCGATTTCCAACCCTCTTCCTGTCGCATGGCGGCGGCCCCTGGCCCTTCATGGAGGACCGGCGGGTGCAATATGCCAAGACGGCCGCAGAGTTCGGCCGGCTGCCGCAGCTTCTTCCCGAGAGGCCCAAGGCCGTGCTCGTCATCACCGGCCATTGGGAGGCCGACGCCTTCACCGTGTCGACCTCGGCGCATCCGCCGATGGTGTACGACTATTACGGTTTCCCCGAGCATACCTATCACCTCAAATATCCGGCGCCGGGCAAGCCCGAGCTCGCCGCGGAGGTGAAGGCGCTGCTCGAGCACGCGGGCCTCGATTGCCGGGAGGATCCCAATCAGGGTTTCGATCACGGCACCTTCGTGCCGCTCGGCCTGATGTATCCGAACGCGGACATGCCGATCGTGCTGCTGTCGCTGAAGTCGAGCTACGATGCGGCCGAGCACATCAAGGTCGGACAGGCGATCGCATCGCTCCGCGACGAAGGCATCCTGATCGTCGGCAGCGGGCTCACCTATCACAACATGCGCGGCTTCAACCGGCCGGAGTCCAAGCCCGTCTCGTATGATTTCGAGGCCTATCTGAACGAGGCGATCAGCAATCCGGATGCGGCGCGCCGCAACGCGATGCTGGTCGACTGGGAGAACGCGCCGAGCGCGCGTCTCGCGCATCCCCGCGAGGACCATCTGCTGCCGCTGATGGTGGCGGCAGGTGCCGCCGGCAGCGACGCGGGCAAGCGCGTCTTCGTCGACGAGGTCGCGAACGTCGCGATGGCGTCGTATGTGTTTGGATGAAGCGTAGGGTGGATTAGCGCAGCGCAATCCACCATCGAGCCGCAATGAAGGTGGTGGATTACGCTGGCGGACTGCGCTTCGCGCAGCCGCGGGCTAATCCACCCTACGGGGTTCCGACTAAAAGTGTCGAAAACAACCCCATGCACAGTAGAACGGCCCAGCAAATAGAATGGCTTAGCAGAGTACTTTTGCCGGGCAGGATACGCGAGCGGTATTTCGACGGGTTTGACACGTCGGGCAAAACAGCGGCAAAATTCGATCATGGCACCGCTCTCGCTGAAGCACAGCGATTCACGGTATTTGCGAGGAGTCCGCTTTGGGTTCGTTGCGCCATTGAAGGTGCGAGTCTCCGCCGCGATCAGGCGGCAGCTGTGGTGTCCGAGGCACAGTTCTCCAACAACTGGCTTCCAATCGGGAGGCCTGTCGATTTTGTCTAGACGGACAGTGCTAGTGCCGGCTTACTCTTGATTGTCCGAGTCTGGAAATACTTCGGTTTCAGGATTATCGACGCCTCTGATGACGCTGCATGTCACGGTCAACGACGCTCAGACTGGCGCCCCCCGCTGTGACGTGAAGGCGGTCATCGCGGTCGTTGGACTTGCGATCGAGGCCAGAATAGCCGGCGCGCCAGCGATGATCGCTGAAGGTGACCGGACCGCCTTTTACTTGCGTGACGCCATCAGACATGGCGCGCGCGGCATTATAAGTTTCGGGGTGTGCGGCGGGCTAGATCCGAAGCTCCGACCAGGTAACATTGTCATCGCCTCGTCGGTATTTGCCGCGAAAGATGAAGCTTATCCAGCTGACCTTCCCTGGGCCGAGGAGCTCCTTCGGATGATCCCGGGTGCCAGCTACTCTGCGATAGCTGGTGTCGCTTCCCCGATGACAAGTCTTGAAGAGAGACGGGATTTCCATGGCATCACCGGGGCGGTTGCCGCCGATATGGAGTCGCAGATCGTCGCTCGAATTGCTTCCGAACTCAGAATTCCCTTTGCCGTCTGTCGTGTTGTTCTAAACCCCGCTCATCGAAAACTTCCGAGGGCAGCGCTCATAGATATCGGGCCAGCAGGTAAGCCTGAACTGCGCAAGATTGGACGTTCGCTTGTTCAAGACCCGGGGCAACTCCCTGGTCTTAGCCGGCTCGCCGTTGACTCCGTCATGGCGGTGATGGCTTTGCGCAGCGCCAAGCGACGGCTCGGAGCTCACTTTGGTTTCCCGCACCTGTGTTCACGAGACCGAGTCCCCATTCCAACGCGTGCACTTGAAACGATAGCCACACGCGCCTGATTCTGCAGCAGCGCGCTCCCGATCTCAGACTCCAGGCTTGTCCAGGTCCGAGATGGTGTTTGAATCTGCACGCCGGCGCAGGAAGACGTTACTCACCGAAAGAGCCGGCGCGGCCAAAATATCCGCTAGCGCGTTCCAGGAAAACGTTGGCCGAGGCGCGCCCGCGTGGCACGAAGTCGGCTCGGCCGCTCGTCCGAAGCAGCCTCGTCGTCTCATAAATCGCCAGGCGAGCGGGTTCCAGTCGCGCCAAACCTGCTCGGCCCTTTCGGATAGCAAGCCCGAGACGATTTCCGGCGCAGGTCCGAAGACCTCAGGCAGTTTGCTCGACAAACTGTTGTCCGACAGAACGTCCCACCTCGAAAATCCGCCCATGATCGGAGATGAGATGGCGAACACCACGCGACCAATCCGCGCCTCCCGTGCCGGGAAAGAACACATTGGGCAAGGTTCGACGATTGAATACAAGGTGCAATCCGGCAAACGCTTTTGTCTTAGAATCTTCTGCGCCTCTGAAAGAGCCACGAGTTCCGCGTGTCGGGTCACGTCGCATTCCGATGAAACGTGGTTGGTCGCTTCTGCGATGACCTGTCCTCGAAACGCGATTACGGCGCCGAATGGCAGCTCTCCTTGCTTCACCCCTTGCCGAGCGAGTTCGAGGCATCTTTCCATCATTCGCAGATCTTGGACGTCAGCTTCTGATCTACTCATGGGCGCCCCCTTGGGAACGCGAGATCGGTGTTGAGAATGCGTCTGTCGCCGCCCCCTTCATATTACGGCGGCGTCGTAGCGACGAAGAATGTTTCCGGCGCCGCTACGGAGGCGGCTCCTGCGGCCTGGCATATTGGCAATTAAGCAGCGGGCTACAAACAGTCTGACTTGATCTGGATCAAGGACCGTTACCTTTCAGGTACCGCACGGACCACACGATGATCGATTGTCTATGTCCGCTCCGGGGCCCCTCGAAAACAGACATTCCGGATTTTATGGGTACACGCGCCAATCCGCTCTACGCAGCTTCAACCTCACCCATACCTCAGCTTCATGAACAGGATACCGCCGGCGAGCACCATGGTGATGGCGTTGGCGGCGACCAGCGGGGCGTCGCCAGAGAGCAGGCCGTAGATGAGCCAGAGCGCCAGGCCCAGCACCATGACCAGAAACATGCCGAGCGAGATGTCGCGCGCCGAGCGCGTCTTCCAGACCTTGATGAACTGCGGCGCATAGGCGACGGTGGTGCAGGTGGCGGCGGCAAAGCCGATCAGCTTGATCGCGAAAGGGTCCATGCCGGCTCTATAGCATGGATTCGACGGTGGCCGTGTTTCTGGTGCGGGCTTCTTGGCGGCTGCCCGCGCGCGCCTCGTCCTTCGAGACGACCGCTCTGCGGTCTCCTCAGGATGAGGCTAAGCAGCATTGGTGCCGTCGAAATTGCTGCCGCGTACTCCGCCCTCATCCTGAGGAGCCCGCGAATGCGGGCGTCTCGAAGGATGGGCCGCAGGGAAGCCGCTATTCACATGCAGCAGCCCTGCCGCCTCAGGTCCGGCGCGCCGCCCTGAGATCGCTATAGAGCACGGCGTAGTCGCCGGCGCGGTTGCGCCAGGAGACGTCGGTCGCAAGGCCGCTCAATTGCAGCCGGCGCCAGGTCGCCTTGTTGCGGAAGGCGGTGTTGGCCTTGCGCAGCGTGCCGGTGAGGGCCTCTACGGTGACGGGCGCGAACTTGAAGCCGGTCGCGTCGCGGTCCGATGTGTTGGACTCGCCGATATCGACGATGGTGTCTTCGAGGCCGCCGACGCGCGACACGATCGGGACGGCGCCGTAGCGCAGCGCGTAGAGCTGGGTCAGGCCGCACGGCTCGAACCGCGAGGGCACGATGAGGGCGTCCGATCCGGCCTGGATCAGGTGCGCCAGAATCTCGTCATAGCCGATCACGACGCCGATCCGCCCGGGGTTCGCGCGGGCGACGGCCTGATAGCGATCCTGGAGATCGCGATCGCCGCTGCCGAGCAGCGCGAGCTGCATGCCGTCGCCCAAGATGGTCGGAATGGCCTCGAGCAGGAGATCGAGCCCCTTCTGCCAGGACAGGCGGCTGATGACGCCGAGCAACGGCGCCTCGTCCGAGGAATCGAGATTGAACTGTTGCTGAAGCACCGCCTTGTTCGCGGCGCGGAACGTGAGGTCGTCCGCGCCGAAGCGGTAGGCGATGTGCGGATCGGTTTGCGGATTCCACACGTCGGTGTCGATGCCGTTGAGGATGCCGCTCAGCACATCAGCGCGCTCGCGCAGCAGGCCGCCGAGCCCCATGCCGCCTTCATCGCTCTGGATCTCCTGCGCATAGGTCGGCGATACCGTGGTGATGCGATCGGCGAGTCGAAGCCCCGCCTTGAGGAAGCTGATGCCGCCGAAATATTCGAGGCCGTGAACGTCGAAGGAGTCCCAGGGCAGGCCGATCGAACCGATCAGCTCGGGAGCGAACTTGCCCTGATAGGCCATGTTGTGGATGGTCATCACGGTGCCGGGCCGTGGACGGTTGTCATAGTGCAGATAAGCGGGCGCAAGCCCCGCCTGCCAGTCATGGGCGTGCACGACATCGGGCACGAACGCAGGGACGAGGCCGTGGCCGATGTCGGCGGCGATGCGTGACAGCGCGGCGAAGCGCAGGCCATTGTCGGGCCAGTCGACGCCCTCGGGAGTAACGTAGGGATTGCCCGGCCGCGCATAGAGATGCGGCACGTCGAGCACGAACAGATCGAGCCCGTCATGCGAGCCAGCGAGCAGGCGGCCCGGGCCGCCGAAATAATCCGGCCAGCGCCGGATTTCGCCGGCTCCCCCCAGCATCCGCATCACGTCGGGATAGCCCGGCATCAGCGTGCGCATCTCGACGCCGTGCGCCTTCAGCGCAAGCGGCAGCGCGCCGGCGACATCCGCGAGGCCGCCGGTCTTGACGATCGGGTAGACTTCGGAGGCGACCGCGAGGACGCGAACAGGCGTCATGTATTGAGCCTGTCGAGCATTGTCTGGGTGATGAGCGAGATGCCCTGCTCGGTGGTGCGGAAGCGCTTGGCGTCGAGCTCCGGGTCCTCGCCGACGACGAGCCCCTCGGGGATTTCGACGCCGCGGTCGATCACGACGTTCTTCAAGCGAGCGCCGCGAGCGACGTTCACGTAGGGCATGATCACGGCGTTCTCGACAGTGGCGTAGGAGTTGACGCGCACGCCGGTGAACAGCAGCGAGCGGCGCAGCGAGGCGCCGGAGATGATGCAGCCGCCCGAGACCAGCGAGCTCACGGCCTGGCCGCGCCGGCTCTCCTCGTCATGGACGAACTTGGCGGGCGGCGTGATCTCCGCATAGGACCAGATCGGCCAGGCGCGGTCGAACAGGTCGAGCTCCGGCACGACGTCGGTGAGGTCGATATTGGCCGCCCAATAGGCATCGACCGTGCCGGCATCGCGCCAGTAGGCGCGGGGATCGCTGCCCGAGCGTACGCACGAGGTCGAGAATTGATGCGCGATGGCGCGGCCGTTCTTGACGATATAGGGGATGATGTCCTTGCCGAAATCGTGACTGGAGTTCGTATCCTCGGCGTCGCGCTTGAGCTGGTCGAACAGGAATTTCGTATCGAACACGTAGATGCCCATGCTGGCGAGCGAGACGTCTGGCTTGCCCGGCATCGGCGGCGGATCGGCCGGCTTCTCCAGGAACTGCTGGATCCAGCCGTTCTCGTCGACATGCATGATGCCGAAGCCGGAAGATTCCTGGCGCKGCATTTCGAGGCAGCCGACGGTGACGTCGGCGCCGCTGTCGACATGCTGGCGCAGCATCACCTCGTAGTCCATCTTGTAGATGTGATCGCCGGCGAGCACGACGATGAAGCGTGCGTTGTGCGACTCGATGATGTCGATGTTCTGATAGATCGCATCCGCCGTGCCGACATACCACATGTTCTCCGAGACGCGCTGACTGGCCGGGAGGATGTCAAAGCTCTCGTTGCGTTCGGGGCGGAAGAAGTTCCAGCCCATCTGAAGGTGCCGGATCAGGCTGTGCGCCTTGTACTGGGTCGCGACCGCGATCCGGCGGATGCCGGAATTCACCGCATTGGACAGCGCGAAATCGATGATGCGGGACTTGCCGCCGAAATAGACCGCGGGCTTGGCGCGCCGGTCGGTCAGTTCCAGAAGCCGGCTGCCGCGTCCGCCGGCCAGGACGAACGCCAGCGCCTGACGGGCAAGCGGCTCGGGTCTCGCGGCACTCATGTCATCCTCCCACACCTCTGGCGCTTTGCGAGAAGCCTCCCGGCCGCGCACATTGGAACCGATAGTAACGGTACGAATAGTAAATCGGGAAGGTGCTTGTTGGTTGCGAACGCCCGGGAAGCTTAATGCTTTGCTGTGGCCTGTGGCTCCGTCGCACCGGCGTCATGTCCGTGCGGGCGCCGGCGTTGGCCGGACCACAATCGAGGCATGCGCGGGCATTCTTGTGCGGTGCACGCAATGCAGGCTGTGACTTTCGGAGGCTTTGACTTGGGGCAAGGATGCCCGATCATGGCCCTGCGATCCTTTTCCAAGCGAAACGTCAGACAGGGAGCAAGACGATGAGTATCTGGAAAGCGGCAATTGCCTGTTCGCTGGCGGGCGCGGTGATGGCCGGCCAAATCGAGCAGGCGGCAGCGGCTCCGCTGCCGACCAACGTTGCGACCATGAAGGCCGCCGTTGGTGACGATGTCACCCCGGTGTATTGGCGCGGCCGTGGCTGGGGATGGGGCGCAGGAGGCCTCCTCGCCGGAGCAATCATCGGCGGTGCCATCGCGAGCAGCGCGCCCTATGGTTACTATGGCGGCGGCCCGTATTACGGCGGTTATGGTGGTTATGGTTATGGCTCGGGCTACGGCTATGGCTACGCTCCGTCCTATGGCTATGCGCCGGCCTATTACGGCGGCTACGGGCCGAGCTATGGGTATGGCGGCTACTACGCGCGTCCCCGCTACTACGGCTATCGAGCCTATAGTCCATATTACGGCCCTCGCTACGGCTACTATCGACCGTACCGGGCCTATGATCGCGGATATTGGTAAGGACGCTGCGCGGCTAGAGCGAGAGCCACACGATCAGGCTCATGCAGGCGAGATGCGCGAGCACGATCGCGGCGAGATGCAACGGGCCGGCCTTGAGGCTAGACTTGCGCATCCCCGCCGCGCCCCGCGCTAGTTTGACCCCGCGGCCGCGGCTGTAAAGCTGCGGTCGACGGCTTTGCTCACATCGAGCGTCTTCGGCAGGATGCCGTAGCGCGTCGAGCGGTCGGAGGCTTCCTGCACCTCCTTCACCACGTTTTGGTCGATCACGATCGGGCTGGTGCGCTGCGCGGTGTATGCCGACAGCAGCACGTCCTCCGGCAGTTTTGTCAGTTCGGCCGTGCTCTTTGCGTATTCGGCAACATGATCGAGCGACCATAGCCGCGCCTTGTTCAGCCGCTGCACGAGGTCCTGCACCGCCGCGCGCTTGGTGGCGATGGCGTTGTCGGAGGCCACGATGAAGGTGATGGTCGGCGTCAGGCCTTCGCCGTCGGCGATCACGCGGGCCTTGTCCTTCAGCGTCGCGAACGAGACGTAGGGCTCCCACACGGCCCAGGCATCGATCGAGCCGGCGACGAGTGCGATCTTGGCGTCGACCGGGCCGAGCGGCGCGAGGGTCGCGTCCTCCAGCTTGATCTCCGCTTTCTCCAGCGTCGCGTCGATCAGGAACTGGCCCCAGCCGCCGCGCGTGCCGGCGAGGCGTTTTCCCTTGAGATCGGCGGCCGACTTGATCGGCGAATCCTGGCGCACGAGGATCGCTTGCGTCTTCGCATCCGACTTTGTGCCGCCGATTGCCTTGATCGGCGCGCCGGCCGCATAGACCGAGAGGAAGGAGAGATCGCCGGTGTAGCCGACGTCGAGCGCGCCGGCGTTCAGCGCTTCCAGGATCGGAGCTGCGGCAGGGAATTCCGACCATTCGATCCTGTAGGGCAGGTCCTTCGCATAGCCGGAGATTTCGAGCAGCGAGCGGTTGCCGCCCTTCTGGTCGCCGACGCGCAGCACGACGGTGTCGGCCGCGAACGAGGCGGCAGCCGTCGACAAGGTGATGGCTGCGGCGAACAGCGATGCTGCGAGCCGGCGTGTGATGGAATGGTCGTCGAAGTTGATGCTCATTTGGCCTGTCTTGTTGCTTTGCTCACGACGCGTGAGCGAGCGATGCAGCGAGACGATCAAGTCTATGACGGCGCGATGCGCAGTCAATGAAATGGCTATCCGTATTGCAGATGCGTCGGGAAATGACGTTTCAGCGCAGCGCCGCTTTCGAGAACGCACCGCGTGCGCGGCGGGTGATGCGCAAGAATGATGCAGGCTGCGGAGTCGCGGCGCATCCTTGCAAGATGATGCAGCAACGAAAATCGTTTCATCGCTGTCCCATGCGCTGATGGAGAGAATGACCTCGCTTCGCGCCACATTCGAAATTCCATTTCATTGACGATGCGGCGGGCGCGCCGCATGATTTGCGCATCGCATCAAAGCGGCGCGGGAAGCGTCGGCGAAATTATTCTCTCAACGCAGCTCCACATGGAACATGCGCAACGCGAGACGTTGCGTGAATGGCGGAGCTGTGCCAGCGCAGGAGTGGGGACTGATGGGCAACGACAACAAGGGCAGCGGATCGGGCCTCGACCGGCGTCATTTGCTGCAGGCGGGGCTTGCGGCGGCATTCGCCGCGCCGGTTGGTGCCTTTGGTGCAGCCCAGGCCTTTGCGCCACAGGCGATCGCGCCCGGTGTCGATCTCTCTGAGTTTCCGCTGTGCCGGACGGCCGCGGATGGCCCCGTCCTCACCGGCGCGCCGCGCAAGCTGAAACTCTCCTGGAACGCCGGCGCGGTCTGTCTCGCCCCGGTGCCCGTCGCCATCGAGCACGGCTTCTTCCAGAAGCACAATCTCGACATCGAGCTCATCAACTATTCGGGCTCGACCGATCAGCTGCTCGAGGCGATCGCGACGGGAAAGAGCGATGCCGGGCTCGGCATGGCGCTGCGTTGGCTGAAGCCGCTGGAGCAGGGCTTTGACGTCAAGATCGCCGCCGGCACCCATGGCGGCTGCATGCGCGTCCTGACCCGCGCCGACTCCAACGTGAGCAAGCTCGCCGACCTCAAGGGCAAGATCGTCGCGGTCGGCGACCTCGGTGGCCCCGACAAGAACTTCTTCTCCATTCAGCTCGCCAAGCTCGGTATCGACCCGGTCAAGGATGTCGACTGGCGCGCCTATCCCGGCAACCTGCTCAACGTCGCCGTCGAGAAGGGTGAGGTGCAGGCTTTCCTGTCATCCGATCCGCTGGGCTATCTCTGGCTCAAGGACAGCCAGTACAAGGAAGTCGCCTCCAATCTCGACGGCGAATATCGCGATAAGAGCTGCTGCATCCTCGGCCTGCGCGGCAGCCTGGTGCGCGAGGAGCCGCAGGTCGCGCGCGCCTTGACGCAGGCGCTGCTCGATGCCGCGATGTTCACCGCGCAGAACCCGACCGTAACGGCGAAGTCGTTCCTGCCTTATGCGCCGAAGACGGCATCACTCGCCGATATCGAGGGCATGGTGCGCTACCACACCCACCATCATCATCCCGTGGGTGAGGTGTTGAAGCGCGAGCTGAAGTCCTATGCCGACGATTTGAAGAGCGTCCAGGTCTTCAAGCAAAGCACCGATACCGCCAAATTCGCGGAGCGCATCTATGTCGACGTATTCGCTGTCTGACGGCCTCGCCTCCGGCGCGCCGCGCCTCTCGCGCGCGCCGGTTCTTGCGAGCTGGGTCCGGGAATCCGGCGTCGGCATTCTCGCCAGCGTCGCGTGGATCGCGTTCGGCCTGTCCTGCCTGTGGTGGGAGGATGTCGGCGACTGGTCGCGGACGCACTCGCTCGGCATCGCCGCCTTCATCGTTGCCGCAATCGCCTTGTTCGGCACCGTCGGCGCCGACTACCTCGGCTCCGCCGGTAAGGCCTTGCGCCGGCGCGCGCCCTGGCTCGTGGCGCTCGGCGCATTCCTGACGCTGTGGGAAGTTGCCACAGCAAAATTCGCCTGGCTGCCGCTGCCGTTCTTCCCGCCGCCGCAGTCGATCATCGAGGTCTATACCGACGATCTGCCAAAGCTGCTCGACAGCGTCTTCGCCTCGGTCAAGCTGCAGCTTGGCGGCTATCTGATCGGCGCCACGGTCGGCTTCCTGACCGGCGTCTCGATCGGCTGGTCGCGCGCGGTCGGCTATTGGGTGCATCCGGTGCTGCGCTTCATCGGCCCGCTGCCGGCGACCGCCTGGCTGCCGATCGCCTTCTTCACGTTCCCGTCGAGCTGGAGCGCCTCGACCTTCCTGATCGCTCTGGCGACCGGCTTCCCGGTCACCGTCTTGACCTGGTCCGGCGTCGCGAGCGTCAGCAACGCCTATTACGACGTCGCACGCACGCTCGGCGCAAAGCCGTCCTTCCTGGTGCTGAAGGTCGCGATTCCTGCGGCACTCCCGCACGTCTTCGTCGGCCTGTTCATGGGCCTCGGCTCGTCCTTCGCCGTGCTCGTCGTGGCCGAGATGATCGGCGTGAAGGCCGGGCTCGGCTGGTACCTGCAATGGGCGCAGGGCTGGGCCGCCTACGCCAACATGTATGCGGCGCTGATCGTGATGTCGCTGCTCTGCTCCGGCGCCATCACGCTGCTGTTCGCCATCCGCGATCGCCTGCTGGTCTGGCAGAAGGGGACCGTGAAATGGTAGCCGCAACCGCACTGGCCGAGGTCACGACCCCGCCGGCCGCCGGCGCCGCGCTCGACATCGAGCAGGTCAGCCACGCCTTCGACATCGATGGCACTGAGCTGCCTGTTCTCAGCGACGTCAGCATCTCCGTTGAGCCGGGCGAGTTCGTCGCGCTGCTCGGCCCCTCCGGCTGCGGCAAGTCGACCTTGCTGCGGCTCGTCGCCGGCCTCGACAAGCCCAAGGCCGGAACGCTCCGCGAGGACGAGGTGCGCATCACCCGCCCGCATCCCTCGCGCGTCGTCGTGTTCCAGGATCCGACCCTTTTTCCCTGGCGGTCGGTCTGGGACAACGTCGCCCTGGGCCTCGAGGCCCAGGGCATTTTGAAGAGCCAGCGGAAGCGTGTCGATGACGCGCTCGATCTCGTTGGGCTGTCGTCGTTCCGCAATGCCTATCCGCATCAGCTCTCCGGCGGCATGGCGCAGCGCGTCGCACTCGCCCGCGCGCTCGTGAATGATCCAAAAATCCTGATCCTCGACGAGCCGCTCGGCAAACTCGACTCGCTGACCCGCATCACCATGCAGGCCGAGCTCGTCTCGCTCTGGCAGCGCAAGGGCTTTACCACGCTGCTGGTGACGCATGACGCCGAGGAGGCGCTGGTGCTCGCTAACCGCGTCATCGTGTTCAGCGACCGCCCGGCGCGGATGAAGGCCGACATCCGTGTCGACCGGCCCTATCCGCGCCATCGCGGCGATCCATATCTCGCGGATCTGCGCCGCCAGATTCTTGGTCTCCTGGGGTTAGACGCCACATGGTAACGTCCGTAGCCAAGGGCCGGGCGGCCCATAGCGAGCCCGACTACATCGCGCGCGCCGAGGCGCTGGCCGAAGGCTTTGCTGCGCGTGCAGCCGAGCATGATCGCGCCGGCAGCTTTCCCTTCGAGAATTTTCGCGAGCTGTCCGAGGCGGGCCTGCTGTCGCTGACGGTGCCGGCCGTTCATGGCGGGGCCGGAGCGGGCGCACGGTACACCGCGCGCGTCATCGGCATCATCGGCAAGGCCGATTCGTCGACCGCGCTGGTGCTGTCGATGCACTACATCAACCATCTGGTGATGGGGCGCAGCCCGACCTGGCCGTTACGGCTGTCGCGCAAGCTTGCGCGCGAGAGCGTCGAGGGCCTCGCGCTCGTCAACGCGCTCCGCGTCGAGCCCGAGCTCGGCTCGCCGTCGCGCGGCGGCCTGCCGGCGACGATCGCGCGGCGCACCGAGACCGGCTGGCGCCTCACCGGTCACAAGATCTATTCGACGGGGTCGCCGATCCTGAAATGGTATCTGGTCTGGGCGCGGACCGACGAAGCCGAGCCGCGCGTCGGCCAGTTTTTGGTGCCGGCGGGACTGCCGGGCACCCGCATCGTCGAGACCTGGGATCATCACGGCCTGCGCGCCAGCGGCAGCCACGACGTCATCTTCGACGACGTCGTGATCCCGCTCGATGCCGAGGTCGATGTCCGCAATCCCCAGGAGTGGCGTGCGCCCGACGTTGCGCAGGCGACTGTCCACACGGTGTTCGTCGCCGCGATCTATGACGGCGTCGCCCGTGCCGCACGCGACTGGTTCGTCTCGTTCCTGAAGCAGCGCGTTCCCGCCAGCCTCGGTGCGCCGCTTGCGACCTTGCCACGGGCGCAGGAGATCCTCGGTGCCATCGAGGCCACGCTCGCAGTTAATGCACGGCTGATCGAGACGTTCGCCCGCGACTTCGACGAAGGCGTCGATCTCTCCACCGGCGAATCCAACGTGATCAAGCTGACGGTGACCAACAACGCCGTCGCCGTGGTCGAGGATGCACTATCGCTGACCGGCAATCACGGCCTGTCCCGCACCAATCCGCTGGAGCGGCACTATCGCGATGTCTTGTGCGGCCGCGTGCACACGCCACAGGACGATGCCACCCGCACCGGCCTCGGCCGCGCCGCATTGGGCCTCTAGCTTTCAGGACAACAAACAGGGAGACGATCATGTCGATCGAGTTCATCGGCTTCATCAGCAACAACAATTCGTCCGAGACCGTCGTCCGCGAGGGGCCGGTCCTCAACCCCACGCACATCGAGACGGTGGCGAAGGCGCATGAGAACGCCGGCTTCGACCGCGCGCTGCTGGCGTTTCATTCGACGACGCCGGATGCGCTCCAGATTGCCCAGCACGTGCTGGGCGTCACCGACCGCCTCAATGTGCTGATCGCGCAGCGGCCGGGCTTCACCGCGCCGACGCTGCTGGCGCGCCAGTTCGCCGTGCTTGACCAGTTTTCCCGCGGCAGGGTCGCGCTGCATGTCATCACCGGCGGCAATGCGACCGAGCTTCGGCAGGACGGCAACACGCTCGACGACAAGGACGAGCGCTATGCCCGCACGTCCGAATTCCTCGATGTCCTCAAGCTGGAATGGACCAGCGACAAGCCGTTCACCTACAAGGGCAAGCACTACCAGGTCGAGAACGCATTCTCGCAGGTGAAGCCGTATCGCCCCGAGGGCATCCGAATCTATTTCGGCGGCGCTTCGGATGCGGCGATCGAGGTCGCCGGCAAGCATGCCGACACCTTTGCGCTGTGGGGTGAATCCTATGCGCAGGTGCGCGACGTCACCTCCCGCGTCCACAACGCGGCGGTTCGTCAGGGACGGCCGACGCCGCGTTTCAGCCTCTCGGTACGGCCGATCATTGCCCCGACCGAGAAGCAGGCCTGGGAGAAGGCGGAAGAGATTCTGGCACGTGCCACCGCGCTCCAGGACAAGACCGGCTACCGCAAGCCCGCCGACGGCCATGCCACGGCCGGCGCGCGGCGTCTGCTCTCGCTTGCCGACCAGGGCAGCCGCATCGACAAGCGGCTGTGGACCGAGATTGCAAAGCTCACCGGTGCCAACAGCAACACCACCGCGCTGGTCGGCACGCCCGAGCAAGTCGCCGAAGTGTTCGGCGACTATTACGATCTTGGTATCAGCCACTTCCTGATCCGCGGCTTCGATCCCCTGATCGACGCCATTGAATATGGCCGCGAGCTGATCCCGCTGACGCGCGAGCTGGTCGCCAAGCGCCAGGCCGTTCGCGGCGAGGCGGCGGAATGATCCGTCTCATGCTGGCCGGTGCGCTGCTGTTCGGCTCGTTGGAGCTTGCGGCGGCGCAAACCACCTTGCGCGTCGGCGACCAGAAGGGCAATTCGCAGGCCGTGATGGAAGCGGCAGGTGTGCTCAAGGACGTGCCTTACAAGATCGAGTGGAAGGAGTTTCCGGCAGCGGCACCGCTGCTGGAGGCGCTCGGCGCCGGCGCGATCGAGACCGGTATCGTCGGCGATGCGCCCTTCACCTTCGCCGCCGCCTCCGGCGCGCCGGTGAAGGCGATTGCCGCGATCCGTCAGACGCGCGAGGGGCTCGCGATCCTCGTGCCCGAGAATTCGCCGATCAAGAGCTTCGCGGACCTGCGCGGCAAGAAGATCGCGACGGGCCGCGGCTCGATTGGGCATCAATTGATCCTCGCTGCGCTTGAGAAGAACGGCTGGGCTGCGTCCGACGTGCAGATCGCGTTCCTCGCGCCGTCCGATGCCAAGATCGCCTATACCCAAGGCTCGGTCGATGCATGGTCGACGTGGGAGCCGTATGTGAGCCAGGAAGAGGTGCTGTTCAAATCGCGCCGCGTCATCACCTCGGAGGGCCTGACGCCGGGGCTGAGCTTTCAGGTCGCGCGGCCCGATGCGATCCGCGACAAGCGCGCGGAGCTGACGGACTTCATCCGTCGCCTCACGGCGGCGCGGGCGTGGTCGCTGAGCAACGTCGACAGCTATGCCGCGACCTGGGGCAAGTTGATGAACATCCCGACCGCCGTGCCGCAGAACTGGCTGTCGCGCGCAAAGATCCGCATCGCGCCCATCGACGACGGCGTCGTCGCGGACGAGCAGAGCACGATCGACCTCTACTTCCGCTGGGGCCTGATCAAACAGAAGCTCGATGCGGCCGAGATCGTGGATCGGTCTTTTGCGGATGCGATCGCCAAGGCGGGGCTGTAAGCCACTCGTGAACCGGACGCGGCGCTTTCCCTCTCCCCTTATGGGAGAGGGTGGCTCGCCGCGATAGCGGCGAGACGGGTGAGGGGTATCTCTCCGCGTACTCACCTCTCACTATTGAGTTCGCGGAGAGATACCCCTCATCCGGCGCTTCGCGCCACCTTCTCCCACAAGGGGAGAAGGGGAGTAGCGTACGCCGGGTTACCCTCGAAACATTTCTTCTGCGTTCCTCACCGCCGACAACAGCCCCATTGCTATTTGCATCGCCTCCCTTGCACCACACCGCATCCCCGCAAAAATCACACAGACGACCACATCGGGAGACCGGCCATGGGCCTGCAAGAAACAAAAATCGAATCGCTTCCCTTCGTCACTGCTGAACTCAACTACCTCGCGCCGGTTTCGGGCAAGCCGCGCACCTATGCTTTCGATCCGCCGCCGGGCGAGCCCAAGAGCACGTCGTTGCCGGAGCCGCATCAGGTCCCGATCTTCGATGCGCGCCTGATCGCGGACAATTTCTCGCTCGATCGCGAGGGCTTTGCGCTGGTGCGTCACCCGACGCAGGTGAAGGATTTTTACAACGACGAGGAAATCCGCGCGGTCTACTACCCCGCGGTCGAGGCGTTCCTCCGCGCGACGCTGAAGGCCGACCGGGTCGTCATCTTCGATCATACCGTGCGCAGGCGTGTCGAAGGGGCGGCGGATATTCGCGACGGCGGCCCGCGCCAGCCTGCGACGCGCGTCCATGTCGACCAGACCGCCGTCTCCGGCGCCAACCGCGTGCGCGAGCATCTGCCCGACGAAGCCGACGCGCTGTTGAAAGGGCGGGTGCAGGTGATCAACCTGTGGCGGCCGATCCGCGGACCCTTGCGCGATTCACCGCTGGCGATGGCCGACGGCACGAGCGTCGCGCCCGAGGATCTCGTCGCCTCCGATCTGATCTATCCCAATCGCCGCGGCGAGACCTATTCGGTGAAATACAATCCGAACCATCGCTGGTTCTATTTTCCCGAGATGACGCCGGACGAGGCGCTGCTGCTCAAGTGTTATGATTCCGCGACCGACGGCCGGACCCGGTTCGGGCCGCATACGGCCTTCGTCGATCCGACCACGCCGGCCGATGCGGCACCGCGCGAAAGCATCGAGGTCCGCACGCTGGTGTTCCATAAACAGTAACAATGTGTGATGGCACTGCCGGGCGCGCCCGGCAGTGTTCCTGGAACTTACCGGAACAAATCGACGTTTGCAGCGCCGGGCAGGGCAACCGGGAGCGGTGCCGTGCGAACGCAGACGACGCTTTTCTTCAGTCTGGCCACTTTTTCGCTTTCTGCATTTTCTGTCGCGCAAGCCGAAAGCGGGCTTGCCTCATACTACGGTTACGGAAAAGCCGGTAAGGGCGGCGAGCTGACCTGCGCTCACCGCACGCGTCCGTTCGGCACCGTGCTGAGGGTGTCCTACGGCAGCCGGTCGATCCAGTGCCGCGTCAATGATCGCGGCCCCTTCATCCGCGGCCGGATCGTCGATCTCTCGGTGCCGGCGGCCAAAGCGCTCGGCATGATGAGCGCCGGCCTGGTGCGGGTCTCGGTGGAATAGGCTGGCCGTCGCGCTATAGTGCCGCCCAACGCAAGGGTAAGGGGGGCGCTATGGCCAGGATTCGGGTGGGACTTGTCGGCTGCGGCTTCGTGTCGGAGCTGCACATGTATGCGTTCCGCCGCGTCTACGGGGTGGATGTCGAGGTCGCGGCGGTCGCGGCGCGCGGCGATCATGTCGTTGAATTCGCCGGCCGCCACGGGATTCCGCGGGTCTATCGCAGCTTCGCCGAACTGGTCGCGGACCGCGAACTCGATGTCATCGACATCTGCACCCCGCCCAATCTCCATGCCGACATGATCGTCGCCAGCATGCAGGCCGGCAAGCACGTGATCTGCGAGAAGCCGTTCGCCGGCTATTTCGGCCGTGCAGGCGACGCGCAGCCGATCGGCAAGCATGTGCCGAAGGCGCTGATGTATGAGCGGGTGCTGGAGGAGATGGACGCGACCCGCGTCGCGATCGAGCGCACTGGAAAGCTCTTCATGTATGCGGAGGATTGGATCTACGCACCGGCGGTGGCCAAGACCGCGGAGATCATCAGGGCGACCAAGGACAAGATCCTGTTCATGAAGGGCGAGGAGAGTCATTCCGGCTCGCACGCCGCGCATGCCGCGCAATGGGCGATGACCGGCGGCGGCTCGCTGATCCGCATGGGCTGCCATCCGCTCTCGGCCGTGCTTTATCTCAAGCAGGTGGAGGCCAGGGCGCGCGGCGAAACCATCCGCGTCGCCAGCGTCACCGGCGATGTCGGCAACGTCACGGCCGTCCTGAAGCCCGAGGAGCGCACCTACATCAAGGCCAATCCGGTCGATGTCGAAGATTGGGGCACGCTGACGGCGACTTTCTCCGACGGCACCAAGGCGACCGTGTTTTCCGGCGACATGATCATGGGCGGCGTGCGCAATCTGATCGAGACCTACACGAGCGGCGGCTCACTATTCGCCAACATCACCCCGAACACGCATCTGATGAGCTACCAGACCAGCGAGGAGAAGCTCGCCAGCGTCTACATCACCGAGAAGGTCGACCGCAAAACCGGCTGGCAATATGTCTGCCTCGAGGAGGAGTGGACACGCGGCTATCTCCAGGAGATCCAGGATTTCATGGAATGCGCCGCGAGCGGGAGGCAGCCGCTGTCGGACCTGGCGCTGGCGTATGAGACGATCAAGGTGAACTACGCGGGCTACTGGGCCGCGGAGGAGGGACGGCGGGTGGTGTTGTAGGGCCGCTGAAGAGACCGCGGGCACGCTGCCATCCCTTCTCCAACCGTCCTGAGCCTCGAAAACCGATTACGCAACAGGCCCACAAAGGGAGAGGGGAAGAGACCGTCCGCATCACCTCACGCCCCGTAGGTCGAGCCTTTCGGCAGCGGAAACACCGGGTCCTGCGTGCGGATGTTCGTCGGCCACACCACCGAGATGCGCTCGCCGGCGTTCTGCATCACGACCGGCGTCGAGCGTTCGTTCTGGCCGGACAGCGGCGTTCCCGGCGGGAAGAATTTCACGCCGTAGCCCTGGATGGTGCCGCCGGCGGGAATGTCGACGTCGAGCGCGGCCTTGCGGATGGCCTCGGGATCGAAGCTGCCGTATTTCTCCTTGGCGACCGGCAGCACGTTGTTGAGCAGCACCCAGGTCTGGTTGAAGCCCATCGAGCAATGCGGCGGCACTTCGGTCGCGCCGGTCTTGGCCTTGTAGCGCGTGACCATGGCGTTGGTCAGATCGCCGATGCCCGGCGCGAGCTTTGCGGGATCGAGCAATTGCGCCGGCACCGGATCGATGTTGCAGAAATTGTCGATGTCGGCGCCGAAGGTCGCGCGCAGCTTGTCGAGCTGGCTGTAGCCGGCGCCGGCGCCAAACAGCATCTTGAAGCGCAATCCGCTCTCGCGCGCCTGGCGCAGGAACAGGGTGATGTCGGGGTTGTAACCGGCATGCGAGATCACGTCGGCCTTGGCGCGCTTGATTTTCGTAACGAGCACCGAGAGGTCGGGCGCCGAGGCGGAGTAGCCCTCGCGCAGCACCACCTGGATGCCGGCCTGCTTGGCATAGGCCTCGTCGGCCGCCGCGACGCCGACGCCATACGGGCCGTCCTCGTGGATCAGCGCGACCTTGACGTCCTTCGGATCCATACCGAGCTTGCCTTGCGCATGCTCGGCGAGGAAGCTCGCGAAGGCCTGGCCATACTGGTCGGAATGGATCTGCGCTCGAAACACGTATTGCAGGTTCTTGTCCTTGAACACGGCGGTCGAGACCGCGGTCGTGATCCAGAGGATCTTCTTCTGCTGCTCGACCTTGGCCGCGAGCGGCACCGCATGCGAGCTCGCATAGACGCCGTTGATGATGTCGATCTTCTCCTGACTGATCAGGCGTTCGGCCTCGTTGATCGCAACGTCGGGTTTGCTCTGGGAATCCGCGGCGACCGGAGCAATCTTGGTCTTGCCGCCAACACCGCCTTTCTCGTTGACGAGATCGATCGCGATCTGCGCGCCGATTGACGAGGCGACCGAGCCGCCGGCGGCGAAGGGGCCGGTGAGGTCGTAGATCAGGCCAATGCGCAAATTCTCGGCTTGCGCCTGGGCCCGGGTCCAATCGAGGCTGAGTGCAGCGGCGGCAGCCGCAGTGCTCTTCAGCAGCTGCCTGCGTGAAGTCGGCATCCTATCCTCCCTCAAAACCCGTCTGTTGATTGGTCTTGTTATTTTTTTGCGAATTATGGGGAGCGGGGAGGCGGAAAGTCAACATGGCGAAAGGTCGATAGACGGGTGCTGGCGCAGAACGCAACTGCGAAGGCGAGCCGCATCGAGCGATCTGCCCGACCTCAGTTCGTGTCGGAGCGCATGGCCTCGAATACCGCAAAGCCCGCGCCGTCGAGCAACGGCACCACCCTCGCCAATCGGAATCCGGCCTGCTCCAGCAGGGATCGATATTCGGCGTCGGTGCGCTCCATGCCGGAGACATTGACCAGCATCTCCATGTCGATATGGAGCACGCGCATGGCGTCGCGATGATCTGGCTCGATCCGTCGTTCGATCAGCAGAACCCGAGCATGTCCTGGCATTGCCGCGCGAACATTTCGCAGGATCGCCAGCGATTGATCGTCGTCCCAGTCATGGATGATCTGCTTCAGGATGTAGGCATCTGCGTCTGCCGGAACGGTTTCGAAGAAGCTCCCGCCGATGATCTCACATCGCTTCGTGCCTCCAATCGCCTCCAGAGACGCGCCGGCTACGACATCGGGAAGGTCGAACAGCACGCCTTGCATGGTCGGGTGGTTGGCCAGAATCGTTGTGAGCGTGAAGCCATGTCCGCCGCCTATGTCGACGATGCGGCCGATCCCGTGAAAATCGTAGTGCTTGAGAAGCGCGGTGGCCAACCGGGCGGAGCTGGTTGTCATCGTCGCGTTGAAAATCGCGGAGAGCTCGGCGTCCTCGCGCAAATAGTCGAAGACCCCCGTCCCGTGTGCGTGATCGAAGGCATGCTGGCCGGTCTGTACGGAGTGCAGAAGATGGCTCCAGGATTGCCAGTGCGACTCGCTGAGMCATAGCCGCACCACCGGACAGATCGAAGCCGGGATATCGGCGCGGAGGGTAGACCCAAGAGGTGTCAGCGCAAACTGCTTCGGAGACGTCTCGTCGAGCAGGCCGGCACCGGCCAGGAAGCGAAGCAGCCGGTAAAGCGTCGGAGCATGGCTTCCGGTCGTTGTCGCCAGATCGTCGCAATGGCGCGGGCCTGCCGCCAGGTGATCCGGAATGCCAAGCTCGACGGCAACGCGTAGGGCCTGCGAAATGCGGTACCCACCGATCAGCCTGAATATCTGGGCGAAATCTTGAGGTGCGGGAGATTGTCCGGGAGAGATGCCTGCGTCCATCTGAGATGCTCCGCTTCATCACCGGCGGGGTACATGGCGGAGGTTGCGGCAAAACGTCAACGTGACCCAAGGTCGCTACGGGCCGCCCGCGGCGCAGCATGTTTCCTGAAGGACAAAGATTCTTGAAGAACAAAGAAAAGCCCACCGCTCGCGAACGAGCGGTGGGCCTGATGCCGGGACGAGCCGGTTACTGCGACAGCTTCACGAAGGCGGGAAACTTCAGCTTGCCTTCCGCGATCTTCTCGGGCCAGACCACGACCTGCTTGCTGTCCTGCCACTGGAAGACGAGGCCGGACACGGTCGTGGGACCGGACTTGATGCCGTGGGTGAACTCGTCGTCCTTGCCGTAGAACTGGATGCGGCCGATCGTGCCCTCGTAGTCGGTCTTCTCCAGTTCGGCGACCATCTTGTCGGGATCGGTCGAGCCGGCGCGCTTGATCGCTTCGGTGATGAAGTAGACCTCGTCATAGGCGGTGTAGCCGGTATAGGCCGGCGGCGTGCCGAACTTGGCCTTGAACGCGGCCGCGAACGGCTTCGTCTTGGATGTCACGGCGACGTCGGGCGTCGCCACTGCCAGCGACGGCACGCCGTCGGCGGCGCCATTGGTGTCCTTCCAGAAGGTCGGGCTCAGCGCCTGCGCGCTGATGCCGAACATCGGGATCGGCACCTGCTGGTTCTTCCACTGCACCGTCGGCTGCACGCCGACATGCGAGATGCCGGTCACGATCACGTCGGGCTTCTTGCCCTCGATGTTGTTGAAGATCGGCGTGAAGTCGGTGGTATCGGGCGAGAAGCGCACATGCTCGACGACCTTCAGGCCCGCCTTGGGCAGGCAGGCCTCGTAGCCGACGTCGAGCGGCTTGGTCCAGGCCGCGTCCTCGCTCATGATCGCGACGGTCTTGAACTTGAGCTTGTCGACCAGGAGATCCTTGGCGGCGTCGCAGACGAGCTGGGCCTGGGCGGCCGAGGTCAGATAGCCGTGGAAGGTGTACTTGTTCTTCTCGTAGTCGTTGTGGATCGCCTTGGTGATCTCGTTCGAGGCGGCGCCCGGCGTGATCAACGGCATTTTCAGCCGCGCCGCCCAAGGTTCGAGCGCGAGAACGACCTCGCTGATATAGCTCGCGATCACCGCGGAGACCTTGTCCTCGCTCACCGCGCGCTGGAACGCGCGCACCGAGTCGGCCGACGAGCTCTTGTTGTCATAGGTGACGATCTCGACCTTGCGGCCGAGAATGCCGCCCTTGGCGTTGATCTCGTCGGCAGCGATCTGCGCGCCGCCCGGGGTCGCAGCACCAGCGATCGACTGCACTTCGGCGATGACGCCGATCTTGATCGGATCGTTCGACTGCGCGTAGGCGGGCGCGGCAAGGCACAGCGCCAATGCGGAGGTGAGGAGGCTGCTGCCGAGGATTGAAGGTCGCATGGTCGTTTCCCTTTCTATGTTTTTTATTGATGTTGACGGACTTAAAGAAAATCGGCGCCGGCTTCGCTCGCGAAGCGGCCGGGATCGCCCTCCCAGACGATGCGGGCGTGCTCCAGCACATAGACGCGGTCGGCATGCGGCAGCGCGAAGGTGACGTTCTGCTCGCCGAGTAGCACCGTGATCGCGGTGGTCTGCCGCAGCTTCGTCAGCGCCTTGGACAATTGCTCGAGGATGACGGGAGCGAGGCCCAGCGTCGGCTCGTCCAGGATCAGGATCTGCGGCTGCATCATCAACGCGCGGCCGATCGCGAGCATCTGCTGCTCGCCGCCGGAGAGCGTTTGTGCCATCTGGCCCTGGCGCTCCTTCAGGATCGGGAACAGCTCGAACAGCCAGGCGAGCTGCGCGGCGCGCTTGTCGTCGGAGAGATGCTGGCCGCCGAGATCGAGGTTTTCGCGCACGCTCATCTCGCCGAACAGCTCGCGCGATTCCGGGCATTGCACGAGCCCGCTGCGCGCGATCTTCGCGGGGCTCGTGCCGCGCAGCTTGGCGCCGCTGCGCACGATCTCGCCGCTATAGGGCAGGAAGCCGGAGATGGTGTTGAACAGCGTGGTCTTGCCGGCGCCGTTGAGGCCGACGACGGAGACGAACTCGCCCTCGTGGACGTGGATCGAGACGTTTTCCAGCGCCTGCGCCTTGCCGTAGAACACGCTGACATTCTCGACCTGGAGCAGCGGCACCTTGTCCTTGAAGCTGGTCTCGGGCCGCGCATGGGTCTCTATGGCGCCGCCGAGATAGACCCGGCGCACCGTCTCGTTCTTCATGACGTCGTCGGCCTTGCCGGTGACGATTTCCTCGCCGAGATACATCGCGAGCACGCGGTCGACCAGCGCGGCGACGCTCTTGACGTTGTGGTCGACCAGCATCACGGCGCGGCCCTCGTCGCGAAAGCTGCGGATCAGGTCGGAGAAGACGTCGACCTCCGCCCGCGTCAGCCCGGCAAAGGGCTCGTCCACCAGCACGACCTTTGGGTCACGCGCGATCGCCTTCGCAAGCTCCAGCCGGCGCAGATCGGCGAAGGGTAGCGTCGGCGGGCGGCGGTTCATCACGCTGCCCAACCCGACGCGGTCGGCGATCCATTTGGCGCGCTCGACCAGCGCCTTGTCCGGGAACAGCATGAACAGGCTGTCCGGCAGCAGCGCGACCATGATGTTCTCCAGCACCGTCTGCCGGTTCAGCGGTCGCGAGTGCTGGAACACCATGCCAAAGCCTTTGCGCGCGATCTTGTGCGCGGGCAGGCCGGCGACGTTCTCGCCCTCGAAGATGACTTCGCCCGATGTCGGGCGCTCGATGCCCATCACGCTCTTCATCGCGGTCGACTTGCCGGAGCCGTTCGGCCCGATCAGGCCGAAGATCTCGCCGGCGTTGACCTCGAAGCCGAGGTTCTTCACCGCCGTCAATCCACCGAAGCGTTTTGTCAGGCCGCGGACGTCGAGCACGGCCCGGTTTGCGATCATATCCATCACGAACGCGCCTCACGCGAGAGGGCCGCTCCGAGGAAGCCGCCGGGGAAGAACAGCACGACGAGCAAGGCAATCGCCGAGACGATGAAGGTCGCGAGCTCGCCAGTTGGCCTTAAGAATTCACCGGCGACGATCAGGAAGATCGCGCCGAGCGCGGCGCCAAGCACGGTGCGCCGGCCGCCGAGCACGGCTGAGACGATCACGTTCACGCCGACCGCGACGTCGACGACGGTACCGACCGAGGCGGTGCCGAAATAGAACACCAGCAGCGCTCCGGATAAACCAGAGAAGAACGCGCTGACGATGAAGGCGGCGAGCTTGTGCTTGACGATGTTGAAGCCGAGCGCGCCGGCCTGCACCGGATCCTGGCCGCTGGCCTGGAGCACGAGGCCAATCGGCGATTGCGACAGGCCGTAGAGGATCGCCGCCGAGATCGTCATGAAGCCGAGCGCGATCCAGTAGTTGGCGCCGGCGTTGATGGTGATGACGTCGGGGATGGTCAGGCCGATCTCGCCGCCGGTGAGATCGGCGAACACCACGATGAAATTCTGCAACATCAACACCGCGACCAGCGTGGTCAGGCCGAAATAGGGCCCGCGGACCCGGAGCGCCGGCAACGCCAGCACGAGGCCGGCGATGACGGAGGCGAGCGCCCCTAACACGATGCAGAGATAGACCGACCAGCCGTACTGGGCGTTGAGAATGCCGGCCGTGTAGGCGCCGACGCCGATCAGGAAGGTGGGCCCGAAATTGACCTCGCCCGCGAAGCCGAACAGCAGGTCCCAGGCCATCGCGAACACGCCGAAATAGAACGCGACGGTGAGCAGGCCGAGCACGTAGCCGGAGACGTAGAGCGGCAGCGTTGCCGCGACGATGACGAGCACGACCGAGATGAAGAACAGGCGGGAGGTGAAGAAGGTGGACATCTCAGCGCCTCCCCAGAAGGCCCTGGGGCCGGATATACATCACGAACACGAGCAGCAGCAGCGCCGGAATGGTGCGGTAGGCCGGCGAGACCAGGTAGGCCGTCAGCGTCTCGAGATAGCCGACCACGAAGGCCGCGATCAGCGAGCCGGAGACGCTGCCGAGACCGCCGAGCACCACGATCGAGAACGCGCTCGCCGTCAGCGGTCCGACGCTGTAGGAGCTGACCCCTAAGAACATGCCGAGCAGCACGCCGGCGATGCCGGCGAGGATGCCGTAGATCGCCCAGACCACGACGTAGATGTTGGTGAGCTCGAGGCCGAGTAGCGTCACGCCGCGCGGGTTCATCGACGCCGCCAGCACCGCCTTGCCGGTGCGGGTGCGATTCACGAGCAGCCACAGCAGTGCGATGACGAGGCAGCACACGATGGCTGTGAAGATCTCGTTCTTCGGCGTGCGGACGCCGAGGATCTCGACGACGCCCTCGACGATCGGCAGCACGGTCTTGGCGTTGTTGGTGAAGAAATAGGCGATCAGCTCCTGGATCATGATGCCCCAGAGCAGCGTTCCCGTGAGGACGAATATCTCCTTCTCCTCATTGGGGATGCGCCGGGAGTCCTGAATGGGCTTCACCACCGCGAAATAGGTCGCAAAGGCGGTGAGGAGGGCGACGGCGACCCCGATCAGTGCACCGGCATAGGTGCCGACGTTGAGGATGCTGGCAGCGGCCCAGGCCGCCACCGCTGCGGCGACCATGATGGCACCGTGGGAGAGATTGAGCACGCCGGAGACGCCGAAGATCAGGGTGAAGCCGGTGGCACCGAGAGCGTAGAGAGCGCTGATGGCAAAGCCATCGATCAATATCTGGAAAGCTCGCATCTATGATTGGCCGGGTGGCAGCCGAGCTGCCGCTTTGAGGAAAGGTGCTGCGGAGAGCCGCATGCGGAAGCTCCCGGGAGGTGGTCCCGGGAGCTTGTCCTGCTAGTTGCTGAGCTTGATGAAGCTCGGGAACTTGACGTCGACCTTGGCGACGTCCTTGGGCCAGACCGCGCTCTGCTTGCCGTCCTGCCATTGCAGCATCAGTCCGGTGATCAGGCCCTTGCCATATTTGATCGAGTGGGTGAACGGATCGTCCTTGCCGTAGAACTGGACGCGGCCGATCGTGCCTTCCCAGTCGGTCTTCTCGAGCGCGGTGACGAGCTTGTCGGCGTCGGTCGAGCCGGCGCGCTTCACCGCGTCGGCAATGTAGTAGACCTCGTCATAGGCGGTGTAGCCGGCATAGGAGGGATAATTGCCGAACTTCTTCTTGAAGTTCTCCGCGAACGGCACCGATTTCGGCGTCACCGCCACGCCGGGCCCGGAGACGCCCTGATAGAGCACGCCTTCGGCCGCCTGATTGGTGTCCTTGCCGAAGGTCTCGTTGGTTGCCTGCGAGGAGATGCCGAACATCGGGATCGGCACCTGCTGGTTCTTCCACTGCACCGTCGGCTGCACGCCCACATGGGAGATGCCGGTGATGATCACATCGGGCTTGGAGCCCTCGATCTTGTTGAAGATCGGCGTGAAGTCGGTGGTATCGGGCGAGAAGCGGATGTGGTCGAGCACCTTCAGCCCGATCTTGGGCAGGCATTCCTCGTAGCCGACGTCGAGCGGTTTGGTCCAGGCGGCATCCTCGCTCATGATGACCGCGGTCTTCATGTGCATCCTGTCGACGAGCAGGTCCTTGGCGCCGTCGCAGACTGAGAGTGCCAGCGCGGCCGAGGTCAGATAGCCGTGGAAGGTGTATTTGTTCTTCTCGTAATCGGCGTGGACGCTCTTGCTGATCTCGTTGGAGGCGGCGCCCGGCGTGACGAACGGCGTCTTCAGCCGCGAGGCCCAGGGCTCCAGCGCCAGCACGACCTCGCTGATATAGCTGGCGATGACCGCGTTGACCTTGTCCTCGTTCACAGCGCGCTGGAACGCACGCACTGAATCCGCCGACGAGGAGTGATTGTCGTAGGAGATGATCTCGATCTTGCGGCCGTCGACGCCGCCATTGGCGTTGATCTCGTCGGCGGCAAGTTGCGCGGCCTGCGGAATGGAGGCGCCGGCGATCGCCTGCGCTTCCGCGATCACGCCGATCCTGAGGGGATCGGCTGCAAGTGCCGCGCCTGACGCTGCCATCATCGCGCCTGTCGCGGCCGCACCGAGCGCTATTCGCAATGCAACAGAGAGTCGTTTTTTCATGTTGTTCTCTCCCTTTGAACAGGCCTCTTGTGAGCCATTATGTCGCAACTATAACGGCGACGGCATTCTCGGCAAGTGAAACCGCGTCCAGGATTGGTAGAGACGGACTAAAGTCTAGCGCTGCGCAAATTGCGGGCAGGATAGGTGCGAGACACCCATGACGCGCGCAGGCATGCAGATTCTGTCGGCGGGCATGCGTGAGCGTCGAAGCCTTGGAATCGAAGCCTTGGAGTCGAAGCCTTGGAGCGGACGGTCGCCTGGCTCCATCCAGGCTACAAGACGAGCAGCGATGCCGGTTCAGCGTGCTTGCAGCAGTGATGGATCGAGCGGCCTCAATCGGGCCGGATCGAATGGCGACAAGTCACCACGCGTCGCATCTTTGGCGATCAGCTGCGCCAGCGCTTCGCCGGTGGCGGGCGCATTGAGGATGCCCCAGACATTGTGCCCGGTCGCAACATAGAGGCCTTCGCTCTGCGGCACCTTGCCGATCAACGGCAGGCCATCCTCAGTCACCGGTCGAAAGCAGGCCTGCTGCGCGATGATCTTTTCGGGACGAAACAATGGCGACAGCCGTTCACACATGATTTGCAGGCGCGCGATCGCATCGACGTCCGGCGTCACGGCTGCCGGATCGAGCGGCAGCGGCGCGATGTCAGAGAGTGCGGTGATATGCGTGCTGCCATCGGCGCGTGGAAAGACCTCGATCGACACGGCGCTGCCGTCCTCGTCATACTCCAGGAACAACGCATCGGCCGGCACGTTGGGGCCGAGATCGTACACGATGCTCGGGCTGCGCTGGCCATAGACAGCGGGCAGGCGCATCCATTGCGCGGCGAGCAGCGACCATGGCCCCATCGCGATCACGACGGCATCCGCCTCAACGAGGCTGCCTTCGACCTCGACACCCTTCGCGGTCGTCCCATTCGCGTCGCGCACGATGCCCGTGATGCGGCCAACGCGAAGCTCGGCGCCTTGCGCGACTGCCGCGTTCATCACGGCCGACGTAAATTTGCGGGGATGAACGATCGCCGTCGTCTCAGTCGTACCGATGCGCTGCGCGATGACGACGCCGTTGGCGAGCCAGCCGAGCGCGGATGGTGCATTCCGGCGCGGATCGCCGCCGGACGCAACAAAGCCGCTATACGCGGTCATCGGGCGATAGCCCCAATCGCCCGCGATCTCCTGCGCCAGTTGCGCATGAAGCGCAAAACTCCGCCGCGCGAGTGCGTCGAGCGGCGAGCCGGCGCACCAGTCACGCGCCAGAAAGCCGCCGGCCTTGCCGGAGGCGGCGGCCGCGACCTCGGTCCGTTCGATGACGATGACCTCGATGCCGTGGCGCCGGAGAAACCAGGCGGTGCAGGCCCCGATCACGCCGCCGCCGCAGATGATGACGCGCATGGCTTGTTCCTTGGATAGTGCTGCGCTGATGTGCGCAACATCGCCTGTTCGGCACGATCGTTCAGGCGAAGATTGCCGCTTCGCCGCTAGAGGTGCAATTCTGTCGTATATCGAATGTCGTCACTCAACGATCATGCGAGCGTCATAAAGAATCACAAAAGCGTCATGCCGCAAGCCGCCAATGGAGCAGGCGCTGGGGCGAACACTCTACGGGGAGGGTAAACCATGGCGCTCAGATTCCGCAGCATCGACGGCTCCAACAACAATCGTGCGGATCCCACCTTGAACCAGGCCGACACCGACTTTGCTCGGCTGGGGCCGGCAAATTTCGTCGATGGGGTCAATGAAATGACGCCAGGTCCGAATCCGCGCGAGATCAGCAACATTGTCGTGGCGCAGACGGATATTGGCGATGACGCGGAAGGCCCGCATCTGGTGGATGACGCCGGCGTCGCGCTGTCAGGCATGATGTATGCGTGGGGCCAGTTCATCGATCACGATCTGGATCTGCAGAAGGAGGGCACAGGCACGGATGATATCTCGATCAAGGTCCCGGCTGATGATGAGTTTCTGCCGCCCGGCAGCATGATCCCGTTGACGCGGGTGGCGATCGATCCTGCGACGGGGGTCACCGGGCATCCGGCAGCCGCGATCAATACGGTGACGGGTTGGCTGGACGGATCGCAGATCTACGGTTCCGACGCGGCCACCGCAGCGAGCCTGCGAACGGCCGACGGCCATATGAAGGTGTCGGCGGGAGACAATCTCCCGATCGTCGAGACCGAGCACGGCAACGTCTTTGCGGCCGGTGACGTACGGGCGCAGGAGAATCCCGACCTGACCGCTTTGCAAGTCTTGTTTGTGCGCGAGCACAATTACCAGGTCGATCGACTGCACGAGGACCATCCGAACTGGAGCGGCGACAAGCTATACGAGACGGCCAAGGCCATCACCACGGCCGAGATGGTCAACATCACCTACAACGAGTTCCTGCCGCATCTGTTGGGCGAGGACGCCATCAAGCCGTACCAAGGCTATGACCGCACGGCGGACGCGCGGATCACCGAAGAGTTTGCCGGTGCGGCCTTTCGCTTCGGTCACTCTATCGTCTCCGACGAGATCAGTGCGACCAGCAATCTGGGTGCCTTTACGTCGGAGCAGACGCTGGCGCAATCGTTCTTCGAAGACACGGCGACTTTCAAGGCGACTGGTGCGGATGGCCTGCTGCGGCATCTGTCGGGGGACCTGGCCAACCCGCTGGACGCTCACATTGTCGATGGCTTGCGAAACCTCCTGTTCGATCCTCCGGACGGCATGGATCTGGCCGCGATCAATATCCAACGCGGCCATGATCTTGGGCTGGGTACACTGAACCAAACCCGGGAGGCGCTGGGGCTTGCGCCTTACACCAGCTTCGATCAGCTCAGCTCTGATCCGGCGACGGCAGCAGCGTTCGAGAAAGCCTATGGTTCGATCGATGCCGTCGATTTGTGGGCCGGTGGATTGGCTGAGGATCATGCGCCAGGAGCCGTCATCGGGCCCACCTTCGGCACAATCATCGCCGACCAGTTCGCCGCTTTGCGCGACGGCGATCGCTACTACTTCGAGAACCAGGGCTTCGATAAGCAGACCCTGAATGAGATAAAGAACACCACGCTGTCGGACCTCATTCTGCGCGACACCGATACCACTGCGATGCAGAGCGATGCCTTCGTCGCCACCGAGCGGCACAGCGGCACGCTGGGCGGCGTAGACCCGACCGGAGAAAAGGCTGCAGCAGGCATGGCGCAGCTTGTGGTCGGATCTCCCGGCAGGGATACCCTGACCGGCGGAGATCTGGATGACACGCTGGTCGCCGCGGCCGGCCGCATGACCATGACCGGAGGTGCCGGTGCCGACACATTCGAATTCGACCTTGGTGTTCTCGCAGGTAAGCACAACACCGCGGTCATCACCGACTTCGATCCCAAACAGGACAAACTGCAATTTTCGAACGACGTTCACGTCACGAAATCATCTGACCATCATGGCGGAACGCTGTTGCAGGTCGGCTCCGAGACCATCGACCTGCTGGGCGTAAAGCCGCATGAGATGCATCTTCACGAATGGGGATAATGCTGGGTCGCTTCAAACGAGCAATACAGCATCATTCGGCGCCGGCGGGGCACGCCGGCGCCGTGTCGTGATCCTGCTCGTCCCGCGTCAGCCTGGGCCGGCGCCTTGCGTCGCCGTGTACACGGCGTAGAGCGACTGGCTCGCGGCCATGAACAGGCGGTTGCGCTTGGGGCCGCCGAAGCAGACATTGCCGCACACTTCCGGCAGGCGGATGCGGCCGAGCAGCTTGCCCGCCGGCGACCACACCGTCACACCGCTATAGCCGACGGCGCGCCCGGCGTTGCTGGAGGACCAGACATTGCCGTTGACGTCGCAGCGCAGGCCGTCGGGCCCGCACTTCACCCCGTCGATCACGCAGTCGCTGAACTTCTTTCCATTGGAGAGCTTGTTGTCGGCGCCGACGTCGAACACGAAGATCTCGCCCTTGCCGCCGGGCCCGGTGTCGCCCGGTCCCTTGCCGGTCGAGGCGACGTAGAGCTTCTTGTAGTCCGGTGAGAAGCATAGGCCGTTGGGATCGGGCACCTGGTCCTCGGTGACGACGAGGTCGATGCGGCCACTTGGATCGATGCGATAGCAGTTGGTGGGCAACTCGCGCTTGCCCGGCACGAAGCCGGCCGGCTGTCCGATCCGCGGATTGAGCTTGCCGCCTGCATTGCTCGGGCCGCCCGCGACGTCGGGCTCGCCTTCATAGAGCTGGCCGCCATAGGGCGGGTCGGTGAACCAGTAGCTGCCGTCGGGATGCGCGGCGACGTCGTTCGGCGAGTTCAGGCGCTTGCCCTGATAGGAGTCCGCGAGCACCGTGGCCGTGCCGTCATGTTCGTACCGCGTGACCCGCCGGGTCAGATGTTCGCAGGAAAGCTGCCGGCCCTGGAAGTCGAACGAGTTGCCGTTGGAATTGTTGGAGGGCGTGCGGAACACGCTGACGCGGCCGTCGTCCTCGGTCCAGCGCATCTGCCGGTTGTTGGGGATGTCGCTCCAGAGGAGATAACGGCCCTGCGCGCTCCAGGCCGGGCCCTCGGCCCACAACAAGCCGGTGTAGAGGCGCTTGATCGCGGTGTTGGGCTGCGCCAGATCGTCGAAGGACGGATCGACGGTGATGATGTCGGGGTCCGAGAAATAAGTCGTCGGCGCGCCGTTGGGGCCGAAATCGCGCGGCGGGGTGGTGATCGTCGTTGGCGGTGCGGCAGGTCCGGTCTGGGCCAGCGCAGGGCCGGCCACGGTCGCCGCAGCGCCGAGCGCAAGTCCCCGCACAAGTGTTCGTCGTGAAAGCGCAGCATCCTGGTCACACTGCTCTGGGCGTTTCATCGCGTCCTCCCGGTTATGTTCGGCTGGCCGGTTGATCCGGCCGAGCGGGCGAAGGTTAGTCCGGTCCGCGGCCGGTTGCGAGGGGCAGGTACGCATCCTCCGCGTGATGCCGCGAGAACGCCGCAACATCGCCGCATTGCGGCTGTGCAAGGCGACAATTCGTCCCGCCCGCGCGCGGTTAACCGGAAGCGGTTTAGGGCCTGTCAAGCCTTGACCTCGCCCGCGATGCTGGCAGAACGTCGTCCAGGAGAAGAAGGCCGGATCTCATGGTGCTAGCTGTCGTCGTCCTGATCATACTGCTCGCGATCGCGTTTGCGGCCGGCTATTTCACGCGCGACCACGTCTCCCGCAAACGACGCGCGGAGGCGCGCCGCTGGCGCGAATATTCCGAGCCGGACTGGCTTCGCGCCGCTGCACCTGCCAACACCAACGAGGCCGCAAACACCAATGCGGCTGTCCCCGTCGCCACCGGCGAGCTCGGCCAGATGCTGGACCGTTGGGAGAGCAGGGCCCGCGCGCGCCGCGTTGGGTAGAGGCCAGATTGCCTGACGGCTGATCAGTCTGTAGCCCCTGATCCCGAGTGGCTCGGAGCGCAGAGTGTGTCTGCGCATCGAGTCCACCTCCCTGAAAGCAAAAGACGAGCGCGTCGGGTGTTACCGCCACGTTCGCCGTTGTGCCGGTCATACGCTCGTTGCGTGCAAGATTACTGAGTCGGCGGCAGCACAGCCGGCGAAAGCGCGCGTGCAGTGCCACTTCGCGCGACATGCGGCGATTTGCTCGTGCCATTCGCCCAGGTTGTGTGAACCAGTTAACACACCTGATGCCGCATTGCGCCTAATTCTGGTTCGACCGGATTCACCGGCAGGCGCAAAGGAGGCCGTCATGAGAGCGGCAGGGGTTGTCGTCGTTCTGGCCATGATCGCGGGCTCGTCGTGCCAGGCCGATGAGTGTCAGAGCTTTTCGGCGAGTACAATGAAGGCGAATGGCACGGTTGCCACGGCAAGTGGCGAGTCGATTATCCGCCGGTGCGCCCCAATCCCAACGATCCGCAGCCTTGGGAATCGGTCGATTTTCGCACCAAGCCGGCTGACTACATGAATGCCGTGCTCAGCACCGCGAAGACGTCCTTCAAGATCGCGGATCGCAAGCTCGTCGGCACCGGCCAGGAGGAGTGGTGGATTTCGCAATGGCTCGACTACGGAAACTCCGGGCGCGAGCCGTTGATGGGGCTGACCAAGGAACGCGGCCCCGATCCCGGCGATCTGTCCAAGACCAACACACGAGGTTCCCAGGTCTGGGCGGTCGGCTTCTACAACAAGCCGGGAGCAGCGGTCTTCGGGGAGGTCTTCGCCGAGCCCTGCGATCCGTCATACCCGGTCGCGATGAAATTTCCGAATGACACCGTCTCCGTCAAATTTCTGTTCACCGATGCCTCACCCGACGAAGTCGCCTACCTCCAGGGCGCACCGGAATACGACGCCTTTATCGACAATTTGGGCGCTGGCTCCGGCGGTCAGGATCCCAGCACCCGCACGATCCGGTCGGTGCGCCTGCTTCAGGTCGATATTTCAGTGAAGGATTCAGCGAAGACTGGCCGGTCGTTGGACACCGGATGGGTGTTCGGGACGTTTGTCTGGCGCGGCCCGGCGAAGGGCGACGCCCTGTTCGACAATCTCGTGCCGGTATCGCTGCAATGGGGCAACGACCCCGGTGTCTACGACGGCGCGATCCGTGAGAGCTGGATCAATCCCGATTTGCGGAACGTGACCTATGGCTGGGACCAGCGTCTCACCATGGGCTTCATGGGGCGAGCCAACGGACCTGCCGACAATATCCGCTCATCCTGCCTGTCGTGCCACTCAGCGGCGCGCACGCCGCGCGCCTCGATCGGGCTGCTCGACAATCGCTTCAACATGGACGACGTCGCCAATCCTGCGAAGGTAAAGGCCCACATCGACACCTGGTTCCAGAACATCAAGGGCAGCCAGCTCTTCCAGCCGTCCGAGCCGGCTGCATCGACGCTCGACTATTCGCTCCAGCTCGAGGCGGCGGCGTTCCGAATTTGCCTCGCCTGCCAGGCCGGCGATCTTCGCGGTCCGACGCCCGCCTTGTGTCGCAGCAGCGGCTTCTACAATCGGCCGGTCTGCAACGCGCCTCTGGAAGTGGCCGTCCGCAAGCGGTTGCTCGACCTCGTGCCGCCGCCCCGGCAATAGCCGGGAAACCAGGTCAATCGTTCTGACCATCTTTTGGCGTTGCGGTTGCAGCCGTTTCTCGTCTAGAAACGGCGCATCGAGCCTCCCGGCAACCAACCGTCAACGGTTTTGACCGAGGATTTGAGGGCTCATAAGGGTCTGGCAATGCTGATTCGCGGCCAAATCGATGGGATTTCGGGGGAGGTGGCTCTGGCCGCCGCCACGATCCCGGCCGCGCTGCTGCCCACCCTCCTGATTGGCGGCCTTCTTCTTACTTGCCCCTGAGGGCCGGCTGGGCGCCATGCGCCTGGGCGCTCAGGGGTTGGTCGAGATCACCGGACACCTCAAGCGCCCAGCAGACTGACGGCGCAAAAAGCTCATAAAGGAATTTTGCAATGGCCCCCGTGAACAAGTCCGATAAGGACCGCGTCATCATTTTCGACACCACGCTGCGCGACGGCGAGCAGTGCCCCGGCGCCACCATGACGTTCGAGGAGAAGATCGAGATCGCCGAGATGCTCGACGACATGGGCGTCGACGTCATCGAGGCCGGTTTCCCGATCACCTCCGAAGGCGACTTCCAGGCCGTCAGCGAGATCRCCCGCCGCTCCAAGAACTCGGTGATCGCCGGCCTGTCGCGTGCCAACCCGAAGGACATCGACCGCTGCGCCGAAGCGGTGAAATTCGCCAGGCGCGGCCGCGTCCACACCGTGATCGCGACCTCGCCGCTGCACATGCGCGTCAAGCTGAACATGACGCCGGAGCAGGTGATGGAGCTCTCGATCGCCAACGTGACCCGCGCCCGCAACCAGATCGACGACGTCGAATGGTCGGCCGAGGACGCCACCCGCAGCGAGATGGACTATCTCTGCCGCATCGTCGAGGCCGTTATCAAGGCCGGCGCGACCACCGTCAATATCCCCGATACCGTCGGCTACACCACGCCCGAGGAATATGCCCGTTTCATGCGCACGCTGATCGAGCGCGTGCCGAATTCCGACAAGGCGGTATTCTCGGTTCATTGCCATAACGACCTCGGGATGGCCGTGGCGAATTCGCTGGCCGGCATTGCCGGCGGCGCGCGGCAGATCGAGTGCACCGTCAACGGCATCGGCGAGCGGGCTGGCAACGCTTCCCTCGAGGAAGTCGTGATGGCCATCAACGTCCGCAACGACGTGTTTCCGTGGTGGAACAAGATCGACACCACGCAGCTGACGCGCGCCTCGAAGGTCGTGTCGGCCGCAACCTCGTTCCCGGTCCAGTACAACAAGGCGATCGTCGGCCGCAACGCCTTCGCCCATGAGAGCGGCATCCATCAGGATGGCGTGCTGAAGGACGCCTCGACCTACGAGATCATGCGGCCCGAGATGGTCGGGTTGAAGCAGTCGTCGCTGGTGCTCGGCAAGCATTCCGGCCGCCACGCCTTCGTGCACAAGCTGGAGGAGATGGGCTACAAGCTCGGCGCCAACCAGCTGGAGGATGCGTTCACGCGGATGAAGGCACTGGCCGACCGCAAGAAGGACATCTACGACGAGGACATCGAGGCGCTGGTCGACGAGGAGATGGCGGCCTCCCACGACCGCATCAAGCTGACCTCGCTGACCGTGATCGCCGGCACCCACGGCCCGCAGCGCGCGACCATGAAGCTCGACGTCGACGGCCAGATCAGGATCGAGGAAGCCGAAGGAAACGGGCCGGTCGACGCGGTCTTCAACTGCATCAAGGCGCTGGTGCCGCATGAGGCAAAGCTCGAGCTGTATCAGGTCCATGCGGTGACCGAAGGCACCGACGCGCAGGCCGAAGTCTCGGTGCGGCTGTCCCATGACGGCCGTTCCATGACGGCACGCGCAGCGGATCCGGATACGCTGGTGGCCTCGGCCAAGGCCTATCTCGGCGCGCTCAACAAGATCGTTATGAAGCGCCAGCGCGATACGGTGACGACGGCAGCGGCGAGCTGACGCTTCATCCTCTCCAGTTCATCGGCAAACGCGGCGCCCTCGGCGCCGCGTTTTTCGTTTGGCACACGATCCCGTCATGTGGGGGTGCATCGCAATAAATATGTTATTAACATGTCATGTTAACATTCCATTAACCGGCAGCGTCGCGCGCCCTTGCTGCTGGAGAATTTGGAATGCCCCTTTCCGCTGGTTCGATCGCCTTCACCGGTTTCAACGGTGACGGCAACGATAATTTGTCCTTTGTCGCCCTGACCGACATCCCGCAGGGCACTGTCATCAATTTCACCGACAGCAACTGGAACGGCTCCGCCTTCGCAACCGGCAGCAACGCCGAAAGCACGATCGCCTGGACCGCGACCGGCGCGATTCCCGCTGGCACCGTCATCGACATCAACAACATCGGCAAGGGCACGTTCGGCACCAGCGCCGGCTCGGCCACCTTCACCAACGCCAACAATACCGGCCTGTCCAACGACAGCGAGGTCGTCTACGCCTATGTCGGCACCTCGACGGCGCCGACCTTTCTCGCCGCGATCTCCAATGTCGGCTATGCGACCTCAGACGGCACGCTGACCGGCACCGGCCTCGTTGCCGGCCAGACCGCGGTCAGCTTCACCGGCGGCCTCGACATCGTCGGCTATAACGGACCGCGCTCGGGCTTCGCCAGCTTCGCCGACTACCTTGCCGCGATCGGCAACACCGCCAACTGGGCCACCCAGAACGGCAGCGGCGACCAGAGCACCGACGGCACCACGCCCGACGCGCCGTTCCCGACCACCGCCTTCACCGTGGCCGCGCCCGCCACGCAGACGATCTCGTTCTCGTCGCCGAGCGTGTCGGTTGCCGAGGGGCAGAGCGGCACCAAGACCATGACTTTCACCATTGCGCGCACCGGCGGCACCACCGGCGTACTCAGCTTCTCCGGCAGCTTCGCGGCCGGCACCACCGATGCGGCCGATTTCGGCGGCACGCTGCCGGCCTCGACCTTCAGCGGCAGCTTCGCCGACGGTGCGACCTCGGCGACCATCACCATCACGATCTCCGGCGACACCACCGCGGAGCCCGACGAGAATTTTACGCTCACGCTCACCAGCGCCAGCAATCCGGGCGCGGCGGTTACGATCGGCACCGCGACGGCGACCGGCACCATCGCCAATGACGACGGCACTCTCGTCTCCGGCAACTCGTCGAACCCGATTACGCTGGCGAACAACGATCATCTGACCGTTCTCGCCGGCGCGACCCTGTCGGGCTCGACCCCGGTCACCTGGATCGGCGGCAGCACCTCGCCCGGCGCGGTGGTCGACAATTCCGGCACCATCACCGGCACCAGCCGCGCGATCGCCACCAGCGGTTCGACCAGCGGCAGCTTCACCATCAACAACAAGGCCGGCGCCACCATCACCGCGACCAAGGATGCGGTGAAGATCTCGAACCTGGTCTCGGGCAAGAGCGGCACCTTCACCGTCAACAACGAGGGCACGATCTCCTCGACGGGGACCGGCAGCAATGCCGGCCAGGCGCTCGATCTCGACGACATCAATTCGAGCGGCGCCAATACCGTCATCAACAACGCGGCAACCGGCGTGATCTCGGCGGCCGATGCCGACGCGATCCGGCCCGGCGCCAACGCCACCATCAACAATTACGGCCAGATCGTCAGCCACAATGCCTCGGCGGCCTCGTCCGGTAACGACGCGATCGACTTCCAGTCGGTCAACACCGGCGGCGTGGTCAACAACTATGCCGGCGGAATCATCGACGGCGCCCGCCACGGCATCACCGGCGACCAGCCGATCACCGTCAACAACGACGGCACCATCACCGGCCGCAGCGGCTCCGGCATCAACATGGACAGCGCGGCTAACACGACGACAACAGTGACCAACCGCGGCACCATCACCGGCACGGCGGTCGGCGGTGCTGACGCCGACGGCGTCGATGTCGACGGTCTGGTCTCGATCGACAATTTCGGGACGATCGCAGCGGTCGGCCTGACCAGCGGCGCCAACGGCCTCAACGAGGCGCTCGCGATCGGCGGCGGCTTCCTCCACAACGAGGTGGGCGGCCTGATCATCAGCGATCAGCGCGCGATCACCGTGGACGACAGCAATGACGGTAGCGCCTTCGGCGTCATGACCATCATCAATGACGGCACGATCCGCGGCAACAACGGCGAGGCAATCTCGATCGTCGGCACCTTCGGCGACACCGTTACCAACACGGGCGGCATTTTCGGCAGCATCGCCACCGACGGTGGCAACGATACACTCACCAACAGCGGCTCCATCATCGGCGACGTCTCGATGGGCGCAGGCGACGACAGCATCAATCTCGCCACTGCTTCGATCGTCACCGGCACGATCGACGGCGGCGACGGCGTCGACACGCTGGTGCTGTCGGGAAGTGGCTCCGGTTCGCTCCTTGGCACCGTCGTCAATGTCGAGAAGCTCGACGTCCAGAGCGGCGTCTGGCGGATCAAGGATGCGTCCGGCTATTCCGACATCCAGGTCGAGAGCGGCGCGGCGGTCGTGCTGGAGGGCTCGGCCAATGGAATGGTGGTTGCCGCGGGCGCCGCGCAGCTGGTGTTCGGTCTGGCCTCGAACTCCGTGATCTCGGGCAATCAGTACATCCAGATCGGCGGCTCGGCCGACGGCACGACGATCGAGGCCGGCGGCGACCAGGATATCCTCGGCGGTGGTATCGCGACCAACACCACCGTGGACGGCGGCACCCAGAACGTCTTCGGCGTTGCGATCCAGACCACGGTCGCGAATGGCGGCTTCCAGCACGTTCACAACAATGCTTTCAACACCATCGTCAATGCCGGGGGTGAGCAGAACGTCTACATCGACGGCAGTGCGACCGGATCCACCATCAATGCCGGCGGCATCCAGATCGATTGGGGCTTCACGATCATCACGACGATCAGCGGCGGCGGTCAGTACGTGTTCGGCTCGGCGAGCCTCACGACGATCAATTCGGGCCTGCAGGCCGTCGAGAGCGGCGGCACGGCCTCGGACACGACGATCCATGGCGGCGGGCAGGACGTCTATCTGGGTGGAACCGCGATCAACACCACCATGGATGGCGGCGTCCAGTCGGTCTATGGCGGCACGGTGGTCCAGACCACGATCAGCAATGGTGCCCTCCAGTATCTCCACGGCAACGCGTCGATCACGACGGTCAACGCCGGCAGCCAGCAGAGCGTCTACGCCGACGGCACGGCGACCGGTACCACGATCAATGCCGGCGGAGTCCAGGTCGATTGGGGCGCCGCCAACGCCACCATCGTCAACGGCGGCGTGCAATATGTGTATGGCAGCGCGACCGGCACGACGGTCCTGTCCGGCACGCAGCACGTGCAGGCCGGCGGCAGCGCTGACGACACCACGATCGGCTCGGGCGCGCTTGCCTTTGTCCATGCGGGCGGCACGATCGACGATGTGATCTTCGCCGGTCCCAATGCCTCGCTGGTCCTGGCCCAGGCGTCGGCCTTCACGGGAACGATCTCCGGCTGGCAGGACCATGACAGTCTCGATCTCGGCGACATCCTGTTCAGCGACGGTCTGACCTCGATGGCCTATGCGCAGAACAACGACAACACCGGCGGCACGCTGACAGTCTCCGACGGCGCCCACGTCGCGACGCTGCACTTGCTCGGTCAGTACAGCGCGGCCGATTTCGCGCTGTCCTCGGACGGGCACGGCGGCACCCTGATCACCGATCCGGCGGTCGCGCAGCAGGCCCAGCTCGCGCCGGCGCTGCACGGCTGAGGTTGCGAGAGGCGGCAGCGGCGATGGCAGGGTTTCCCTGCCATCGCCCTGCATGAGCCAGTCCGGCAGATTTCGCCTCCGGATACCGCATTTTTGCAAGCCGCCCCCTGCTAAGGGGCAATGGCGCCTGTGTCCGCTTCCCTATAATCCTGCCTTCAAGTCTTGAATCTAAGGCTTGGGGGCGACGGTTCGTGCCCCACCAAAAACGTGCGGGAGGAAGCATGCGGAAACTCATTTGGGCTGCGGCATCGGTTGCGGTCTTGACCGGGGCGTTGGCCCTGACCGGGCCGGCATCGGCCCAATCGCCGATCATCATCAAGTTCAGCCACGTCGTCGCCACCGACACGCCGAAGGGCAAGGCGTCGGAGAAGTTCAAGGAGCTCGCCGAGAAGTACACCGGCGGCAAGGTCAAGATCGAAGTCTACCCGAACTCAACGCTCTACAAGGACAAGGAAGAGCTCGAGGCGCTCCAGCTCGGTAGCGTGCAGATGCTGGCGCCGTCCAACTCCAAGTTCGGCCCGCTCGGCATCCGCGAATTCGAGGTGTTCGATCTGCCTTACATCCTTCCGGACCTGAAGACGCTGCGGAAGGTGACGGAAGGCCCGCTCGGCCTCCGGCTGCTCAAGCTGCTGGACTCCAAGGGCATCACCGGCCTTGCCTATTGGGACAACGGCTTCAAGCAGATGAGCGCCAACAAGAAGCTGGTCACGCCCGCCGACTACCAGGGCGTCAAGTTCCGCATCCAGTCCTCGCGCGTGCTGCAGGCACAGTTCAAGTCGCTCGGCTCGCTGCCGCAGGTGATGGCGTTCTCGGAAGTCTATCAGGCGCTGCAGACCGGCGTCGTCGACGGCCAGGAGAACACCTGGTCGAACATCTATACGCAGAAGATGCACGAGGTGCAGAAGTACATCACCGAGACCAATCACGGCTACATCGGCTACGTCGTGATCGTGAACAAGAAGTTCTGGGACGATCTGCCGGCCGACATCCGCGACCAGCTGTCGAAGGCGATGAAGGAGGCGACCGACTTCAACAACGCGCAGTCGCAGAAGGAGAACGACGACGCGCTGGCCGAGATCAAGAAGAGCGGCAAGAGCGAGATCATCAAGCTCACGCCGCAGCAGGACGAGGCGATGCGCAAGGCGATGGAGCCGGTCTACAAGGACGCCGCAAGCCGCGTCGGCCAGCCGCTGATCGACGAGTTCCTCAAGGAATCGAAGAGCACGACGAACTGATCCGGATCGACCATCAATGAAGGGGCTTCCGTGCAGCCTGCGCGGAGGCCCTTTTTGTTGCAAATCATTTCAGTCTGCATCTGAATGGACATTCAGGGGAGTTACATCTTCGTAAGAACGCTCTCTCTGTCCAAGTTGTAAGTTGCGCGTCAGCCGTCCGGCGCTCATCCTCGCCGGCATCCTTCCAGAGGAGGTCCGTATGAGGAAGTTTACCATCGCCGCCATCGCCGTGCTCAGCATCGCCGGCTCGGGCGCGGTCTATGCCCAATTTCATCGCCCGTGGATGGAGCACTTCCGCCACGTCCGCATGAACCCGGAGGACCGTGCCGCCTTCGTCGACGCGCGGATCGCCGCCGTCCATGCCGGGCTGAAGCTCAACGCCGACCAGGAGAAGCTGTGGCCGCCGGTCGAGGCCGCCGTGCGCGACTTCGCCAAGCTGCGCATCGACCGCGCCAACGCACGGATGAATGCCGGCCCGGGTGACGCCGGCAAGAACGCCGACAAGCCCGAGGATCCGGTCGCCCGCCTGCGCCAGCGCGCCGAGGACATGGGCGCGACCTCCGCCGCCCTGAAGAAGATCGCCGATGCCGCCGATCCGCTCTACAAGACGCTCGACGAGGGCCAGAAGCGGCGCCTTGCCGTGCTGACCCGCCACCGTGGCCCGTTCGGGGGCGGTGGGGACGGCCCGTCCCGACACTTCATGGAACGGGGCATGGACCGCATGATGGAGCGCGGCATGGACCGCTTCCACGGCGACCGTTTCGACCGTGACGGCGGCCCGGACCGGGATCGCGAGGGCCGGCTCTGAGCCACCCCGTATTTCCCGAGGAATTAACCCCGGGATTGGCCTTGGCGAAGCCGCTGGAATCCAGCGGCTTTTCGCATTTTCGGGCCTGTGGAAGAACCTTGGAAAACATGCGCCACATCGCTTGCCATACCCGGATCGCTTTGCTAAACGACCGGCCTCGCAAGGCATTGACCGCCTTTCGGGCGCATAGCTCAGTTGGTAGAGCAGCTGACTCTTAATCAGCGGGTCCCAGGTTCGAGCCCTGGTGCGCCCACCATATAAATCAAGCACTTAGCATCTGGCTTGGTATCGTAGGCGACCTCGTTTTACAGGTCGTTTTACAGTTTTGTTCTCGCTTCGAGCTTGAGTACCGCAGCTTCTGCAAGCTGAATGTCGCGACCAAGATAGTGCGCGTCCAGAATGGCCTCGACGTCCTTTAACGAGTGGCCGGTCACAGCCGCGATCTGCGGTACGCTCGCGCCAGCGATCGCCAGCCGAACCACTGCGGTGCCCCTCAAATCGTGAAACGTCAGGTCGCCAATGCCCGCCCGTTCGCAGGCCTTTGCCCACGATGTTCGAAAGCCGTCGGAAGTCCAGGGCCGGCCGAGCGTGTTCGTCAGGATAAGAGGTCCCCGACGCTGCGTGGTGTCGAGCAGAGCTCTCAAGGGAGTGCCGGCAGGCATCACTACGCGGCGCCCGCCTTTCGACTGGCGGAGACGAATATGAGGGCTCTCGTAGGCTGACCAAGGTAAGCGCAAAAGGTCGCCTTGTCGTTGACCGCTCCATAAAGCCAAGATCAGCGCCAACCTGATCTCTTCAGATGCAACTGATAGAACTGCGGCAATGTCCTGCTCGGTCCAGATCTTGTCTCGGCGGTCTGCGACGTAGAGCCGACCACCACGCTCGCAAGGATTGCTGGTGATAATGCCGCGATCTTTCGCGAAGGACAGAATGCGCGCCAACACCGTCCAGGCGAGATCAGCCTTGCGCGGCGTGTTGGCGAATTTGTCGCGCCAGCCTTTGAAGTCGCCGCGAATCCTGTGATCGGCGAGAGCGGCGATCGGCAGGTCAGCGAATTCTTCTTCAATGAGTTTGATGTACCTCAGATAATCGCGGCGAGTGGACGCCGCGATCTTGGTGAATTCCGGTGCCGCCTTGTATCGCGCGATGATTGACATGAAGGTGCCGGCGCGTGGCTGCCGTAAGTTCGAATGCGCCTCCTGGTATTGCTGGACGAAATCAGGGGTGCCTGGTTCTGCCTTGATCTGGGGGCCGCCGCGATAGGCGTAATAGTACGTCTTTGGTTCGCCGCTTGAGAGCGTCGCCTTTACTTTATGAATGCCTTTGAGATTGACGCGCACGCTTCGCTCTCCACTCGTCCAGCGCGGATGTCGCAACGTCCGGAGTTTGAGTTCTGAGTAATCCACTCAGCGAGTCTAACGCGAGATCGATCGCTTTCAAGTCCCATCGCGACGTGCCAGAAAGAGCAGAGGGTAGTCTTCCGATTTTTACCCAGTTCGAGAAGGTGCTGACTGACAGACCACAGTATGAGGCAGCTTGGTCACGCGACACCAGGCGCTGGCCAATACCGCCCCGAACAGAATCCATCGGAATTATCCAGTCGTGACAGCACCACGCCGAGGTAATTGGAAGATCGCACTTTCGCTGGCTGGCGCAACTGCAAGCACCGGCACGGAGATCAAGCTGCAGCCTTGTAGGAATGCGATCACGCAAGAAGAATCAAGCCAGATCAGGCGGCTCACATTGTCTTGAGATGCGACGAAATCCGTCGATCGCCGAAGATGGCGATCCTGGATCGGCTCACTCTCCCCGCCGCTGTCTCACTGATTCTGATTTGGGTGCGCGTGCGGCTGTCGCCGCATCGGGCTCTCGTGAACCGAGCGCGTTGCGTCTCGGCCATTCGGCTTCGATCCCTCACGCAAGCAGATATAGATATAATGTGTCGCTCGCCGGAGGCACTCGCACGAAGGGCTGCCGCTGCGCGGCACCGCTATCACTGCCCGTCGCGCGGGTGCCTTGTTAACCGGTCTCGCGACTGCACTCGGTCCCGGGTCCCGCCGCTACGCGTCGGCGCTATGCTGACCCTCCTGCGGGTGCCTCTTTTGATTTTCTCACTCTTGCTCTTGTTTTCGATCTCTTGTTTTGGCCTGCGCTGACTTGCTCAACGTTCTAACGCTTGAGACCTAATGGGCGCTGCCCCTCGCGCGCGCCAGGGTAAAGCGCCGGCTGGCGCCGGCGCCGACCCGAGCGGTCTCCCCGGTCTTCCGTGCTTTCGAGGGCGTCACCTTCTCGAACGGCTGACATGCGCTCGTGCAGACCCGCTCTTGCGAGCGGCCCTTGCGGGCGGGCGATCCCCCTCCGCTCGGGTCGCCCTGGCGCTTGCTACCCCCGGTCTCGCCGACGGGCAGGGGTGCAGGCGCGGAGTGCGCGCTGCACCCATGGAAGCAAAAGGAAGAATGATCATGTCGGCCAAATCAGTTGAAATCATTCCCGCGAGCGGGACGGAGACTTTGATTCCGCTCAATAAGCTCAAGAAGTCCCCGAACAATGCGCGCAAGACGCCGCACAGCGAGACGGCGATCGAGGGCTACGCGGCGAGTATTGCCGCCAAGGGCATCCTGCAAAATCTGGTGGTCGAGCCCGAGTTGGACGGAGAGGGGACGGCCACGGGGTTCTATTTGGTGAGCATCGGCGAGGGCAGGCGGCTTGCCCAGCTTCTGCGAGTGAAGCGAAAGGAGATCAAGAAGACCGAGCCGATCCGCTGCGTTATCGACACCGCGAATGACCCCCACGAAATCAGCCTGGACGAGAACGTCACCCGCGAAAACATGCATCCCGCCGACCAGTTCGAGGCGTTCCGGAAGCTCGCGGACGAGCGTGGTTTCGGCGCGGAGGAGATCGCCGCCCGCTTTGGCGTGACGCCGCATGTGGTGCGGCAACGCCTCCGGTTGGGTGCGGTTTCGCCAAAATTGATCGAGCTCTATCGCGATGGCGAACTGATCTTGGAGCAGTTGATGGCTTTTGCCATCACTGACGATCAGGCTCGGCAAGAAGGCGTCTATGAGCGTCTGTCCTACGACCGTGATGCCAGCACGATCCGGCGTCTGCTCACCGAAACCCATGTCGCTGCAACCGATCGCCGCGCGCGGTTTGTCGGGCTCGAGGCCTATATCGAGGCAGGCGGTACGATCCTGCGCGACCTCTTTACCGAGGATCGCGGCGGCTATCTGGAAGACGTGGCGTTGCTCGATCTCCTGGTGACAGCGCGGCTTGGCCGGGAGGCGGACGCCTTACGGGCGGCCGAGGGATGGAAGTGGACGGAGCCCCATCTCGACTTCCCGCACGCCCACGGCATGCGTCGCGCCTACCCGCATCCGGTCGAGCTTTCGGCGGAAGATCAGACTGCCCTTCAGGTCGCCCAAACCGAGTTCGACGAGCTGACCGAACAGCATCAAACGGCCGAGGAACTGCCTGATGCGGTGGATGCGCGGTTCGGTGAATTGGAGAACCAAATCGAGCAGTTTGAGGCGAAATGGCAGGCTTACGATCCCGGGGACGTCGCGCGCGGTGGCGCGTTTGTGATCCTCAATCACGACGGCACCGTCAGGATTGAACGCGGTTTCATCCGCCCCGAGGACGACAAAGCCCAGCCTGAAACCGGGCAGGAAGGCGACGCTCAGACACCGGACGAGGAGGGCGGAGGAGGTGATCAAACCACGCGCGATGGCGAGGGAGAGGAGGGAGAAAACCGACGAAACCCAACGCTCATTCGTCATCGACCTTTACACCAAGATGCGCGAGACTTGGGAGCATGCAATCGAGGAGATCCTCTTCGCCGGTGTGGTTGGGAGGTTCCGGCCCAACATATCGACAATGAAGCTGCGGTCTGCCTGCGTCGAAAAGGCTGACTATGAGGCTGTTTTTGCTGGGATGACGCGGTGCTCGAAGTTCTCGGGGCACGATCAATCGGTCGGAGTGCCGGCCGAACTTCCAAAGTTCGACGCTATCAAGGCGGACCTCGACAAGCTTAGTCAGTTTGTTGCCGCTGCAGACGGCCGCCGTAAAACGCTCGAAAAGGACGGCAAGGCGTTCGAGGAAGGGCCGATGGCCGCGGATATCCTCTAGACTTTCTGCAAAAAGGTCTTTCGAGCGAGCAAGCGCATGACCTGCTCTTGTTTCCTCCTATTGCTGTGGCGGTCCATGCTGCTGCGACCGACGTACAATGGCATTTTCGCTTTTGCGGCAATGCATGAGGCACCAACCGCTTGCGACACCCGTAGTGCTTGAGCTTCCTCGCCCTCGGTGTGGCCTTGCCCGGTTGACCGTCATACGTACCGGCGAGACGTTTTTAGCGGATTATTTGATCGAGCTGACCTTCTCGCTGGCGCTGCCAACGCGGCCGTAAAGGTCGTGCGACTAGGCCGGCAGTGCGTGCCGGCAAGGCATCCACCCGCATCCCGAAGACGGGAGCCCTCGGGCGGAGCCTACTTGCCTGCACGCTCGGTCCTGCCGGCCTCGAATTCTCCCGACCGGCCGCGATGGCGCAGCCGATAACCAACGGGAGAAACTCAAAATGTTCAACGACACCCAAACCGACAAAATCCGCAGCCTGCGCACGAACGAAAAGTGGACGTATCTGGTGCGGTTTTTGGTGCGGTCGTCGCGGGACGGGCAACGAAGACCAAGCAAGATACTGATATTCTTGGTGGGCCCGGCAGAACGAACACAATAGCCAGAATCAACGCCTTACGTTGTCTCAGCGGCGTAACGGCGTTGTGGGCCGTGAAGGCTTTTAAGCGGATTGTCTCAGGTAGAGGAGGGGCCCGATCGTTTCGGATTCGCGAATCGGCTCATCGATCACCACGTAAATCCTGATGCGCTTTCGCAGAGCGCGCCAACCAAGGAGACCAAAGCCGCGAAACATCGACTGAGACTGAAAGGGACAATCGCAAATGCCACCGCCCGATGCGAAAGGGCGCGGTCACGCCAATGACCACGCCCTTCTAAATTCGCTCTCGCCAGAGCATCAACAGCACACCAGAAATAAAGCCGCCGAACAAAAACCGCAAGCTCACCGCCACAAAAATTGCGGAGGCGGCGCCATGGATGACTCCGCAGACAAAACCGCGCTGCTTGCCCGCTGCCGCCTCAAACAAGCGCGGAAGTGGTTCGCTATTCGAGGCTGGAAGCAGCTGCCGCAAAACGAACGGGGCCGGAGTATCTTGCGCTGGGGTGCCGATCATGCCTGGCTTGCGGCATCAGGGAAGCCGCAGACCTCGGTGCAGCGCTGGTGCCGCAAGTTGGCGCCGTGGCTGACAGTTGCCGAACTCAATGAGCTCGTCGCTTACGCCAAGGAGTCCAACAAGCGCTGGTCCGCCGATCACTCCGCCGCCGTGCTCGAGATTTCCGTCACGGACCGCACGAAGCATAAGCTGTGGCACTTCGGCGCCAACGATGATCCCAACTACGAGGTGCGTCTCGGCATTAGGCGCGCGAAGGCAGCAGCACGCGCCCGGAAGTCGCGCGCTGCCCGCAGCACCGGCCGCCCTCGTGGAAGACCGAAGGCCGAGGTACCGGCATGGCAGGCCGCCGGATACAACAGCAAGCGCACCTACCAGCGACACAAGGCGCTCGGAACCTTGGCGCAGAATGGCACCAAAAATCCGTCACGCCATATAAGTAAGAATAGGGAGCGTGACGGAATTTCGGTGCCACGGATGCCATGCGCGATGATCCGCGCCAACGCAATCGATCTCGACACGATCGACCTCGCCAAGTTCGGGATCGTCGCCTTCACAATCATGAGCGGCCAAACCTTGGTATCGGCCTGGAGCGCGCCGCCCTAAGCGGGCGCGCGTCCACACCGCTCACCGAATACGGGACAAGTGGGACATGCCGGGACATTGTCCCATCTTGTCTCAGATGTCCCAGGCGCGCGCTCCCGCGCGCGTCGACCATTTTCCACACTCACATTAGTCAATAGCCGCCTGAACGAATTGATTGATGCGCGAGACAGCCGCTATACTCGCCTGCGGGGGGGGCATGTCTCAAGCTGTCGAAGCGTTTCGCCAGATATCGTGGCCAATCGCCAACTGGTCCCACATCACCTCGTAGTCATCTGGAGCGGTTTCGCCGCCAATAACCGTGCGTCGCATTGAAAGTCGTCTGCCATCCCGCATCATTCCGGTCGGCGCTGGATGGCAAGTATCTCACTCGAACCTAGGGAGTAGCTCCATAGCCTATGGAGTTCACCCCTGGGGCTTAGGTGCTTCGTTCCTGCCTTGGGCCTACCGCACTCAAGCCCTCAAAGCCGTGGCCTGAGAACGACGCTTGCAAATCGAGAGCGCCCCAATATGGCTAGTTCGAAATCGCAATTGCCGCAGGCATTTTTAGTTTTAGCATATCGATAGTCGTGCGAACTTGGTCGATGACACATCAACTCCCGGCCATTCACGCGATCAGGGACCGTCGCTCCGCTCCGGCGCGACGGCCCCGCCGAGATGAGAGCGATGAAACTGGCTCCCAGCCAGCAGTTGCGGAATGGGCCGTCCGGTGATCGGAGGCTTGTTCTGTGTCAGTGCGGGGGCCGCGGACTACGCGACCAGAATGTAATCGAGGCTCAGATTTGAAATGTTTATGGGAATCGGGATAGCGAAGGCGAGCGAGGACTTTGTTCAATATCAAGAGCTAGCGCGGCTGCCCCATTTGGACCGAGACGGCTTTGCGGTTGTCGAAAACATCACCGACCTCGATGATCTTGCGGTGATCAGAAACGAGATTGACGAGCTTCTCCGGCGCGGTCATGTGCCGACGAAGGAGCTCGGAGAACGAGGCGGCCCACCTCAGATCATCGAGATTTTGTGGCCTATGAAGTTATCAGAACGAATCGCGAGGTCTCGCTTCGTCCGGAACGCATGCGCTGTTTCCCAGGCCCATTTTGGCCATAGAGTAACATACAACTTCGATCACGCTATCATTAAGCCCGCTTTCAATTCTAGGGAAACGGCTTGGCATCAGGATTTCGCCTATTCCACTTGGTTCAATTTTTCTGAACGACAACGATTGCATTGGTGGTTACCTCTTCATGATGTCCCGACCGACCAAGGATGCATGCATTTCGTGCGCGGCAGCCATCGCATGGGCCGCCTCCCACACGTCCGCGTAGCGGCAACTTCTGACGCTTTGAAGACCACCGTCCCTGAGAACGCCGACGTCGTTTCGTGCCCGTTAAATGCCGGAAGCGCCACCGTGCACACAGAGGCCACATTGCACTTTACAGGGCCCAACAAGACGAGCTCGGCTCGGTATGCGTTCATTCTGCAGTTCGAACGATCAACCTGGCCAACAAGGTTACGCACCTCGGTCAAGAGCTTGGTGTGGAAATTTGGCCGGCTATAGTGGAAGCCAACTGACCGCCAACCCGGGTGCTTTTATGCGCGTGCGCGAAAGCTCTATTGGGATTTCGCACACAGGATGAAGCTTGTGGCGTGAGGGGGCTACCCTTTATTTTTTAGGAAGTAATTGCGACCACTCCTGGCGGGAGATGCACGATGATCGAAGAAAGAATTGCTCGTTTACGGACCCATCGAAACAACATCGCTCGGTATCGGCGCCTCCTCAAAACGAAACTAAGTGATATTGAACGGAAGTATTTCGAAACGCGGCTGTCCGAAGAGCAAGCTGCGATGAAAATGAACTTGAGCGCGGTCGACGCGTCGCCGGTTATCGTGGGGCTTAAATAACCGCTCGGCTACTTCGTCGAGCGCGCGGACGCGCCCGTCTTTTTTTCCGATGCCGCCTTAGCGCATAAGCTCGACCGCGATGGCAGCGGCGAACGCCACCACCAGCAGGCTGCCGGCGGTTACCGCTATCCAGTCGATTTGGTGAAGATGAATCCGCATAGTGTGACCTCCCCGTGAGGCGCCGCCGCTGCCGCAACGGGGCAAAGCGGTTTAGGCGGCGGCGCGCCGGGGCGCGGTTGAAGTCCGCGCTCTCTCGCATCTAACGGCCGCCGGGCCGGTGCCGTTCCTGATCGGAGCGCCTATCTTTGAGCGCGCGTTGGCGATTTGCGAAACTTAGGAGTTTTGCAAAATACTTGTAGACCCACAAAAACAACGTGTTACAGTTTGCGAAACTTATTTGCGAAAGTGGAGCGTGCAAATGACCATTCTTGGATATGCCCGCGTCTCGACGCGGGACCAGCACCTGACCGGGCAGATCGAGGCACTGACCGCGGCCGGCGCCACCACGATCTACCGCGAGAAGATCAGCGGCGTTAGGGCTGATCGGCCGCAGCTGACAAAACTGATGATGGCCCTCAAGTCCGGCGATGTCGTCGTGGTGACGAAACTCGATCGGCTCGGCCGCAGCACTAGGGAGCTTCTGGACCTGATCGAGCAGATCGGCGTGGCCGGCGCCGCATTCCGTAGCCTGGGCGACCCGCTATTTGACACGACGTCGTCGCAAGGCCGCTTGCTCCTGGCCGTCCTGGCCGCGATCGCATCGTTTGAGCGTGACTTGATCCGCGAGCGCACCAGCGACGGCCGCAAGCGCGCCATGGCGGAGGGCAAGAGGTTTGGCAGGAAGCCCAAGCTGACGCCGCACCAGCGCGCGGAGGCCTTGAAACGCCGGGCCGCCGGCGAGACCTTGGCCGAGATCGCGAAGTCATACGCTGTCGACGTATCGATGATATCGCGGCTGCGATAGCTCCACCCGCCATCGCGATCCGAACGGGCCGCCATCTCGGCGGCCCTTTTCATTTGCGCCCAGCCCGCGAGCGCGGCGCCCCCAGCGCGTGGCGTGACGTCGGCCGGCCTCCACGACCCGCCGAATGGAAGGCCGCTGTACGGCCTCCGCAAGGGCGCCTACGGCCGCCCCGGCAGAGGCGGGAAGATGCACCAGATAGGTGCAAAAATACGTGCAAACTCAGTAGCTTATTGACTTGTGTACTGGTTCGCATATATTAGAACGTATGCCGAACACAAACACCATTGCGACCCCCATCCCCAAAAGCCGCGGCTGGCGCCGCTACCGCGAGCTGAAGCAGCGGGACGACGCCGATCGCCAGGCCATCGCTACTGAGCTGTTAGCAGGCCTCGGCCGGCCGTCGACGATGGCGGACCGGTTGGCGGCTGAGAACATCGCAAGCCTTACCGTATGGGCTCGCGTGTTAGAGCGCCGTGGCGCCTTTCAGGGCGCGACGGAGGTACGGCAGCAGATCACCCAAGCGGCGCGGGCCTTCCCAGCATTCAAGCCGCAACCAGCGGCGCCGCCGAAGAGTGATGCCGGTGCCGACTTTATGGCCGAGATGCAGGCCGCTGCGACGCCGCAGGGGGGCTAGATGCACTCACCCCGCGCGCTCGACCTCCGTCAAGCCGGTCTGACCCTCCAAGAGATCGCAGACTGTCTTGGTCTCTCTCGGCTCGATGTCTTTCGCGCCCTTGAGCAGGGCGGCATGATCGTGAGCTGTGCGACCGGCCGATTCAATCGAGCAGGACGGCCGCAATGAATCGCCAGCCCGATCCGGTCGCCTTCATCAATGCCGTGCTGCGCGATCCGGCGACCGGTCGACCATTCGAGCTGTTGCCCGCCGAGATCGCCTTCCTCGAGCACGCCTTCACCCTCGATGGGGATGGCCGGGCAATCTATCCCGAACTGACGTATTCGGCGCCCAAGAAGTCCGGCAAGACCGCCTTCGCCGCCATCCTGACGTTGACCGTGACGCTGCTCTACGGCGGCAAGAACGCCGAGGCGATCTGCTGCGCAAACGACCTGGAACAATCGCAGTCGAGAGTGTTCTCGGCGATCAAGGCGATCGTGCTGGCAAGCCCGCGCCTCAGTGAGCGCGCCAAGATCACCAAGAGCGAGATCACCTTTCCCGACGTCGGCGCCTCGATCCTCGCCATCGCGAGCGATGCCGCCGGTGCGGCCGGTGCGAACCCGGTGATTACCGTGGGCGATGAACTTTGGGGGTTCACCACGGAGGCCTCCCGGCGCCTCTGGGATGAGCTGGTACCGCCGCCGACCCGCAAGCCGGCATGGCGACTCGCCGTCACCTATGCCGGCTACAGCGGCGAGTCACAGTTGCTGGAGGAAGTCTACAAGACCGGTACCGTCCAGCCATCGATCGGCCCGGATCTCTATGCCGGCGACGGCCGACTGACGTTCTGGACGCATCGCCCGGTGGCACCGTGGCAGGATGATCGCTGGATTGCGCAGATGCGCTCCACGATGAGGCCGAACGCCTTTGCGCGGATCATCGAAAATCGATGGGTGACGTCGGAGTCGGCCTTCGTTGATCTCGCCATGTGGGATCGGTGCGTCGATCCCAGTCTCCGGCCGCTGCAAGCTGATCGCGGTCTCCCGGTCTTCATCGGTCTCGATGCGTCACTGAAGCGCGACAGCACCGCAATCGTCGCCGTGACTGGAGACGGTGACCGCATCAGGCTCGTCTCGCATCGCGTATTCCAGCCGAGCCCAGATAATCCGCTCGACTTCGAGTCGACCATCGAGGCGGAGATCGTCTCGCTCTGCGACCGGTTCTCGGTGCAGGCCGTCCGCTACGATCCATGGCAACTTGCCAGCGTGGCTCAGCGCCTGATCAAGCGCGGCGGCGTTCCAATGGTCGAGTTTCCGCAGACCAGTTCAAACCTGACCGACTCGTCATCGAATCTCTACGAGCTGATCAAGGGCGAGAGCCTTGCGGTTTATCCAGATGAGGCCATGCGCATTTCAATCTCGCAAGCTGTCGCGATCGAGACTCCGAGAGGCTGGAGGATTGCGAAGGAAAAGGCGCGGCACAAGATCGATGCCGTCGTCGCGCTGGCGATGGCGGCCCTGGCCGCGGTCAAGCAAGAGCAGATGCATGGATTCGGCGTCTTCGAGCATTACCGCCGTGAGAGCGAGGCGGCCGAAGCGGCGACCAAGCCGCCGCCGATCGCCGATGTGGTGCGCGTGGTGTGGCCGCGAGGCCGCACGCCGGAAGTTTGTTGAAGCCGACGTAGAGGCTATCGCAATCCGCGATACGCTATTCGAAATGGGCCGAGATCTTTCGTCATCGGCATGGTTGCGAGCAGGCGAGGCCGCCGCCGATGCGTATGCAGCGACGTTGCTGCCCGAACCGACGCGCACGCAAGTTGCTGAGGCATTGCAGCGTTGCAGCGAGCTCTTGGCGCGGCTTCCCGTCGATCCGTCGGCGAAGCTGGCGCCGACTCGCTGTCAGCACGCCACGCCGCAGGATCAAGCCAACTTCTGGCGCAGCATCGGATTCCAAGCGGTACTATCCACCCCGGCGCAGCTTGGTGAGCCGGGTATGATGGTGGAGTGCTGAGTCATGCCAAAAACCGCATCGACCCATTGTTCGCGACCCAACGCAGTCCAGCATCTGCCGGTCGTCACGCCACGGTCGTGACACCAAACAACACGAGCGATCTCAGCAACGTGACATCGTCGTTGATCGTTACCACCGGCGCCAGCGCCGCCTCACCGTGGTCTTCGCCGACGATGCCGATCAGCAGACCACCCTGATCCCGCTGCCGTCCGGCATCACATTACAGATCTACGCACAGGTACGTCGCGTCATGTCGACCGGCACCAATCTCGGCACCGGAACCAGCGGCGTCGTTGCGACCTGGGGCTAACGACGAGGAGGGAGCTTAAAATGACGACTGCCATATGGACGGTGCGACTCTTCGGTGGTCGAGATGTCGGCGTCACTTTCGACTCGAGCGCTGGCACGATCGCGATCCTCGGTCAGGCGATTACACTATTTCAACACTGTCTGCATCGCTGCAGCAGAGGTGGAACGATGCGCTCAACAGCGGCAGCGGCGTCCCGACCGGCGCGCGAGGCGCCTTCGCTGGGGACAATGTGCAAGCGGCAGTAGGCGCAATCTTGAGCGACCAAGCCACCTGGCGCAACGCCGTCCAGGCAGCTTTGGCGGGCTATCTGCAGACACAAAGCAGCGGCGGACCCCTAGTCGAGTTCTGGAATCGATGAGCTTCTACCGCGACCATCACGAGCGCTGTTCTCCATGGCGGCGTGGTCGCGCCCGGCGGCGAGCGTCTATCTCCTGGCGCCCGCCGCCTCCCTTTCCTTCGAGCGCGCGGGCCTATCCACCTCGCGCGCTCGGGGAGACGGTTAACGCCTACATCGAGAAGAAGCTGCAAGAAGAGTTAGGCCGCCTCAGTTGGAGGCCTCTCTCATTCAGCGGTTTTTAGCGGCTTTTTCGGCTTCTGGCCCCCATCAGCGAAGTGGCGGCACCTCACATGGAGGTCCGCTTTGTGGGGCATTGCGGAATAGATTTGCTCGCGCTGAGCCTTTCGCGTTTTGACCCAAACTGGAAATGGCTGTCACGCAGGGCGACGTCCGATGCTGAGGTAAAACCGGTCGCAGTTGTTCTAGTCGTTTCGTTAGTGACTTACGTCTTCCATAACATCGACTTACGCTTTCAGGCGCCGCCAACTATTCGCAGCACTTGATCTCGGCCGTATGAATTGCCTGTGCTTCCTGACCAAATGGACGCCCACGAAGGGGACGGCTCTTTCAGTCCAGTGCCGGAGGCGCTTTGGTCGTTTTACAGCGGGGGATCGGACCGGGCGGCATTATTGCAAAGGGTCAGTGCTCCTTCCGTAGTTCTCCGACTGCGAACATAGTTCCGCCTCCTCGGCTGCGTTAAAAACGCCAGTGCAGAGCAGCTGGCAGGAAAGACGATTGACGTGCAGCTGCATGCCAATCCGTGGGAAGCCTCGCAGGCTCGAGACCAGTGCGTTCCGTTGCGGGTTAGCTCGCGCCGTAGCGCAGATGCGCGGATCGCTCTCACGCGAATGCCAATGCAATTTGATACGGAGCATCAAATGAAGTCCATGCTGGACGACGGGTTCGCGGAAGAGCTCGCAAGCTTTGAGGAGCAGCTGTCGAACCTGCGCGAAGCGAGTGTCGTTCCTACGGCCCCGCCGGCCAGCATGAAGAGGTCTCCCGCCGCCCTGACAACGATTCAGGCGCATTGGCACTATGTGGCTTTCGTCGTTTTTCTGTTGGCAGCATCTATTAGTGTGGCTGCCTGGTGGCGGTCACCCTCCGTTGATACGGCAAGGATGACTGCCTCAGATCCAGCAGTTCTGATACGCGCCGCGCCGGACTCCGTCGCACCGACTGCAGTTGCACTGAGCTCCGAGTTGCAGCAGCAACTCCAACCGATGGCGCGCGATCTCGCTGCCTTGAGCCAAACAGTCGAACAACTCAAGGCGAGGCAAGAACAATTGATCCGCGACAATGACAATTTAGCGAGCCAACTCAAGGCGAGCCAAGAGGAGTTGGCACGCGACGACCGTATCATCGACCAGGTCAAGGCCAACCAGATCGAAATGGCACGCGAAAGCCTGACGCTTACCGAGCGGCTCAACGCAAGTCAGGAACAACTCGCCCGCGTTCTCGCCAACGCTTCAGAGCCAAAGGCGATGCCCGAAGCGCCGCCAAAAGTGAGCCCCGAAGAGCCAAAGGTGATGCCCGACGTACCGCTGCCGCGTCCGCGGCAGTCGGGCAATGTCGCCCAGACGCAAAGGCCGGCGCCAACCCAGGAGCGATCGCAGGCCAAGAAGCCGCAACCGTTATCGGCATGGCCATGGTCAGTGCGCTAAAGCGGATATCGACGTTCCATAGAAGCTGACGTCGCCAGCGATGGCAGTCGGCGAACTTGGGATGCGGCAATTCGGGCGGGTTCGGCAACGGCTGACGGGAAATATCGCTGGTTCGCCGTGGGACTTCTTCATAACTTCGGATGGACGAATCGCTTTAGGTCGGCGATTGCACTCCCGGGCTCGGTCAATACCAACTCGCAATGTCCGCGTGCCGGCAGAAGCGGACCGTCATTCCGGGCCACCGGATGTCTGCTTGTGGCCCAGGGCTGAACAGCGTTCCGGCTGTTAGCACGTCAGCTGTCTGAGTTAGACCGGACGCGCCCTGCGCTTGCTTCAGCGTTGCGCGGTCACTCTGAATGGCGGCCCGGCGCAATTGTCCTGCCAAGATACACGGCGACCGGCCCGGTCAGCGCCATGCCGCGCAACTCGCTCGGCGATATCAGCCGTGCGCCGATGATCTCGCGGTTGTCGAGATGTAACTCGGGCAGCCGATCCAGTCGTAGTTCAAAGAAATGCACATTATCTTTTCGCCCTTCCCAGAGGCCCCGGGCGTCGCCCACGGCGACCAGCGGGAACGCACCGGCGAGGCCGATCTCTTCTGCCAGCTCGCGGCGAGCCGCTACTTCAGGCGTCTCACCCTGCCGGACAGTGCCGCCGGGGAAGTTCCACTCGACCCTATACGACGAGCGCACCAGCAGCATCGCTTGACCGACGTAGACAGCCACAAGTGCCCCTTCATGCTGCTGGCGCCGCAGTCGCCACCAGATGCGGGCAAGCGGGAAACCGACGCGGTATGCTGTCCGCCAGGCAGCGTCGAGAAGCGTGGAACGTCGAGTTTGTCCAAGGTCTGACATAGATCAACTTCTACTACCTTTGCCGGCAAGAGGGACAGCTTTTCGCCGGTACCGGATCTCGGACTGTTGTCCCAGCTACATCGTGTGGTGACCCTGAAGCGAGCCCTCGAGATTCAAACGACGCCCACTCCACATTGGAGCGAGCCGACCAGGTGACCGAATAGCACCTGCCTGCTTGCGGCGCTCTTGAGCTCCGCGCGCCTTGACCGGCAATTGCTCGCTTGTCCTACTTTTCTGTAGGGGCTGTGGATGACTAAGAGTGGCCCGACGCGCAAAAAAACTGAAATGGTGCAGGTACTTGCATTTTCATTTTTGTTGACGCCGATCGGACGTGGCAGATAATCCGATTGCCGCTCGTGCAGCGACTTGGCTTTCGCAGGGCCGATTTTTCCCAAGGAGACCACCAACAGTGACCGGTTGACGCTGCTCGCAGCGCCGCCGCTGAAAGTGCTGTTCAGGAGTCTCAACAGGGAGAATGACAATGACCAAATCTGCGAAGACCACGCCTAAGACTACATCGCCCCGCCGCGCAAAGCGCGGCACTACGCCCGCGAAGGCGAATTCCGACGCCGCACTGGACGCCGCACTGCTCGCGACCGTCAGGCGCCACGAGCAGCTGTGGAGGCGTATGGACGATCTCGTTGCCAGTGGTGGCGACGACGCTACGGACACGCCGGAGTACCAGGCCGCTAGCCAGGAGGCGATGGATCTCGAATTCGAGATCGTCCTGATCCCGGCACATACGCGGCGAGGACTCGCCGGAAAGCGCCGTGTGATGGGACAGAGCTCCTTCGAGGACAATTGCGGCTTCTTCGATTGGGTTCTCGACCGTGACGCCGAGCGCGTCGCCGGCTGATCCAAACCCCACAAATCAGCCAAGGGCCCGCCGATCACCCGGCTGGCCTCAACTTTTCGTGGGTTATTGCGGAGACCAGTCCAGCTCCTCACCAAGGAAATTTCTGTAGCGCATTACCGATTTCGTGGTGCCCTTGATTATCCCGCAGGAACGGCTGCCCTTGTTCTGCCGTGCGATGCAAATCAATATTCCGCATAGGCTTTGTCAACATTGTCGACATAGGAGGCCGGTGTGAATCAAGCGCAAGACACGTCAATGCTGACCATAAAGGTCGCCTCTGACGTGCGTCAGAAACTGCAGGAGTGGGCTGCTCGCAACCTGTCATCAATGACCACCGAGCTGAACAGGTCCGTTCGGGAGCGAGCCGAGCGCGAGCAGGCCGAGAAGGCGGTGCAGGCGTGAGATTACCGCGTCGGCCGGATGCCGGCATAACCACGGGAGTGCCATCGTGGCCAAGATCACGACCTCACGTCAGGAGCTAAAGACCTTCGTCGACGAAGCGCAATTCTGTCTCGGCGTCCTCCTTACTGAAGCCGACGACGATCCGTTCGAGCTAGTGTTGGAATACCTGGAGGAGCTTGCTGACGCCCAACACGATAGCACCCGACGCAACCTCGCGCGTCGAATGCGAGATCAGGTCATGATAGCCGTGCGGCTCGGCATTGCGGGATGGATGAAGTACGGCGCCTTTGATGAGCTGATCGATTCGGAGATGGAGGTGGCGCAATGAGCGAAAAGCAGTCAGGCGCCGAAGGTTGGTTAGAGTATTACCGGCGCCTCTTGGAGGCTGAGAACAAGCTAGTTCGCATCCGTGTGCCGGATGGCATCAGCCACGTAATCCTGATGGATGGCACTTCGCTGCTCGTGCCACCCGATCGCATCATTAGTGTTTCGCAGGCTGATGCCGCCGCACTTGGTGCGCGCGGCTGGGAACGGCTAATGGACTGATGTCCCGTGCCGCCCAACGCTTCCGGCAATCCGACTTGGTCAAAGCGATCAAGGCCGCGGTGGCTGCCGGCCTGTCGGTCGCGCGGGTCGAGGTCTCGCCGGAGGGGCGCATCATCGTGATTGCCGGCAAGCCTGGGCAGGGGCAGGATGTCGACCATTCGACTAACGAATGGGACAGCGTCAGATGACGAAGCAGCGGCTTCCGAAACACGTACAGGCCTACGTCACGCCCTGGGGCAAGCAGGTCTATTACCTTCGGAAGCCGGGGCGTCCTAAGATCAGGATTCAAGTTGCCGATGATGTCCTGCCGTGGTCGCCGGCATTCATGGCCGCGCTGGAGGCTGCCAGCACCAAGTTGCCGGCCAACCAGAAACAGATCGTTGACCGGCCGCCGGCGGGCGGCACCGTCAATGCAGCGCTGATCGGCTATTACGACAACGCGGTCTTCAAGGCGCTGGGCAAGACAACGCAGAAGAACCGGCGCGCCATCCTCGAACGGTTGATTCGCGCGGAGCATGGCGACAAGCGCACCCATATGATGCACGCTCAGGCGGTGCAGATCATCACCGGGAAGCTGACGCCGTTCGCGCAACGCAATTTCAAAAAGGCGATGCGTCATTTCGTAAAGTACTGCATCGGTCTCGGACTGATGACGGTAGATCCGCTGACCGGGTTGCAGTTGACGGACAAGCCGAAGTCGAAGGGCTTTCACGCCTGGGCCGACGACGAGATCTAGCAGTATCGCAAGCGCCACCCGGCCGGCACTAAGGCACGGCTTGCGCTCGAGGTGCTCCTACAAACCGGGCACGCCCGCAGCGATGTCGTCCGCATGGGTGACCAGCGCGTCAAGAGCGGGCGCCTCGCCATGGCCAGACAGAAGACCGGCACCGAGTTCTCTATCCCGCTGTTGCCCGAACTTGTGGCCGAGCTTGCACTGCATCGGCGCGACGGCGCCGTGGCATCAATGGTGTGGCTCACCACTGAGCGCGGGACGCCGTTCGGTAGCGCTGCATCGTTCGGGAATTGGTTTGCCGATCGCTGTCGTGAGGCAGGCGTCCCTGGTCGCGCCCACGGGCTGCGCAAGGCCAACGCAATCAGGCTCGCGCTACTTGGCGCGACCCCTTATGAACTGATGGCGTGGCATGGGTGGAAGACTATCAAAGAGGCGCAAGAGTATGTCGAGCAGGCCAACAGGATGAAGCTGGCAGACAACGCTGCGGCAAAGCTCATTTCAGGAACAAAGGTTGTCTCAGTGGCCGACCCGCTGAGCCAAAAAATAGAAAAAAAGCAGTAACATCAAAGGGGATATGACGGTGTAGCGATCCCAGCAGGACTCGAACCTGCAACCAGACCGTTATGAGCGGCAGAATATCGGTCAGCTTCGTGATTTTCCCGCGTTTTGTTCGAGTCCAATTGCTTTCGTTACGTTTGGTTGACGCCGTTTCCGGTGCGAAACTGGTGCGGTGCCTCTGGACCCCGACTGCTAGACGTCTCTGTGTATTGAGACCTCGCTCACCGATCGACGCGCGGATCCCCGCTTCGTCGTGATCGGCCCGGAGTCGCAAACCCGATGACCGGCAACTATTAGCGCAGATCCGTCGAACAGTTCCTGGCTATCACTTTGCGTGACCGACCACGCTCCTATCTCGCTCGGGTGTGGACCAGGAGGGCACGGTGGAGCCTTCCAATGTGTTCAAGCCACCCTCGCGAGCGTACTCGCCAGCCCTGGAATAAGGGAAGGATCGTCAGTCAAAAGCGACCTTGAAGCCGAAAGAGGTCTAGACGATCCCTGTCGGGTTTCAAAGGAGTGACCGGTCGCAAGAAAACGGCAGGAGATGGTATCGTTACCATGGGGCAGTGCAAATTCGAGCTTTCATCCAGACTAGCTCAGCGAAGCTGGGCCGGAGAACAAAGCGATGTTTCGAAGGCAAAAGGGCAGATCGCACGCGCATGTTGGCGTAGATTGCGACGGGCTGTCGAATGCGCATTTGCAACGCGAGAAGCCCTCAAGCCAACCTAGCTCCAAGCCACTGACCGCCAGTCACCAATTCCCGGGCAGCCTCTTCCACTACTGCCACCACGGTGGCCGCTGCTGGAGATAAGGCTGCTCCCGCCGCCTGGCACAACACAATGGTACGATGGCAGCCCCCCTCCGCGAAGGGCATCGCCCGAATACGGCCCTGGTCGGCATCCATGCGAATGCAGCCGCCTGGCAGCAGCGAGACGCCAAGCCCGGCTTGTACGCATTGCGTGATCAGGGCGATGGCGTCGACTTCGTGTTTGACGTTGAGCGGCAGGGAGCGGGCGCGAAAATGTCCTTCTGCCGTATGGCGAAGGCCATTGCCGACCGAAGGAAGGATAAACTCGTGCACCGAAGCATCCAGGAAGGAGATATGGGTCTGACGGGCACTCAGGTCGGCTGAGGTCGGTCCGACAAAAAGAAGCTCCTCTTTCAGAAGTTGCTGGCAGTGCAGGCCCGATGCTGAGCGCGGTTCTGCCATTACGGCGAAATCCAACTTTCCCGCTCGGATATCGTTAACCAGCAAATGGGTGTGCTCTTGCTTCAGCTCCAGGCGAACATCGGGATAACGCGCCGTAGTGAGCTGCAACAGTGGCAAGGCGAGCACCGTCATCAAGCTGTGCGGTAGTCCGACGGTCACTACACCCGACGGTCGTTCGATCGATTTGCGTACATCGTGCCGGGCCCGGTCGAGTTGTTTAAAGACAATCTGACAGTGCTCGTAGAGCCTGGCCCCTGCTTCCGTCATAGCAACACCCTTGGCCGAGCGTTGCAAAAGCACTGCACCTAGTTCTTGTTCGAGCGACTGGATGCTCTTGGTCAAGGCAGGCTGGGCTACGTGAAGACTCGCAGCCGCTTTGCTGATGCTTTTGGCCTCGACGACGTCGACAAAATATCGAAGCTTGCGAAGATCCATCGCTGCACGCTTTAGTTGTTTAAGGCCATTCCTTGCAGGAATGCCCCTCTAACAACATTATATTTGCCGAACAAGCAATCTAAGGATGGAATGACGCGGCTTTCCGGAAAAGCCAACGCGAAAACGGGGGCTCGCTGGACGGCGAGGTATAACCCGCTCTCATAGGTAGGTCGTGGCGATGTCTGCTACCCGTTCCCCGTCGATGCGAAGCAAGCTCTTCGTACCGGGTTCCCGTCCCGAGTTGTTCGACAAAGCGTGGCAATCGGCCGCCGATGCAATCTCGTTTGATCTCGAAGATGCCGTGGCGGAAGACCGCAAGATCGAAGCGCGCGACTACGTCGCGAGGGCGCTTGAACGTCGCACAACGTCGGGAAAGGTTGTGATTGTCCGCATCAATCCCTGGGGCGAGCCTTTCTTTGCCAACGATCTTGAGGCGGTCGTGCGACCCGGCCTCGACATCGTCAATCTTCCGAAGGTCGAAAGTGCCGAAACGATCCTGGAGACGGCGCGCCTCCTCGATCGGCTCGAGCGCGAAAACGGTATCGGCCGCCGCGTTGGCATTCTCGCCAATATCGAAACCGCCCGAGGCCTTCGTGTGGCGGCCGAGATCTCGTTGTCCCATGAGCGGGTTATCGGCTTGCAGCTGGGCTTCGGCGATCTGTTCGAACCACTTGGAGTCGAGCGTAGTCCGCTTGCGTTGGCACCGGTGCGGCTGGCTGTCCGGCTTGCCGCTGCCGAAGCCGGTATCGACGCCTTTGACGGAGCATTCGTCGGCGTGGCGGATGGCGAAGCGTTCCGTATGGATGCTGAAGCCGGCCGCGCGTTAGGTCTTGCGGGAAAGAGTTGTATCCATCCCAGTCAGATCGACATCGCCAACGCGGTATTCTTTCCGCGCCCCGCGGAAATCGAAAATGCGCGGCGCATCGTCGCCAAAGCCGAAGAGATGCTCGCGCGCGGGGTCGGGGCGTTCATGGTCGATGGCGTCATGGCCGATGGACCATTTATCGACCGGGCCCACGCAGTGCTGAGAATCGTCGAAGGGGCGGCCCACCATGCCTGAAACGATGAAAACCGAACGCGCCATGCCTGCAGCCGCAGGCCCTCTGAAGGGTTTGCGCGTCATTGATTGCGCGACGCTGTTCGCGGGGCCGATCATCTCGACGCTCATGGGCGATTTCGGGGCCGACGTCATCAAGATCGAGCACCCGAGCGGCGATCCGTTACGGAACATGGGCGCCAAAAAAGAAGGGCACGGCCTCTGGTGGAAGACCACTGGGCGCAACAAGCGTTGCATCGCGCTCGATTTGAAGACCGCCGCGGACGCCGAGATCTTCAAGGCGATGATCGTCGACGCGGATATTCTCGTGGAGAATTTCCGAACCGGAACGCTTGAAGGTTGGGGGCTTGGCTGGGACGTGCTCTCAAAGATCAATCCCCGGCTTGTGATGGTGCGGGTGACCGGCTTCGGCCAGACCGGGCCGTATAGCCGACGCGCTGGCTTTGGCACGCTGGCGGAGGCGATGTCCGGCTTCGCCCATATAACCGGCCAGCCCGATGGCCCGCCGACTTTGCCGCCATTTGGGCTCGCCGACGGCATTGCGGCCTATTACGGCTGCTTTGCGGCGATGTTCGCGATTTACGAACGTGACATCGGCGGCAGCGGCAAGGGCCAGTATATTGATCTTGCCATTTACGAACCAATCTTTGCCTTGCTGGGACCGCAACCGATCATCTTCGACCAGCTCGGTGTGATCCAGAACCGCACTGGAAATCGTTCGGTCAACAATGCGCCGCGCAATGCCTATCGTACGCGTGAGGGGCGCTGGGTGGCGCTTTCGGCGGCGACACCCAGTATCGTCAAGCGTGTGCTCGACCTGACGGGGGGCCCGGGTACGGCGGATGATCCGCGCTTCCAGACCAACCTCGACCGCATCAAGCATGTCGAGGAGATAGATCGGATCGTCGGTGGCTGGATCGCCAAACATGATCTGCCCCAAGTCCTCGAGACCTTTGAGCGTGTCGAGGCCGCGATTGCGCCAATCTATGATGTTGAGCAAATCTTCGGCGATCAGCAATATATCGCGCGAAACTCGGTGGTCTCGGTACCGGACGAGGATCTCGGCCCGGTGCGGATGCAGAACGTCTTCCCGGTGATGTCGCGCACGCCCGGCGCTATCCGTCGCACCGGCGCACGGATCGACCAGGATCGCGACGAGATCATTGATGAGTTGCGGGCCGCAGGCCGGCTCCCTGCACAGGGAGAGGACAGAGCATGACAGGCGTCTGGCGGCCAAGTTCCGAACATCCGCGTGATTTCGTAGGTTACGGCCGAAAACGCCCCGATCCGCGCTGGCCTGGCAACGCCCGGATCGCCGTGAATTTTGCGATCAACTATGAAGAAGGGTCGGAATACAGCGTTCCCGACGGCAGCGGTCGTACCGAGCTTGGCCTTGCCGAGGCCCCGGGCGGGCGGGTGCCGGCCGGACAGCGCGACCTCGCATTCGAGACCATGTACGAATATGGCAGCCGGGTCGGAATCTGGCGGCTGTTCGATCTATTCCAGGAACGGCAGTTGCCCGCAACGGTGTTTGGCTGTGCTGTCGCGCTGGAACGCAATCCGCAGGTAGCGGAGGCCATCGCTGCTTCGAATTTCGATGTCTGTTGTCATGGCTGGCGCTGGGAAGAGCATTTCCGCCTGAGCGAAGAGGAAGAGCGAGAGCGCATCGCGCGCGCGGTTGCTTCTATCGAGCGCACGACCGGCAAGCGGCCGCTCGGCTGGTATTGCCGTTTCGGGCCGAGCGAGAATACGCGCCGCCTTATCGTCGAGGAGGGCGGCTTCCGCTACGATTCGGACGCCTACAATGACGAGCTGCCTTATTGGGTCGAGGTCGAGCGCAAGAACCATCTTGTCGTGCCCTACACGATGGATGCCAATGACGGAAAGTTCGCGGCTCCCTCCGGCTTTTCGGCGCCCGACGATTTTGAGGGCTATCTGAAGTCGACTTTCGACCAGCTTTACAGGGAAGGCGCCGAGAAGCCCGGGCTGATGTCAATCGGCCTTCATCCGCGCATCACGGGACGGCCGGCAAGGGCGCGAGCTCTGGCGAACGTCCTCGACCACATCCTCAAGCATGACCGCGTTTGGGTCTGCAGGCGCCTTGATGTCGCCGAGCATTGGCACGCCCACCACGCACCCTCCGAGGATGACCGATGAACAACACAACCGGCACGCAGATCTGGGATAGCTATTTGGGTGAGGCCGACCGCGCCGTATTGGCGAGAGGGCGGTTTGCACAGCGGATGGGTTTCGGCGTGAGGCCCGCAATCGTAGTCATCGACGCGCAACGCTACATGGTCGGCGAGCGCGGCATTCGCGACGAGCGCTATCCCTCGTCCTGCGGTGAAATAGGATGGGCGGCGGTCGATCGGATCGCGACCATCCTGGATGCCGGACGAGCGGCGGGCGTTCCGGTGTTCCTGACCCGCTTCGCCCTCGACGCCAGCGGCAATGATATTGGTGTCTATGGTCGCAAGCGCGCCTTCATGAAGGAGCGCGATGACTGGTGCATCGACGGAACGATGGGCGCTGAATTGCTGCCCGAGGTCGGACCCAAGCCAGGAGATATCGTCTTCGTGAAGAAGAAGCCGAGCGGTTTCCACGGGACGCCACTGCTCGGTTATCTGGTCGAACGCAATATCGACACCGTGATCGTGCTCGGCGGTGCAACCAGCAATTGCGTGCGCGCTACCGTCTTCGACGCCGCTTCCTACAATTACCGCGCGATCGTTCCGGCCGACGCGGTGTTCGACCGGTTGCCGATCTCGCACGCGATCAGCCTCTTCGACATGGATCGGCAATTCGCCGACGTGACGGATGCGGCCACCGTCATCGCCAGACTGCAGAAATACAGCAAGGGGGATAGACAATGAAACGTCTCGTATTGGCGGCTCTCGTGTTCGCCGCATCGACCTTCTCCGCGGACGCGCAAGAAACATGGCGCATCGGGGCACTCTACCCGCTGACAGGCGGCCTGGCGCTGCTCGGTAATGAGAACCTTAATGGCGCGCGTATTGCCGTTGACATGATCAACGAGAAAGGCGGCATCGCCGGCAAGAAGGTCGAACTCGTCCAGGGCGACGCCTCGACCCCGGACAAGGCTCAGTCGGAGGCCGAGCGCCTGTCCTCACTTGAGAATTTGCAGATCATCACCGGTACGTATTCGAGCGGGCTGTCTTACGCAGCAAGCCAGGTGGTGGAGCGCCGCGGCGGGATATATTGGGAGACCGGCGGCATCGCCGACGGTTTGACCAAGCGCGGTTTCAGCGGCTATTTCCGCCTCGTGTTCACGGCGAGCTCGAACGGTCAGCTTGCCGCCAGTCTCGCCGCGAGCGCCATTGCACCACGCCTTGGCAAGAAGCCTGCCGATCTCAACATGCTCATCGTTCACGAGGATTCGGATTACGGTACCTCAGTCGCGACCGCGGCCGAGACCAAGGCCAAGGAACTCGGCTTCAAGGTCGCGGGGCGTCTGCCGTACAAGGCCGCGACCACCGATCTCGCCCCGCTCGTGCTGCGCATGAAGGCGAGCAACGCTGACATCGTCATCGCCTCGTCCTATGCCAATGACGCGCTGCTAATCCAACGCCAGATGAAGCAACTCGGCATCAATGTCGGGGCTTTCATCGGTACCGGTGGCATTTACGGTCTGGCGAGCTTCGGTGAAGGATTGGGGAGCGCCGTCAATGGAATCTTCGACACTGAGGGGTCGGCGGGGATCAATCCGGCGTCGCTCTCAGATGAGGCGCGAACGCTGCTCGCCGAGTTTCAGAAACGCTTCCAGGCCAGTCAGGGCAAGGCGCCATCCTATGTCGGCACCCAGGGCTTTGTCGGTACCTACATTTTGCTCGACAAGGTGCTGCGTACGGCGGGCGTGACGGATCCCGCCAAGCTGAAGGAGGCCGCGTTGGCGCTCGACATTCCCGCCGGCGGCACCTCGCTCGGCTGGGGCGTCAAGTTCGTCCGGCCGGGTAGCGAGATGCAGGGGCAGAACGAGCGTTCCTTCCCGGTCGCGCAGCAATGGCAGGATGGAAAGCTCGTCGTGGTGGCGCCGGATAACCTCAAGACCGGCGATCCGGTGCTGGTGCCGCTCCGGACCTGGGACAAGCGCTGATCTGGCCGCGGTGGCTGGCAATGCCAGTCATCGTCCATAGCCTGGATACGAGATGCTGGACATCCTTCCTCAATTGCTTGTCTCGGGCCTGCTCATCGGCGGTGTCTACGGATTGCTATCGATCGGCCTGACATTGATCTTTGGTGTCCTGCGAATCGTCAATTTCGCGCAAGGCGAGTTCATCATGCTCGCCATGTTCGGCGCCTTCTGGCTTAACACGCTTTGGGGGATCGACCCCTATGCATCTATCCTTATCGTCACACCGGTTCTGTTCGGGCTTGGCTTGCTCGCCGAACGCGTGGTGATCAAGCCGATCCTGCACGCGCCACATGCGATGCAGATATTCGCGACCTTTGGCCTATCGGTAGTGCTTCAGAACGTTGCCCTTACCTTCTGGGGCCCTGACTACCGTTCGGTTCAGACGACCTATTCGTCGCAATCCCTAATCGTCGGGAATGTTGCCATCTCCGTGAGCTCACTTTACGCCTTCATCGTCGCCTTTCTGATGGCGGGAGCGTTGATCGCGTTTTTGCAATTCTCGCGCGACGGCAAGGCACTGCGCGCCATGGTGCAAAACCGGTATGCTGCTTCGCTGATGGGGGTGAACACGGACCGGCTGAACCGGCTGGCGTTCGGCGCCGGCGTTGCCTGTGCGGCGGTGGCAGGCTGCATCCTGACGCCGATGTTCTATACGTTTCCGACCGCAGGGGTCGACCTGATCATCACTGCCTTTGTCGTTGTCGTTCTCGGCGGGCTCGGCAGCGTCGCCGGCGCTATGGTTGGAGGGCTGATCATTGGCGTCACCCAGACGCTGACAGGCTTCTACGTCTCGGTCGAACTCAAGGACGTCATCGCGCTTGTGCTGTTCATTCTGATTCTGTTGATCCGTCCTCAGGGACTATTCGGCCGCGCTGGCATGGAAGAGGTCGGCACCAAATGAGCGCGTTCTTCAATGACTACTACCTCAACATCGCCGTGATGACCTGTCTCTGGGCGGCCCTGTCCGGCGCCTGGAATTTGATGGCGGGTTATGGCGGACTGGTTTCGCTCGGACAGTCGGCGTTTTTCGGTATCGGCGCCTACATCACTGCGATTGCCTTCACCAGATACGGTGTTTCGCCCTGGCTGGGCCTGATCGCTGGTATCTTTGTTACGACCGGGGTTGCCGTCGCGATCAGCTGGCCTTGCTTTCGGCTGCGGGGAGCATTCTTCTCGCTCGCAACGCTGGTCTTCCCGATCGCGATGGAAATCGTCGCCAATAACTGGAGCGATCTCACGCGCGGTCCAAGCGGCATCGCGATCCCGTTCCAACCGGGTATCTCTACATTCATCTTCAGCTCGCGGTGGGCTTATCTCGTCGCGGCCTTCGCGCTGATGATGACAGTCTACGCGATCACCCGCTGGATGCATCGCGGCAGGCTCGGCCTCTATCTGATCGCTGTTCGTGACGACGAGGCAACGGCGGCCAGCATGGGTATTGAGACGGTCAAGGTAAAGTTAATCGTCACCATGATCAGTGCTGCACTCACAGCCGTTGGCGGCTTCTTCTATGCCCAGTACATCCTGTTCCTCGATCCGCCGAGCGTGTTCTCGATCAACATTTCAGTGCAGATCGCGCTTTTGAGCATCATTGGTGGGCTTGGCACACCGCTTGGCCCGATCGTGGGTTCGCTGGTGATGACTCCGCTCGATGGGGTGTTGAGCCAGTTCTTTGGCGGCGGGCCCCGGCTATTGATCTATGGCGCCGTGCTTCTCGGGACTGTGCTGTTGGCGCCCAGGGGTATCGTCGGCACACTCAAGGCATGGCGCCCCACATGACGGACACGGCCAGCCGATCTATTGGTAAGGAACTGTTGCGCGCGAGCGGGCTTGTACGCCGCTTTGGCGGACTCGTCGCCGTGAACGAGGTGTCGCTGAATGTGACCGACCGCGAGATCGTTGGGCTCATCGGTCCAAATGGCGCTGGCAAGACATCGCTGTTCAATATCCTGAGCGGTCAACTTGGGCCCGATTCCGGCAACGTCAGTTTCGCCGGCCAGGACATTACCGGTGCTTCTGCAAGTGTCTGCGCTCGCGCGGGCATTGGCCGTACGTTCCAGATCGTCAAGCCCCTCGTCAGCCTGACGGTGCATGAGAATGTCACCGTCGGCGCGCTGCTGAACTATCCGCTGGCGACGGCACGCGAAAAGGCCGCGGAGATCATCGGCCGCGTCGGCATGCGTTCGTTGCTCGACCGGCAGGCGGGCAGTCTGACCTTGGAGTCCCGCAAGCGGCTAGAACTCGCGCGCGCTCTCTCGATCGAACCAAGGATGTTACTGCTTGATGAGATACTCGCCGGGCTCAATGCTTCGGAAATCAACGAGAGCATTCATTTGATCCGCAGCTTTGCGCATCAGGACGGCCTCGCCGTCATCATGATCGAGCACAATCTGCATGCCGTAATGTCGCTTGCCGACAAGGTCGTAGTGCTCGACTACGGACGCAAAATCGCCGAGGGCAAGCCGGAGGTAGTGGTGCGAGACCCCGCTGTAGTGGCAGCTTATCTCGGAAGCGACGACTGATGGCGCTCGATGTAACCGATCTCAGTGCCGGCTATGGCGACGTTACCGTATTACGCGGCGTCACATGTTCGGTATCAACCAACAGCGTTGCTGCATTGCTCGGCGCCAATGGTGCGGGGAAGACCACCACGCTGAACGCGATCTCCGGCCTGCAAGCGAATGTCTCCAGCGGTACGGTCCGGCTCGAAGGCATCGATATTACGCGTATGCCGGCCCATGAGCGCGTCGAGGCGGGCATCGCGCATGTTCCGCAGGGTCGCCAACTCTTCGCCTTCATGAGCGTGCGCGAGAATCTTGAACTCGGAAGCTACGCACCGCGGGCGAGGGGACACGAGAAGGACGCGCTTGACCGGGTCCTTTCCATTTTTCCCCGGTTAAAGGAGCGGCTTGGCCAGCAGGCTGGGTCGCTGTCTGGCGGTGAGCAGCAGATGTGCGCAATCGCGCGCGGCCTGATGTCGAGGCCTCGCTACCTGCTGCTCGACGAGCCCTCGCTCGGCCTGGCTCCCATTGTGGTCAAGCAGGTTATGGCCGTCATCGGCCAGATTGTGGCACAAGGCATCGGCATTCTACTCGTCGAGCAGAATGTCGCCCTGGCCCTCAAGCAGGCGCAGTACGCTTACGTGCTGGAGCACGCCAGGATCGCGATCGAGGGCCCTGCCGCCGCTCTCCAAAACGATGATCGGGTCAGAAAGGCCTATCTCGGACTTTGAGCTCGCTGGCGAGTATCAAGTCACGGCAAAAAAGGGAAAACCATGGATCTTAAGCTCGCCGGCAAGGTCGCGCTCGTCACCGGTGCCAGCGTCGGCCTCGGCCGCGCGATCGCGCAGATGCTTGCTGAAGAGGGATGTCGTCTCGCAATCGTGGCCCGGCGAGAAGACCGCCTAAGAAATGTGGCGGACGAGATTGCGGCTTCTGGACGCGAGCGGCCGTTGATGATCGTCGCAGATGTCACACAGCACGACGCAGCCGCGCGTATCAGAGATGAGGTGCTTGCCGCTTTCGGCCGCCTCGACATCCTCGTCAACAATGCTGGCGGTTCGCGGCCATTCGACGGCCTAGGCACGCGTCAGCAATGGGATGAGGCTATGGCGCTTAATTTTCATGCCGGTCGGGAACTCGCCCATGCCTTCGTGCCCATGATGCAGGCTCAGAAATTCGGTCGGATCATTAATCTGACCGGAGGCGATGAGCCGTTGGCGTTGAATGGTGGCATTCCGCCCAATGGAGCCACCCATATCTGGGCAAAGTCGCTTTCCCGTGTTGTCGGCAAGGATGGGATCACGGTCAATTCGATCCCGCCCGGCCGGCTACACTCCGAGCAGATCGATCAGAAATTATTGCCGACCGAGGAATCTCAGCGCAAATGGGTCGCGGAGAATTGTCCTGCTGGCTATATCGGCGAGCCGGAAGATCTCGCAGTGCTTGTCGCCTTTCTTGCTTCGCCACTTGCCCGTTACATCACGGGCCAGGTAATCCACGTTGACGGAGGTGCGCGACGCTTCTCGCACTAGGTCAGGTTCGTGAATATTTGTCAGATCGAAGGCATGAACTCATTGCCACCGCCGTGACCGGCGTCGTCAAGAATATGTAGCCTAGTGGTCGTCCATCGCTTGTGCAGTTGCCAGGCCGTGGACAATGGTCCGCTGATGTCGAAACGACCGTGGATCAGGGCGCCGGGAATGCCGTTCAGCGACAGGGCGGCGCAGATGCATGCCCTGGATGCGGCGATCACCCATTGGGAACGAGAGCTTAAAATAGCAACGAACAGCACCGATATCCTGCCGGTCTGCGAAACGGCCCGCGGCGTGCTCGAGGTGCGTTCGATCGCCGCGAGCAGCCCCCGAATCCGGTGCGCCTTGCTGGGAGCGGAAGACCTCTCCAATGATCTGTGCGCCGAACGAGGCATTGACGCGGTCGAGCTGGACTACGCACGCCGGCGGTTCATCCTGGAAGCTCGCGCGGCCGGCATTGAACCGATCGATGCCCCTTATACGTTCAGCGACGTTGAAGGTGCGGTCCGCGAGGCTGCGTTCTCACGTCGTCTCGGCTATCGCAGCAAGTCCCTAGTGCGCCCCGCGCACGCGGTTGCGCTGAACGCGGTCTTTACTCCAAGCGCGGACGAGCTGGCGCGTGCGTCTGCAATTGTCGAGGGCTTCGATGCCGCGCGGAAGCGCGGCATCGACCGCGCCCAGATCGACGGGCTCTGGATTGAAGTGCCAACATATCGCAACGGCGCCGACTGATCGAGCGAGCAGAACGATTGGGATAAGGAGCCGGATGGGTCTCGCGCAGCCGACCAAGGCCATAGCGGAACCATCGTCTTGCAACTCGAACGGTGCTCGCCCGTTGCAGCCCGTCAGCAAAAGGCCGCAGCGGCTTGCGACGCTGCGGCCCCGCCGGGTCAAAAAAATACGTGAAATATGGTCCAGCCCCGGCGTCGACAAAGCTACGCCCGAGGTTTTTGCGCCGCAAATAGAATCGGTGCGTCGCTTACCGAACGAGATTAGCTGTTACCGCTGGACAACTAAAACCTCAGGAACCTTGACCTAGAGGTCGGTCGAGGCTTGCGGGTTAATTTAGGTCAACTATCTGGTGCGACAGGCTGCCGCGCCGACAAAGTCCTCCCTTATCGATTTCTCCAGTATGCTTGGCTTGCGCTCGGCGGGGCGTGCTTCACGAGGGATGGAGCGGCCCCGGCGCTTGCCAGCCCCTGCCGGGGTCGCTTCCCTAGTGAGAGTCCACGCTCATCCGAGCTGTGACACCGGCCGCAAGCGGCGCAACGGTATGTGCGCCAAGCCAAGAGAGCGACCTTCCGAGTGCGCAAAGCGACTTCAGTTGCGCAGCCGAACGCGCGACCGCTTGACGATGGACGATACGACCCGATCGTAGGTTTCTAGTGCTGCCTCGGTCGCCAACTTGACCATTTCGCGATAGGCGATTTCGTTCATTTGAGTGAAACGGTCCCGGATCGCTTCAGCCAACTCTTCATCGGTGACCGATGATCGATTTTGATCTGCTTTTTCCGTCAGGCGGCTATACAAATTGAGACGGTAGACCTCGGCCGAAATTCGCCAGGCCCAATCTTCGGGATTTAGCTGTTCTGTCATCACCGCAATGCAGGATCCGGAGGGTGGTAAGTCGTTGCAGCGGGGATCAGATAGCTGATGAAGATCGGTCTAAACACCAACCCATGGTTGGACCCATATGCTGCTCTGGTTGCACCGCTGTTGTTTGGGGCTTCGTAGACGATGTCCGCTATTGGTAACCTATTCCACACGCAAGCATCATCGCTTTAGTTGTTCCCTGGACTCCGCTGTGTGTCACCCTGGCGACCCAGCGTTCGGCGATCTGCTCAACCGATCCTCTCCGGTGTCGGCGAAGCGGCAGCGTATCCCTCCGATCGCCATACGCCTTCGCATGGGCCAGGTGCGATCGAGACCAATTATCGGCACGGTCCATTTGGGGCGGCCTCAGTGCTGACGAGGCAAAGGCGCGTCATAGACGTTGGACAACCTCTTACATTGGAACCGCAATCACAACCGCCCCAGCGGCGATCGGATATTTTGGCGGCCCTCGCGCCTAGACGCCCGGGTGACTTTTTGCAGAGCACAATATACTCGAATTTGTGCGGATCGCCGGACGAATCCAGGCATCTACATGTGATGCTCAACGTTGATCGCAGCACAAGGAAACTTGGCTTACGACCTCACGTTAATCCAGCCACCCGTGGGATCGACCGCCTCTTCGCTGGCCTTCGATCCCAGCGGTGCTACTCTTTCGAAAAACGGAGGGAGGAAGACATGGGAGATCGATCGACGCAACCTACGTGGGATCCTCTTGTTCTCGCCGGCCAACTGCACTCGGTCGCGAAGCAGAGCCAGTTGTTGATGCAGCGGTTCGCCACATCCCAAGCCGACGCCACGAAGGTCGGCATGGGAGACACCTCGACGCTCGGGTTTGATTTCGTCGATCTCATGACAAGAATGATGTCGGACCCGACGCCGGTGGCGAAGGCCCAGATCGACCTCTTCAACGAAAGCATGGCGGTTTGGAAATCGGCGGCAGAAAGCATGTGGCTGACGCGGCCTTGCGAGTCCGACAAACCCAAGGACAAGCGTTTCAAGCATCCCGACTGGACCGAGAACGCAGTCTTTAACTACGTGAAGGAAAGCTATCTGGTCGCCGCCAAGGCAATCCTTTCGACCGTCCGAGACGTCAAGGGCATGGACGACGCCACTGCTCGAAAGGTCGACTTCTACACGCGTCAGTTCGTCGACGCTATTTCTCCTTCGAACTTCGTCGCCACCAATCCGGAGGTGCTCAAAGCCACGCTGGAGACCGGAGGACAAAACCTGCTCCGCGGGCTGGACAACCTGCTTTCCGATCTCGGTCGTGGCGAGGGTCGCCTCTCCATCACGATGACCGACATGAAGGCTTTCCGGCTCGGCGAGAATATCGCAACGACTCCCGGGAAGATCGTTTTCCAGAACAACCTGATGCAGCTTATCCAGTACGCTCCTTCGACAAGCGACGTACGCAAGCGGCCTCTCCTCATTATCCCGCCGTGGATCAACAAGTTCTACGTCCTCGATCTTCAGCCGAAGAATTCGCTTATCAAGTGGGCGGTCGACCAAGGCCATACCGTCTTCGTCATCTCCTGGGTCAATCCAGACGAGAAGCTCGCTGAGAAGGGCTTCGAAGATTACATGCTCGAGGGTCCAGTCGCAGCCCTGGATGCAATAAAAAGGGCGACCGGCGAAGAGCAGGTCAATGCCATCGGATACTGTCTTGGGGGCACTCTGCTCGCCTCAACGGCCGCCTACCTGGCCGCGAACGAAGACGACAGGATAGCAAGCGCAACCTACTTCGTGACGCTGGTGGATTTCGCGGAAGTCGGTGATATGGCCGTCTTCATAGATCAGGAGCAGCTCGCAACGCTCGAAAGGCGCATGCGCGAGCGCGGATATCTCGACGCTCAGGATATGGCGACATCATTCAATATGTTGCGGGCCAACGACCTGATCTGGTCCTTCGTCGTGAACAACTACTTGCTCGGCAAGGAGCTGCTCCCGTTCGACCTACTGTTTTGGAACTCAGACTCCACACGGATGCCCGCTGCCATGCATTCATTCTACCTCCGGGCAATGTATCTGGAAAATCGTCTATCCAAGCCCGGCGGCATCACGCTCGCTGGCACCCCGATCGACCTGTCGCGGATCAAGATCCCGTCGTTCATCCTGTCCACGCGCGAGGACCATATCGCCCCATGGACGTCGACCTATGCGGCGACGCGTCTGTATTCCGGTCCCGTCAAATTCGTTCTGTCCGCCTCCGGACACATGGCGGGAGTCATCAGCGCACCGGGCAGCAAGTATGGCCATTGGACGAACGATAACTTGCCGCCTACCCCCGATCAGTGGTTCGCAGATGCAACCAGTCATCGGGACTCCTGGTGGCCCGTTTGGGACAAGTGGGTGAGCCGCCTGGATCATCAGCGCGTTCCCGCGCGCGAACCGGGCGGCGGCAACTTGCCGGTAATCGAGGACGCTCCTGGCTCCTACGTACGCGTGAGAGCGGTAGCATCCTAGCTGATCCGCACACGCGCAACCGCTCCGACGAAAATCGGTCGGCGGCGACGGCGACAATTAGACTTCTTCACCGGCTCGGATATGTCTCAGTCGCAACGGCAGTGCTTACGAAGGCCCCTGTGCTGTTCTTGGCACTGGCTCGGATCAACCACCTCGGCGGTGGCGGGAGGCATGTGGATCTTTCCGCGATGCGAGCCCCCCGGGCAACTGTCTAGCTGCGCCGGGCAGTCATCGCGGAACGAAATCGGGACCAAGTCCCTTTCTGCTAACCGCGCCAGCCCCAGAGCCATAATCTCGGCTGATTCCGGCCCGACCTTGCCAGGGCTGAAGGGTGGGGACCCGTCGAAAGTGATCCGATTGTTTGCCTTGGGAGTGGCTGGCCTGGTGGCGCTGGGTGCTGTTGCGGCGCTTGGTCGAAGCGCTGCTCCAGTCGCCTCCGCTACAGTCGCGCCCGAGATTGTGAGCTACCCGGTTGTATCCGGTACCAAGGGTGACCGACTGCTCGCGGCCCAAAAGGAAGATGTGGCGCTTGCCGTTTCCGCCGCGGCCACGATAGATCCGAAACCGACACCCGAGGTCGTCGTAGCGACGCCTGCTCCTCAAGCGAAGGCCAAGCCGAAAGAGCCAGCCTTCATTCCGCGTCATTGGCACGATAACGCCGCTTCCGGCTACCAAATCCGCAAGCGCAGCACTGCCGAGTCAAAAGACGCTCAATCCAGAGCGATCGAGAGGCCAAAACAGAGCTGCAGCCAGGGCGGGCTAAGTCCGCTGCTTCGAAAGCTCAATCTGCAACCGAACTGCGAGCTTTGATCTCCGCAACGGCCGGAGACAGCCTGCGCGGCCGATTGTCGAAGTTCCAGACGCGCGCGTTCGGATCGGACAATGCAGAAGCGGAGCGTACCCTTTCGGGCATCAGCATGGGCGGCGGCTATTCGAACGATACGCGAGCAGCGAGAGCGCCACGATCAACCTCTTTCCAAGGCTGCGGAGCCAGAAGAGCTTAGGCCTGCAATCGAGCAGAGCGGCGATCGCGACCGAAAAAGGCCGAGACCTCTAGGAGGTCTCGGCTAAGTAAGGGAGGAAACGACCATTCGCCCGGTATATGACCAAGCCCGTAGTCCGCGACGGAACTCTAAAATCTAGATGTGCCGTGATCGCGCGACGTGCCGCTTTCGCGTGTCAATGATATTTGACGAGCTCGAGCTCGTGAGATTTGCAGCCGCGTTGCACCTGACATGCGTTCTGCAACTCGGGCATAGGCATCACCGTGCAACGATCAGCCGTGCGGTCGTGGCGATGCGAGCAACGAAGACGAAGTAAGTCACTGATAATCTTGGTGGGTCCGGCAGGACTCGAACCTGCAACCAGACCGTTATGAGCGGTGAGCCAACCTGACCTCGCATAGGGCAGGGCTGTTCTACAGCAACTGTGCCAAAGGGCACTTTTGGGCGCGAATGCACCTAAACTCGTTGTCCTCCGCTGTAGCCCGTTGAAATCACAGCAAACGCGAACGCCCTCCGAGCGCACCATAAACCCAAAGCGGAGATACGTCGTCGCTATGGGCTTCATACTAGGCGAGCATCCGCCTCGGGAATTCTGCCAGGAGATCGCGCGAAGTTATTTGCTATCACGACGCTCGAGACGGACTCCCTTTATACGTCTGAGCGATAGAGGAGATGGGACTGAAGGCTAAGCTACATGCCCGCTTATCGCGCGATAGGAGACCGCCATCCCTTGGTCGGCCATCGTCAGCTCTTGGACCCAAAGCGGACTCTGGCGAGCAAGAACGAGCTTGACGCAAGGCCCGTCCATCGGGTCTATCCCCATCATGAGCAAGTTCAACGCAGTCTGCGTTTATTGCGGTTCCTCGCCCGGTCACGATGTTGCCTACGTTGAGGCAGGCGAACGATTGGGACGCGCTCTTGCTACATCGGGATTAACGCTGATCTACGGCGGCGGTACCCATGGTGTGATGGGCGCGGTAGCTCGCGGCACACTGAATAACGGCGGTAAGGTCGGCGCGATCATTCCGAGATTTCTTACAAACTGGGAAACGACGACTGATGCGCTCAAGATGTTCGAAGACTTGACGATCACAGACACCATGCACGAGCGCAAGCAGAGAATGTTCGAGCGTTCTGATGCCTTCGTGGCACTTCCGGGTGGTATCGGCACCGTCGAAGAAATCGTGGAAATCATGACTTGGGCCCAGCTTGGGAAACACCGTAAGCCGATAGTTTTGGTGAATATCAAAGGCTTTTGGGCGCCTATGATGGCGATGCTGGACCACATACGCAGCGCAGGTTTCCTTCATAGAGACCACCTGCTTCAACCCATTATCGTTGATCGTGCCGACGACGTAATTCCTGCGATTGTCGCCGCCGCTGCTAATGATCGCGCGTCCGAACACGGTGTTTCGTCGATCATCGACAAGATGTAGATTTCTGCGTCCTCAGGCATAATGAGGCCGGGTGCCGTTGGCTTCTGATGTTGGCCCATCAGCGAAGTCGCGACACGTCTCGCTATGGTCAGCTTGGTGGGGCGCCCCGGACGAGATTTGCCTACGTTGAGTTCTTCGCTTTTTGACCCAGAACGGACCTCGCCCTGTTCTGGTAGGAGCATAGCTCGCACGAGCAACCGGGTTGCACTGGGCCATGCCGATCCGGGCGGCTTCACGCATGCGTTTCAGGGCTGGGCGGGCGTAGCGCCGAGCGAATGGCGGGCCAACTGATTGGCATCGGCCCAACCTGGTTATCGACGTGACCGGCACGTCAAGCTAATCGGCGTCGCTCGCCTCGCGGCACAATGCACGGCCCGCAACAGCGGCCAAAACAGGATTCCGAAGAACCAGCAATAATGAAGAGGCCGCCTTAGTTGGCGGGCTCTTTATTTCAGTCAAGCGCTGCCGCGCGGGGCTTCGTCTCACGTATTAAGGAATGCGCCTGAACTCTCGGACAGCGATACCCATCAAGCGTCAGGCCGTACGATCTCGAACGACAGCATCGCATGGCACAAGCCGATCGACCTCATCGAGCTCCTTGGCATGATGGGCGCCCCATGAGCGAAGGGAATCCAGCACCGGCCGCAGGCTTTCGCCGAGTGGGGTGAGCAGGTATTCGATCCCTTGGCGATGCCCGGCGCTGGACTGCCGGCTCACCATTCCATGTACTTCGAGCGCCCGCAGTTGCTCTAACAACACCTTCTGCGAGATGCCGACAATGCGCATCTCGAGCTCGCAGGTGCGTTGCGGACCATCCAGCAGCACATCGAGGATCACCGCCTTCCAGCGTCCCGAAAAGACGCCTAGCGCGCGCTCCACCGGTAAGCCCGGTAGTCTCTTGATGATCTTCATCCGCCACTGACCAAAGGGTGTGTAGATGGAAATGACCACCGAAGAATAACCTTCGGCAGAAACCTGCTCGAAGGATGATCTATGACCGACTTGTTCGAATCTCAACTGCTCGGCGGCACTGTTCCGCTGAGGAACCGCATCGTCATGCCGCCCATGACCCGCACGCGAACGTCCGAGGGCGACCTCCCGACCGACGGTGACCTCCCGAATGCGCTGATGGCGACCTATTACGGCCAGCGGGCCAGTGCCGGCCTGATCATTACCGAGGCCGCCGATGTGGATCAGTCTGGCCATGGTTACGCGAGGACACCCGGCATCCACTCGGAAGCTCAAATGCAGGGCTGGCGTCTGGTGACCGATGAGGTTCACCGTCATTGCGGCACGATCTTCCTGCAGTTGTGGCACGTCGGCAGGATGGCGCATTCCTCGATTCTGCCGAACGGTCAGGCTCCGGTGGGCGCAACCGAGCAGCGGGCCGACGGCTCTTCGGTGTTTGCTCACCGGTCGGACGGCCGATTGGGTTATATGCCTACGGAAACACCGAGGCCTCTCAGCACGGAGGAGGTGTTGGCCATGGTGGGCACCTTCGCCAAAGCCGCCGCCAATGCGCGGAAGGTCGGATTCGATGGTGTCGAACTGCATGCGGCCAACGGCTATCTGTTCGAGCAGTTCATGAGCTCGGTGCTCAATACGCGCACCGACCGCTACGGCGCGCGCAGAATGGAAGATCGTACGCGCCTCCTGTTGGAAGTCGTCGATGCGGTGGTGGCTGAATTCGGTCCGGGGCGCGTTGGCGTTCGCCTGTCTCCGTTCGGTAAGTACGGCTCCATGCCGACTGACCCTCTTGTCGAGGAAACGTTTCTGTACCTTGCCGAGCAACTGGGGCGCCGCGGCGTGGCATACATCCATCTGCTCTACGAGCTGATGCCCGACGCAAACATGGAGATGGCGGAGTTCAAGCCTCGGTACCTCGACCACGCTCTGCTTGCCAAGGCTAGGGCGGCATTTCGTGGCACCTTCATCTGGTGCGGCGGCTTCAATGACCGCGAGCGCGCCCAGGCTTCGCTCGACACCGGATTAGTCGACCTGATCGCCTTCGGCAGGCCGTATATCGCAAACCCGGACCTGGTCGAGCGCCTCAAACACGGCTGGCAGTTGGCCGTAGCGGAACGATCGACTTATTACACCCGACGCGGCGAGGTGGGGTACACGGACTTCCCTGCATATCAATCGGTAGCGCTGCACGCGGTAGCAGACTGACCGGGACGGCGGGTCGAGCAGCAGGTCAGCGCATCCACAGGCGCTCGCGACGCTGCAAAAGTCCAAATGCGAAGTCTAACCTAATCCCAAGCAAAGGAGTCCCATGTGAGTGCACCAACGAAGCCTGCCGACCCCACCATCGTCAACGGCATCAATCTCGACGATCTCTTTGCGCTGATCGACGACGTCAAGCGCGAACCGGCCAAAGGCAAGACGAACTGGCATGTCATCACGACCTGGCAGGGCCAGACGCGGAGCCGCGCAGAAGTTGAGAGTTATGAGGTCGGCGGAGAGCAGGTGTCACGCCGGTTCTCGATCGACATCGACGAGCCCCGCGAACTCGGCGGATCGAACAATTTCGCCAATCCGCAGGAGCATCTGATCGCGGCGCTCAACGCCTGCATGACCGTCGGATACGTGGCGCAGTGCGCGGTGCGTGGAATCACCCTCGAAAGCTTGTCGATCGAGACCGATGGCGACATCGATCTTCGTGGCTTCCTCGGGATCGATCCTGCCGTGCCGCCCGGCTACGAGACCCTCAGCTATACCGTCCGGATCAAAGGCCGTGGTACAGAAGAGCAATTCGCTGAGGTTCACGAGGCGGTGATGGCGACCTCGCCCAATTTCTACAATTTATCCCGGGCTGTGGCTCTCGAACCTGTCTTGATTGTCGAGTGATTGCACGATGGCGCACATCCCGGACGAAGTCCGTCAACATTGACACTCCGACCTAGGCAACGTTGATGTACGGCATTGAGTCTCATGAACGATTTGATCGGGGGAGTTTTCAACTCACTCGGAAACGAGCTAGTAGGCTGCACAGATGTTCTATTCGGCGCGCCCACACTCCCTCGGTCCAGCCATTGTGCTGGCAGCTTGCATCTTCCTCATGGACACGCTGTCGTCTCTTCAATTTGCTGTGGCCTCTCTGTACGTAGCTGTCATTTTGATCAGCGCATACGATCTTCAATGCCGTGGCATCATTTTGACCGGGATTTGGTGCGCGGCGTTGACCGCGCTTAGCTATGTGCTTACACACGGATTCACGGTAGCTGGCACAGCGCCGTTGAGATCTTTAATAAGCTACGTATCGATCACGATCACGGTAGTCTTGGTGATCAGGAATCGTTCGGCAAACGAGCGCCTTGCGGAAGTCAAACGAGAGCGCACAAACCTAGCGCGTTTCTTCTCCCCAAAAATTGTTGAACAGCTTGTTCAGATCGACGTGCCCCTTTCTGTCGCGCGGCGCCAGAAAGCAGCGGTGCTATTCGCCGACATCGTGGGATTTGCAGCACATGCATCTGGCAAGGCGCCTGACGAAGTCATTAAGCTGCTGCGCGATTTGCTAGGCTTGCTCAGCGAGGCCGTCTTTATATGCGAGGGCTCGATAGATAAGTTCCTCGGGGACGGTCTCATGGCCGTGTTCGGGCCGCCGATTTCCAGCAAGCAAGATGCAACAAACGCAGCGCTCTGTGCATTGCAGATCCATGAGCGTCTTGGCCGTTGGAATGAACAACATGCTGACAACCCCGATATGGCCATTCGCGTTGCCGTCGGTATCCACTGCGGCGAGGTTGTACAGGGCGATGTTGGCACCGACAAACGGCTTGAATTCACGGTGGTCGGCGACGCTGTGAACATCGCGAGCCGTGTCGAAGCTTACTGCCGGGTTCTTGATGCGACGGTGCTCGTCACAGGCGATTTTATACGATGTCTTCTTGCGGAGGGTAGCTTCGACCTCGCCAAAGCTTTCACGAGTGAAGGCAAGCATCGGCTTCGAGGCTACAAAGAGCCCATTCAACTCTATAGTTTAAAAGCAGGGTGAGCCTTCGTACGTCCGAGCATGGATTGCACGGATCCGAGATCAATCAAACCCGGTGTGTGATATTGGGGTGGATGGTTGCTTGAGGACAAGGGCGCCTGTTTGAATACGATCAAGCGCGGTGTTTTCAGACAGCCAGGGTCAGAGGTCGACCGTTTGGAGCGCAGCGTGTCTAATAAAGGCCAGAAGACGCCGCTCCAGCCGATATCCAACGTCTCAACCTCGGGGTGGGGAGGCGCGGCCGCTAGCCAGCACCGACAGCAGTGCGGCCACGCCGAACGCCGCCGCCACCCAGCCGAGCCGATCCACTCCGCCATGGGCGATGACCAGCGCGCCAAATGGCCGCGCCTGTAGCGCTGCCTAGATAAATGGCCGACGAGTTCAGCGACAGACTGACCGCGGCCAGAGCTGGGCTTAGCGCGACCAGCCGCGCCTGCTGTGCCGTCATCAGGCCCCAGCTGGCCAAGCCCCAGAGCAGAATGGCTGGTAACATAGCGAGCATGGCTCGCGCAGGCTCGAGCGCCGCGCCCAGCAAGAGGACAAGATAAGCCAAGACGGTTAGGCCACCGCCCACGATCACGGCATGGTCCGCACCCCAGTGGTCCGCCGCGGTGCCACCGAGCCGGGTACCGGCCGCGCTGGCGACTCCGAAGCCGAATAACACGAGAGCCAGGCCCTGAGGTCTGATCCCGGCGACATCTGCGAGGAAGACGCCCAGATACGTATAAAGCGTGAAGGTTGCAGAGACCGTCAGCACGCTGGTCGCCAGGATCGCCATCATGTCGGGGCGCTTGGCTAGTGCCCAACGCTCTCCGAGACCCGCAGTGGAAACGGGCGGCTGACACGGCATTCCCACGAGGATCCCGAGCGGCGAGAGTGTCGCGAGCCCTCCGACGCTGAGAAAGGTCGCGCGCCAGCCGAAGCTTTCTCCGACCAGCACTCCGAGCGGCACGCCGGCGATGATTGCCAAGGTCAGCCCGTTGGTGACCATTGACAAAGCCCGACCCCGCCGCTCCGGTCCACCCAGTGCGGCTGCATATCCGCCGGCGGCCGGCATGAAGCTGGCGGCAGACAGGGCCAGCAGCAACCGAGCTATGAGCAGCTCGGCGTAGCTCGGTGCCAATGCGGCGAGCAGATTCGCAATGCTGAATCCTGCCATGGCGATGGCGAGCAAGCGCCGCCGTTCCAGTCCGGCGGTCAGCATGGCTATCGTGGGGGCGCCTATGGCGTAAGCGAGGGAGAAGGCGGTGACCAGGTGGCCGGTGGCGGGCAGGGTGACATCCAGGTCTCGCGCCAAGCGTTGCAACAGTCCGGCAATCATGAAGCCTTCGGTTCCGATCGCGAAAGCGCCGAGTGTCAACCAGAGCAGTGAGTTTAGCGATCCAGGCACACCGAGCCCTCGTACATTGGAACACGTGTGTTCTACGATTGCCTCGATCCGCCTAAATATCGATGCTGCCGTGCTTTTCCTGACGGTGTCGTTTCACCGCGAATTTGTCCGTGGCGAATTCCACGCTCCTTACGCGATGCACCCGCACGCTTTCGGGCATGATGCGTAGACTATAGTCGCGCCAATCAGCATCGCGAGGGGCAGCCGGCGCAGCTTTCGCGGTTGCAACGGCGGGGCATGTCGGCTCTTGCTCGTTGTTATCAACGTCCCCCTGAGTTGACGGAACTTTCTCAAGCACCTCGTAGTCGTCCACCCAGCCATCCTCTGCCCAACGGCCCGTGCTCGCGCTGATCTCTGCCCTCTCTGGCACGTTCACGGGCTCAACACGGGCCGCCCCTTGAAAAAGGACGATATTAAAAGCGTCTCCGACCGCCTGTACTGATGGAAAGATGATGCCATCAATAGGCGCCGAGACCTCTGTCGCAAGAAAATGGACCATGGCTTCCGTTGCAAGATACTCAGACCCATCGTCATCGGGCATTGCCGGCCGCGTGAGACGTGACCTTAGCAACCTCAGAAAAACAGCACCCTCCATCCTCCCAGCCAGCCCGCAATCAGCAAGGCCTTCAGTGATGCGGACGTCACCGAGGGTGGTCACGTCGAGCAGTCGAAGCGTTCTGATGATCTCGAATTGAGCCACCGCGATCCGACTACCAACAGGTGGCCGCACCTCGGCGACAGCCACTTTCTGATTGTTTGCACCGTAGAAAGCCGAGATACCGCGCGCATTCATGCGACCGGCCGCCGCTGAGGGCACTTGCGGTGAGCCGAGGTGGATGTCTGGCCTGGTGAGGGCTGCTTTTAGCTTGTCGTCAGATTGAAAGACCCGGGCGCGATAAAGGGTAGGGAAATCCGTTCCAGGACCAGCATCCAAGATGAGCGGGTGGCCTTCGCGCGCTTCCAGTTCGCCTATGCAATCGAAGAACGATGCGAGATTTTCCGCTGCTTTCGGGCTGAATAAGCGCGCCTCAGCTTTGAGTAGATTCGCCAGGCTGCGCCATCCCGTACCTAGAGTCATTCGTGTTCTCCTGAGAACTACCGCGCCCTGGCCGAGCAAAGACGGCTGACGTGATCACGCCCACCGCTTTAGAACCGTCGTGCCACGGGTCGAAGTTGCATCTGCCGTTGGTCATGACCGATAGATGCGCGATGCGCGCTCTTAAAACAGTACCAAGATTGCTGATTCTGGCTGTACCACCGCGCGATGGCACGGCGCTCGCGAGTAGGGCGGATTGCGGGGCCGAAGCGGCAATATGCGTCTTTGAAAGCAGGTGCCGGATGAAGCTTACGCGGTCGCGCATGTTCAACGAGCGGTAACTTGTGGTTCTCACGATCGTGATTGGAGTGATGAACGCCTATAAGCGTATGGCGATTGGCAATCGAAATGCACAGCAAACTCCGGGACGATTTGAATACGGCAGAGAATGACCATCTTGTCGCGCCTGTTGGCGCAGTCGCGTTATTGCCCGCTATCTCGATTCAGGCGTACAACGAAGTTAACCTTCGGCGCGCGCGCCAAGTGGACGTACAGAATCAGGCGCTCGGTCTCGCTAAGCTCGCCGCCGAACAGCAGCAACAGATCGTTCAGGGCATTCGGCAGGTCCTGATTGCGCTGTCCGAACTCCCTGCGATAAAGGCGAAAGATAGCAAGGGGTGCAATGCGGCGATGGCAGGGATGAGGTCCCGGTTTCCGGCTTTCCTCACTTTCGTCGCKACCGATCTGAGTGGCCAGCCCTTCTGCGATACAAACACRGATCGCAAGCCGGTGAATGTCTCCGGGCGTCCCTACTTTGCGGAYGCGTGGGAAGACGGGYGCGTTTACGGTGGGACAATTCTCGATCGGTCTGTCCGTCGATCGGAAAYTCATTCAGTTTGCGCTGCCTTTCTACGGAGATGATGGTCAGCCAGGGGGCGTCATCATTGCGCCTCTCGGCCTGGACTGGTTAGCGGACTACATCGCGCGCGCGGGTGTTCCGGCGGGAGACGCGCTGGCCATCACCGATCGCAACGGCACCTACCTTGCMCGCTATCCGGACAATGACCGATTTGTCGGTAAGAAATTGGTTCGCGCTGGTGATGAGAGGCAGTATGGCGACGGTCTCGCAGCCGACCTGGTTGATGTCGACGGCGTCGAGAGGATCGTGGGTTTCTCGGCTCTCGGGCCCGATTCTGGGGGACTTCGCGTCAGCTTCGGCCTCGACAAGGCGAACGCCTTTGCCGAGATCCAGAGCCGGACCCGACACGACATCTTCCTCATCGCCCTCAGCGCCATGATGGTGCTGGGCCTGACGCTGCTCGGMGCCCGGCAATTCATCCATCGGCCGCTCGGACTATTAGTTGACGCCGCGAACCGATGGCGCCTCGGCGACTATGCTCGCCGKGTGAACATCCGCGGCAGTTCTGAAATCGCRGGCGTAGCCGGCGCCTTCAACACCATGGCYGATGCGCTGGATCGCCGCGAGCAGGAATTGTCCGATGCAAAAGAGAAGGCCGAGGACGCCGCGGCCCGGCTTACGATGCTCTTCGAAAGCACAACCGACAGCGTCGTGATCGTCGAYCACGATTGGCGGATCAGCTTCTTCAACCAGAGGGCCTGGTCTCAGATCGCTCAGGGGCGTGATCTSATTGGAATGCACCTGCAGGCGTCGCTTCTGGATGCCSSCGATACGGGAATCGTCGAGCAGCTTCGGGAAGTCATGTCGGACCGCCGTCCGGTTTCGTTCGAAGCGCACTGTCCTCGTCGTGCCRCATGGTATGCGATCAACGCGTTTCCTTCTGGCGAAGGGATCGCGRTCTTCTTTCGAGACGTCACCGAGCAAAAGCATGCYGTGGAGGCGCGCCAGCGCATCGARGAGCAGCTTCATCAGAGCCAGAAGATGGAGTCCGTCGGACAGCTCACGGGCGGTGTTGCCCATGACTTCAACAACCTGCTTGCCGTCGTTTCGGGAAACCTTGATCTCATCGAGCGCGCGGCAAATGACGGCAAGATCCGGCGCTTCGCCGCGACTGCGCGGCGTGCCGCCGACCGGGGGGCGAAGCTCACCGCACAGCTCCTCGCTTTCTCTCGACGGCAAAAGCTCAACCCTAAACTGATYAATGCCAACGAGCTGATCTCCAACTTCCAGGGGCTCGTCCGTCAGGCGGTCGGCGCAGAATGCGAGGTCAGGCTGAAGATCGACGAGCGATTGTGGCTCTGTCAGGTGGATCCATCCCTGCTGGAGACTGCCCTTCTCAATCTAGCGCTGAACGGCCGCGATGCGATGCCGGGCGGCGGAGTGCTCGAGATCGAGGCGCGGAACGTCGTTCTGGATSGGGAAGCCGTCGCTGGATGTCCGGCCGGATCATATGTGAGGCTGTCCGTCTCGGATACGGGGCAGGGGATGTCTCCCGAGGTGCGAGACCGGATTTTCGAGCCCTTCTTCACKACCAAGGAAGTTGGCAAGGGCACTGGCCTCGGTCTCAGCATGGTGTATGGCTTTGTCCGGCAATCCGGTGGCTATATTTCAGTCGAAAGTGCCCCTAACGCCGGCACCACGATCTCRCTGTAYCTGCCGAGAGCCAATCAGGAGGCTCGCGACGAGGTGGAAACTGAACAGACCCGGGCTATGCCGGGAGGYTCCGAGCGAATTCTTTTGGTCGAGGACAATGAAGATCTGTTGGAAGTCGTGTCTGCAATGCTGACGAGCTTTGGCTATCGGATTCGCCTTGCTCACAACGGTACCGAAGCCATCCGAATTCTCGACAGCGATCAGGGGTTCGATCTTCTGTTCAGCGATGTCGTCATGCCGAATGGTCCCAATGGCGTCGAGCTTGCTCGCGAAGCAAAGCGGCGGAACAGCAGGATCAAGATATTACTTACGTCGGGCTACGTRGGAGACGTGCTCGCGCGTCAYGGGGCGACAGACGAGTTCCCGATTATTCACAAGCCCTTTGGCGTGKCCGAACTCGCTCAACGTYTGCATTCTCTTCTTCAGAAAGAAGATAGTTAGGCAGGCACGAAGCCAGACGGCATCGCCGTCCATAGCGACAATGCGTATTCGTCTCTAGAGCCAGCCATCTCGCGGTTCTTGCAGATCAGGTCGAGGCAGCCGTGCGCGAACGCAAAGTCCCTGACGTAACTTAAGGTGGCGCAGATCGCATAGCCAGTACCGGTTGAGCGCATGGTTGCTGCCTCAATTTCGCGAGGGGCACCATGACCGAGCGACTTAAGAGCGTGCTTGCAATGTTTAGTATATAGTGTTTCACTAAACAAATCGAGCTTGGCTGAATCCCTAAGAATCCAGGCAGGCGCGAGGAAACGTCCGTTTAGTCGTTCAGCCCGTGAAGGACTGTATCGCTCTGCTCGAAGCATTCGAGCGGGTTGGAGAGTCGCGCCATGTCGATGGCCGGCCCCACTGGGAGGGAAAGCGTTATGAAACAGACAGTAAAGGCGCTTCTTACTACGTTCGGAGTTCTCGCATCCGCGCTCGGTGTCGGAGTGGGGACTACTCCTGCGCATGCGCAGGCCAAGACCATCACGCTGTGCTGGGCCGCGTGGGATCCTGCCAACGCCCTGGTCGAACTGTCGAAGGATTTCACCGCCAAGACCGGCGTCGGCATGAAGTTCGAGTTCGTGCCGTGGACCAACTATGCCGACCGCTTCCTGAACGAGCTCAATTCGCATGGCTCGCTGTGCGATCTCATCATCGGGGATTCGCAATGGATCGGGGGCGCCGCCGAGAACGGTCAGTACGTCAAGCTCAACGATTTCTTCACAAAGGAAGGAATCAGCATGGACGACTACATGCCGGCGACAGTGGTCGGCTATTCCGAGTGGCCGAAGAACAGCCCGAACTATTGGGCGCTGCCCGCCATGGGTGACGCGGTGGGCTGGACCTATCGCAAAGACTGGTTTGCGCGGCCTGAGATCCAGGCGGATTTCAAGGCCAAGTACGGCCGCGATCTCGCCGTGCCGAAGACGCTCGATGAACTGCGCGACATCGCAAAATTCTTCCAGGGCCGCGAGATCGACGGCAAGAAGGTCTATGGCGCTTCGATCTATACCGAGCGGGGCTCGGAAGGCATCACCATGGGCGTGTCGAACTACCTCTATGATTACGGCTTCCAGTATCAGGATCCGAAGAAGCCGTATTCAATGGACGGGTTCGTCAACTCGCCTGGCGCCGTGAAGGGGCTCGAGGCCTACAAGGAGCTCTACAAGTGCTGTACGCCCCCCGGCGCATCCAACTCCTACATGTCCGAAGGGCTTGATGCGTTCAAGTCGGGGCAAGTCGCGCTTCAGATGAACTTCTTCGCCTTCTTCCCGGGCCTCTACAAAGATCCGAACGTCGGTGGGGACAAGATCGGCTTCTTCAGCAATCCCGCCGGCCCCGCGACCCGGGCGACGCAGCTCGGCGGGCAGGGCATCTCGGTCGTTTCTTATTCCAAGAACCAGGCCGAGGCGCTGCAATATATCAAATGGTTCTCCGGTGGAGATGTGCAGAAGAAGTGGTGGGCGCTGGGCGGCTATTCCTGCGCCAAGTCAGTGTTGAACGATCCGGGCTTCCCGAACAGCGCGCCGTTTGCCGGCGAGTTTTTGAAGTCGATGGGAATGGTCGTCGACTTCTGGGCCGAGCCTTCCTATGCCCAACTCCTGCAAGCCGAACAGAAGCGCGTGCATGACTACGTGGTGGCGGACAAGGGCACCGCGCAGGAAGCGCTCGATGGCCTGGTAAAGGACTGGAAGGCGATCTTCAAGGAAGAAGGCAAGAAGTTCTAGGGCAAACGCCTGGAGCGCACGCCGAGCGCGCTCCAGGCTCTCTTCGGTAGAACCCGCAGGCGTCGCATAGTCGACAATCGCGACGCCAGGATTGACCAGGGCCATGAACGATTTGAGCACTTCGTCGCAGATCACCTACCGGGCCGTCCCGATCCGACCAGGCGTGATACGTCGTATCCGCGGCCTTTCGGACCAGGCGCTCGCATGGCTCTTCATCACACCGACGATCGTGCTGCTGCTGGCGATCAATATCTTCCCGCTGGTATGGACGATCTACCTGTCATTTACCAACTACCGCGCCAATCGGCCGAACGCGCCGACGCTATGGCTGGGGACCGATTGGTACCAGTCGATCCTGACCGATCCGGATATCTGGGCGGCAATGCAGGTCACGGCGCATTTCGTGGTTTGGACCGTGCTGATCGAGACTGTGCTCGGATTCGGCCTCGCGTTCCTGATCGACAAGAAATTCCGTGGCCATGGCCTGTGGACCACGATCATTCTGTTGCCGATGATGCTCTCACCAGCGGTTGTCGGCAATTTCTGGACCTTCCTCTATCAGCCGCAGATCGGGCTGTTCAACTACGTGGTCGCCTTCTTCACGGGGCGCGGCGCTTCGTCGTTCCAGATGCTGGGAGACGTGACCCTCAGCCCGTGGGCCATCGTCATCGTCGACGCCTGGATGTGGACGCCCTACGTGATGCTGATTTGCCTGGCCGGGCTGCGTTCGATCCCGGATTACATCTATGAGGCGGCGGAGGTCGATCGCGCGTCGAATTGGCGGCAGTTCTGGTCGATCACGCTGCCGATGGCTCTGCCGTTCATCATGCTCGCGGTGCTCTTTCGCGGGATCGAGAATTTCAAGATGTTTGACATGGTCAACCTCCTGACCGGAGGAGGGCCGGGCTCGACCACGGAAGTCGCTTCGATCACACTGAAGCGCGCAGCCTTTGAGAGTTGGCGAACCGGCTATTCCTCGGCCTTCGCGATCATTCTGTTCGTGACAGTGTTTGGCCTTGCCAACATCTACGTCAAGGCGCTGAACCGGGTGAAAAGCAGATGAGCGCCTCAAATGCAGCCCACTCAGTCGTCGAACCGTCGACCGGCACTCGCCGCTTTGCCGGCCTGCTCGTCATACTCTATGCCATCATAACGATGGTTCCGCTGATATGGATCGTGCTCACCTCGTTCAAGTCGCCTGACGATGCGATCTCCTATCCGCCGAAGGTCCTCTTCAAGCCCTCCCTTGAAGGCTATTGCAATGTCTTCACAACACGCTCGCGTCAGACTCAGGAGTTTATCCAGACGCTGGGGCCGCCGCAGGGGCTTTGTGACAACATCGCGCGCAGCCGCAACATGGTTGTCGCCGGGCCGTCGAACTACGTGCCGCGCTTCATCAACTCGCTGATCATCGCCTTTGGCTCGACGGTGCTTGCCGTCGCGCTCGGTACGCTTTCGGCTTATGGTTTTTCGCGCTTCCGCGTGCCTCTCAAGGACGACCTCCTGTTCTTCATTCTGTCGACCAGAATGATGCCGCCAATCGCGGTCGCGATCCCGATCTACCTGATGTACCGGACCGTCGGGCTATCGGATACCCGTCTCGGGATGATCCTGCTCTACACTTCGGTGAACGTCTCGCTCGCCGTCTGGCTACTCAAGGGCTTCATCGACGAAATCCCGCGTGAATACGAAGAAGCGGCAATGATCGATGGCTATACGCGCTTTCAGGCGTTCGTGAAGGTGGTTCTACCGCAGGCGACGACGGGGATCGCGGCGACGGCGATTTTCTGCCTTATTTTTGCGTGGAACGAATACGCCTTTGCTGTGCTTCTGACCTCTGGCAACGCTCAGACCGCGCCCCCATTCATTCCGATCATCATTGGCGAAGGCGGCCAGGATTGGCCGGCCGTAGCCGCCGGCACGACGATCTTTCTTGTGCCGATCGTCGTGTTCACGGTGCTGCTTCGCAAGCATCTTCTGCGCGGGATTACCTTTGGGGCCGTTCGCAAATGAACCTTGATGTGAACACGTCAACGCCGAACGTCAGCCTGACGACCAGAATGTTGCGGCGCGGTCCGCTGGAGGCCATCGCGACGGCGATCATTGCCGCAGGCGTGGTCATGCTGATGCAGCCGTTTTTTCTAACGCTTTATTCCTGGTCTTTCGCGGTCACTCTCTTTGGGACGGTGATGTTCACGATCGTCTCGAAGGTCCGGGAGTAGCGCTCGATGGCACAGATCAGGGTCGAAGCGCTCGACAAATCCTTTGGAGAGTTTCACGCAGTCAAGGGCGCGAGCTTTACGGTGGATGACGGACAGTTCCTTTGTCTGCTTGGGCCGTCCGGCTGCGGCAAAACGACAACGCTGCGGATGATTGCAGGACTGGAATTGCCGACATCCGGCACGATCAGGCTCGACGGTGAGGACGTGACGATGAACCGTGCCTCCGCGCGAGATATCGCCTTCGTCTTCCAGCTATTTGCGCTCTATCCGCACATGAATGTCCGGCGTAATATCGGCTTTCCGCTCAAATGCGAGGGCATCGGAGCCGCGGAGTGCGACCGGCGCGTGGTGGAGGCCGCTCGGATCCTGCGTATCTCCCACCTCCTTGATCGGTCGGTTTCGACCCTCACCGGCGGCGACCGTCAGCGCGTCGCGCTTGGGCGGGCGATCGTCCGCAAGCCGAAGTGCTTCCTGATGGACGAGCCGCTCGGAGCGCTCGATACCGAGATGCGCGAGGCGATGATCCAGGAATTGCGCGCGCTGCATGACCGGCTTGGCGCGACCACCGTTTACGTCACGCATGATCAACTGGAGGCCATGGCAATGGCGGACCAGATTGCGGTGATGAACAACGGCGTGGTCGAGCAGATTGCGAGTCCGCGCGACATTTATGACCGGCCTGTTTCGCTCTTCGTCGCGGACTTTATCGGTTCTCCAGCGATGAATTTCCTGCCGTTTCGCGGCAGCCTGCAAGCCGGGGCGCAGGCGATCCGGCTCGGGGATCGCGACGTTGCGATACCCACCGCACGCGAGGCTCTGGTGGAGAGCGACCTTGTCCTGGGCGTCAGACCCGAGCATGTGCGTTTTTCCGATAGCGGCATGGTGCGGGGCGAGATCTATGGGTCGGAATATCTCGGCACGACGCAGATCGTGACGGTGACGACGCCTTACGGCGCTCTCAAGGCCCGCTCGCCCGCCAGCATGCCCTTTCGGATTGGGATGAATGTCGGGCTCGATTTTCGGCCCGATACGTTGTCGCTCTTCGACCAGGGGTCGGGACGGGCAATACGCACCACATTGCACGAGGGAGGCAAGCATGGCTGAAGTCGAGATCGGCGCGGTCTCCAAGGCGTTTGGCAAGACGCAAGCCGTCGTCGATCTGTCCCTCACCATTGGAGATGGCGAATTCGTTGCGTTGCTGGGGCCGACCGGCGCCGGCAAGACGACGACGCTGCGTCTCGTTGCCGGATTAGAGGCGCCCGACAGCGGTTCGGTCCGCATCGACGGACGCGATGTGACCAGTGATGCGCCGGCGGATCGTGACGTCGCCTTCGTATTCCAGCAATATTCGTTGTACCCGCATCTGACCGTGTTCGAGAACATGGCCTTTGCGCTACGCGCGCCGACTCGGCGCCTGCCGGAGGCCGAAATTCGCGCAAAGGTCGAACAGGTTGCGCGTCTTCTCCATATCGAGGCCAAGCTCCACAGCAAGGCGACCCAGTTGTCGGGCGGGCAGATGCAGCGCGTTGCGATTGGCCGCGCTCTGGTGCGCTCGCCCTCGATCTACCTGATGGACGAGCCGCTTTCTTCGCTCGATGCCAAGCTGCGCGGTGAAATGCGCCTGGAGCTTAAGCGCATCCAGATCGATCTCGGCGCGACGATCCTCTACGTCACCCACGATCAAACCGAGGCTATGACCATGGCATCGCGCATCGGCGTGATGGAGGCCGGGCGGCTGATGCAGATCGGCACGCCGCGCGAGATTTACGAGAACCCGGTCAACGCCTATGTCGCTGCCCGGCTCGGCCAGCCGATGATCAACCTGCTGCCGGCAACTCTATTTGCCGGCGTTCCGCCCGGCGTTAAGACGATTGGCGCTCGTACCGAGCACCTGGCGATCGCACGCAGCGGCGGGGACGTGTCGGCCACCGTCACGCGGGTCGAACATCTCGGCGACCAGAGCCATGTCCATCTCGATCTCGGCGGCCGACCTGTCGTGACGTTGGCGGACCCTGAGGCGAGGTTAGACGTCGGCGACGTCGTGTCGCTACGCCTTAACAGGCCGCTGTTCTTCGATGCGGCCGGCGGGAGGGTCGCGGCATGAGTCTCGATCGGACCTCTAGGGAGAATCTGGTGCGGGCGCTTGCGGAATCGGTGATCCAGCACGCCGACGAACTGACCAGCCTCGACCAGGCGATCGGTGACGGCGATCATGGGCTGAACATGAAACGCGGCTTCGAGGCCGTGCTCGCGACGTTGCCCGGCCTTGCGGACAAGTCTCTGCCAGAAATGCTGAAGTCGATCGGAATGACGCTGGTCATGAAGGTCGGCGGGGCTTCTGGGCCGCTCGTTGGCACCTTCTTCATGGAGTTGGGCAAGGCGCTTCCAGAGCAGCCAACACGCGCGGAGTTTGTCGCGGCTACGGATATGGCAATCAATGCCGTAAAGGCGCGCGGACGCTCGGAGGCAGGACAGAAAACCTTGCTGGATGTCCTGGTGCCCGTGCAAGCGGTATTGGCTGCAGGCGGCGATGCGCGGGCGATTGCGTTAGAAGCGGTGCAGGCGGCAGATCGCACGACGCCGATGCTCGCTATTCGCGGCAGGGCTTCTTTTCTCGGCGAACGCTCCATTGGTCACATGGACCCCGGTTCGCGCTCAACGTCCCTGTTGATCGGGGCTGCAGTCAAAGTATTGGAATTCGAGGCAAGGTCATGAACAATCCAAATGGCGGCAATGTCGGAATCGTTATCGTTTCACATTCGCCCAAGATAGCGGAAGGCGCGGCAGATATGGTGCGCCAGATGGTGGGCAATGCGGTGCCGCTCGCCTGGACCGGCGGCGATGTCGATGGAGGGCTCGGCACGAATGTTGCTGGAATCCTGGAGGCGATCGAGGCGGCGTGGTCCGCAGCAGGTGTGGCTGTGCTCGTTGATCTCGGTGGAGCGGAGACAAATTCCGAGATGGCAGTGGAAATGTTGGCTGAAGATCGAAGGGCGCGCGTCGTCGTCTGCAATGCTCCGGTGGTCGAAGGAGCGGTGATTGCAGCGACGGAATCCTCGGGTGGCTCATCGCTCGCAGCCGTTAAGCGTAGCGCGGAGGAATTCTATGCATGATGCCCACGCCAGCCGGGCAGGTGAGACGTCGGTGCCGCTGACCGCCTCGGTGGTTCTCGTCAACAAGGTCGGACTTCATGCGCGGCCGTCGGTCAAGCTCACGCAGTGTGCGAAGAGGTTTGCCGCAAAGATCGAACTCGCCCTCTCTGGAGACGGGCCTTGGACGGATGCCAAGAGTCCGGTGAAGGTGATGCGTGTAAAAGCTCCGCAGGGGGCGACGCTGCATTTCCGGGTCGCCGGACCGGACGGAGAGGTGGCGCTGGCTGCCATGCTTGCGCTTGTGCATGACGGTTTTGGTGAGGCTTAACGGCAGTGGCAGAGATCCAACTTATCGGCCGTGCCGCATCGCCGGGCCTCGCGTTCGGGCCGGTCGCCGTGCTGACTGCGGCCGTGGCCGGGCGAATGGCGAGCGAGGATCCGGAGCAGGAGGCTGCAGCGCTGCGGGCGGCGATTGGGGGGGCGAGGGCGCAACTCGCCGAGCAGATCAAGACGATTCAGAGTGAGGCGGCAGACATTCTGGAGTTCCAGGCCGCCATGTTGGAAGACGATGCACTCACAGATACGGCATATGAACTTATCGCGATCGGGATCGCTGCCGACCATGCCTGGCGCCGGGCACTCGACCTAGAGATCGCCGGCTATCGCGCGGCTGAAGATGAATATTTCCGTGCCCGGGCCGTTGATATCGTTGACATCCGCGATCGCGTGCTTGCGCATCTGGGCGGTGTGGACGTTGTCGCCGGAATCGCGGGCGGTTCAATTGTTGCGGCTGAAGATATCACGCCTTCGACCTTTCTTGCGACCGACTGGTCGCAAGGCGGCGCGATCGCGCTGGCCAGTGGCTCACCTTCCTCGCATGTCGCAATGTTGGCGCGTGCGCGCGGGGCGCCGATGGTCGTTGGATTAGGTCCGTTGTCGTGGCACGGACAGCCACCAGTCTTGGCGCTGGTAGACGGCGACGCCGGAAGGGTCATCTTCGATCCGGAGCCGGAGACCATCCGTCTCTTTGAGCTGCGTATGGCGGCTGCGAAGGCCGAACTGGCTGTCGCCGAGGAGACCAGCCTTGCGCCTGCCTTCGTCGCCAATGGTCGGCGGATAGCGGTTCTGCTCAATGTCGCCGGGCCTGAAGACCTTGCAAACCTTGATTCCGCAATTTGCGACGGCATCGGCCTTGTACGCACGGAATTCCTGTTCGAGGCAGCCCACGGCCTGCCGGACGAGGAAACGCAATACAGGGTCTATCGAGACATTCTCGTCTGGGCCCAAGATAAGCCGGTGACGATCCGGACCTTGGATGCAGGCGGAGACAAGCAGGTTCCCGGTTTGACGGTCGAAGGTGAGAGCAATCCGTTTCTCGGCCTCCGCGGTATCCGCCTCTCGCTCGCGCGGCCGGAGGTGTTTCGCATGCAGCTCCGCGCGCTCTGCCGTGCGGCTGTCCATGGCACGCTGAAAGTGATGTTGCCCATGGTTGCGATCCCGTCGGAATTGGACCGCGCGAACGAAATACTTGACGCGGAGTTCACAGCCCTCCAAGCGAAAGGAGTTGCCTGCGCTCGACCGCCGCTCGGCATTATGGTCGAGGTTCCAGCGGCGGCGCTCTGTGCAGCGGATTTTGGCGCTGCATTCTATTCCATCGGTTCGAACGATCTAACCCAGTACACCATGGCGGCGGCGCGCGACATCGGCGCAGTCGCTGACCTCAATGATACCAGCAATCCGGCTGTGCTGGCACTGATAGCCGCGACCGTCGAGGCCGGGCTAAAGCGTGGCGTCGAGGTTTCGCTCTGTGGCGACGCCGCGGCCAACACTCACCTCACGGCGGCGCTGCTCGCGACCGGATTGACAACTCTCTCTGTGTCGCCGATTGCCGTCGCACGGCTCAAGGCCGCAATCGCAAAGGTGAGTTCATGAAGGACGATGTCGGCAAGGACACGCCCGGTGACAAGAATGTCGCAGAATACAAAATAATCCTGCGAAAGGTACTCGACAATCGGCCCTCGGGGACGCGCCTGAAGCTTGCGGCGGCGCTGGGCAAGAATCGTTCGTTCGTGAGTCAAATCACGAATCCGGCTTATCTGGTGCCGATCCCGGCGAAGCATGTCGCGGTCATCTTCGACGTCTGCCATCCGTCCAGCGCCGAGCGTGCGGCATTTCTCGATGCGTATGGCCGCGCGCACCCCGGAAGACTGCGCGCACCCCACCGCGAAGCGCGCACGCGTGTCATTACCGTGACCGTTCCTGAACTTGGTGACGACAAGAAGAATCGTGCGCTCGAGCAGCTCATCGTGGATTTGGCCGCGCAGCTCGCGCGCTTTGCGGAAAGCGTCGGTTAGCCATTGAATCGAACTTTAGACCGGACTGGGAGAACGCTCATGAAAAAGCTGATCAACAGCGCCGATACGGTACTCGAAGAAAGTCTTGACGGCCTCGCCGCAGCGCACGCCGATATCCTGCTTCTCGGCGCCGAGCGCAAATTTGTGCGCCGTCGCACGTTGAAACCAGGCAAGGTCGCGCTGATTTCGGGAGGCGGCTCGGGACATGAGCCGCTGCATGCGGGCTTTGTCGGCCTGGGCATGCTTGACGCGGCTTGTCCTGGCCAGGTCTTCACCTCGCCGACGCCAGATCAGATGATCGAGGCTGCGGAGGCCGTCGACACCGGCGCAGGTGTGCTGTTCATCGTCAAAAACTACGAAGGCGATGTGATGAATTTCACCATGGCAGCCGAGATGGCCGGCCGAGAAGTCGCAAGCGTGGTGACGAACGACGACGTGGCGGTCGAAAAGTCGACCTACACGACCGGTCGTCGCGGTGTCGCTGGAACGTTGATCGTGGAGAAAATGGTCGGCGCCGCTGCCGAGACCGGAATGCCGCTTGCCGCGCTCAAGGCGCTCGGCGATGAAGTCAACCGGCGTACGCGCTCGATGGGGGTAGCTCTATTGCCATGCACTGTGCCGGCCGCCGGACGGCCAAATTTCACGTTGGCCGACGATGAAATGGAAATGGGCGTCGGCATTCATGGCGAGCCTGGCCGGCGCAGGGTACCGTTGGCTTCCGCCGATGCGATCGCCGCCGAGGTGCTTGACGCGATCCTGAAGGATCTTGCGCCGAGCAAGGGCAGTGAAGTGCTGCTTCTCATTAACGGATTTGGTGCGACGCCTCTGATCGAACTCTATCTGATGGTCAATGCCGCAAAGCGGACTCTGGATCGCGCGGGGATCACGGTGACGCGCTTCCTGACCGGTTCCTACGTCACATCCCTCGACATGGCCGGTGTCTCGATCACCGTATCGGTGCTCGATCGCAAAGCCACGACATTATGGGATGCCCCGGTGCAGACCGCAGCTCTGCGTTGGGGCGTCTGATTTCCGCGCGCGGCTCATTTTTTGCTGATATCGCAAATCTGCGTCGTGTGGGGAGAGGCGTTAGCGGTCTCCTGACTCGAACCCTGACGCCGCATCTTGTCGGTTCTCGCGAGCCGGTCCGCCCGTGCCGGGTGTGCCCGCCGCCTCCCGTTGTGCCCGGAGCGCCGTCATCCGCTATCCGTAGCGGCTTGCCTGTCCCGCGCGACCGGGCGCATCCTCTCTCGCATGGGCAGCAATCGTTCGAGTAGAGGAGCAGAACAGATGAGCGACCTTGTCGTAATTGCATTTCCAACCGAGGCGAAGGCGGAGGAAGTTCGTCAAAAATTGCTGGCCATGCAGAAGGAGTATTTGATCGAACTCGGCGATGCCGTGATCGCGGTGAAAGACAGCAACGGAAACATCAAACTAAATCAACTGATCAATACCACGGCTGCTGGTGCGGCTACTGGCGCCTTTTGGGGCACGCTGATTGGCCTGATCTTTTTGATGCCGCTTGCTGGTGCTGCCCTTGGCGTCGCGTCCGGCACACTCAGCGGATATTTAACGGATGTCGGCATCAACGACAAATGGATGAAAGAGACCGCTGCCGCCGTTCAACCCGGAACCGCAGCGCTCTTCGTACTGGTGCGCAAAGTCACGGCAGACAAGGTTCTTGAGAGGCTAAAAGGCGAAGGCGGCACGGTGCTAAAGACTTCTCTCGACCACACTAAGGAAGCCGCCTTGCAAGCGGCGCTGGCGGAGGTCAAAGCGGCGGTACCGGCGGCTTCGCCTCCTGATTTGCCGGGCGCTTGAAACGATGGCGACCGCCTGCCGACGACCGCTCAAGGCATTACCGCAGCCCTCTCTGGCCCAGTGACGCCGCGCCGGGTGCGATCATTGGTGCAGTTCCGGGTCCTTTGTGAGGGCCAGAGGCAAGTGCCGGGACCGCGCGACCGCGCCGTATGAATATATTTGCAATTCATCATACCGCGTTAAATTTAGTGCGATCCGTTCACGTGCCTGAGCCCGAGGCACAGCGTTGACCTAGATCAAGCCATTGATGGCGGTGACGTTCTTCTGAACGGAGAGGGCCGCCGGGTGAGTGTCCGGCTGGGCTTGTTCTTTTAGGATTTTGATCTATTTCGCCAAATGCGTGAGGGATGCAGATGTCGGACAATCCCATCGACGTGATCGAAGCCGCCATTCGCTCCGCCTTCACCAGTTACCCAAAGGAAGACGACCCGGATTGGAGAAGTCCGCACTGGATCAAGTCTGAAGAGTGCACGCACTTGGCACAGGGCATACTACTGGAATTGCACGCAAAGGGATTTGAAATCGTGAAGAGGCAGACCTGATAGATCGGCGGCGGGCCCGCGCAATTGGTCATTTGAAGCGACCAGATCTCGCGACGTGACACAGGCTCGACGCAGGCGGCCAAGGCGCGCCGCTCGACCGGCACCTTGCGGGCGTTACCATTCTTGCTCGTGCGCTTCCCAACTGCGACAGATGTCGCAGTTGATTTCTTTCGCTCGAACCTTCGTCGCGGCATCGCCTCTTCGCCAGTGCCGCCGGCCGCACCGCCTCGACCGCCTCGATCACGCCAGAGGCGCGTGGGAAAGGGAGGGAGAGCTTAAATGGAGCGGGCTGATGGCAAGAGCGGTCAGACGCGAACCAACGATGCCCCTATTTGCTTTCCTGGGTCCCTCGGAGACCAGGGCCAAACGGGGGTGATCGATTGTCGCACTTGCGCCACATCGCGCGCCGCCTTTGTGTACGGGACCGCATAGAATTAAACCAGGAATGCGCGATGGCAAAAATCCTCGTTGGCGTTGTTGCGATGCACCGAACAACGTACGCTCGGCGAGCGGCTCAGGCTGTATGTCGAAGAGAACTTCCATAATGCTTGAAGAAGTTATCGAGCTTCACTGGTTCGCCGGTATCTCGCCAGAACAGTCTTTTACCGAGGCTGGCCGCCACTGCGAGGCGGTGGTGGCCGCCGATTAAAGTATGGTCATCGGATGCTGTTGCGATGATCTCGCCGTCTTCGTCCACGATTTTCATGTGCTGCCTCCAATCCAGCGTGCAGTCAGGCCGCCGCGACGGTGCGCAATCTATCTAACCTTATGCGGGCCCTGGGCGTTCCAACCCATGAAGATCACGGCTTCCGTATTTGACATGCGCCACATCGCCGCCCTTTGTGTACCAACTGGCAAGGCCCGATTGCGGACGGCGCGCGCCAGCACTCGACGGTCCCGGACCTGGAAGCCGCCCGGCGATGACAAATGGGCAAATTGTTTGTTGTGGATCAATTCCAAGGTGCCCAGACAGTCGTACGCTGCGCCGAAAGCGAGGGAGGTTCCACATGGCATCAATCTTCTCGACGCCCCATCCAGAAAAATGCCCTCAATGTGGTTCTGGGTTGGTCCATCTAGAGTGGCGTGAGCGCGTCAATGCCCAAGAAATCCATGATCTTTGGCGCTGCTTTAACTGCAAAAGCGAGTTTGTCACCGCCGCCACTCCTGATGAGAGAGAACCCTCGGTCGTCGAGATAACCAAGCCCTTCTTTACGAGCCTAATAGTCTAATCGACTGGCGTGGCTCGCGCTTTACTTGACGCCTTGACCGCCGACGCGCGCCGTTCGGCGGAGATCGTGCGGCGTGAAGCGCTTGAGGCCCAATAAATCACAGAGCCGGGGCGTCTTGCTCTTGTCCTCGTTCCGGCGCTAAACGCCACTCTTTGCGACGATTGGGCAAATAGGTCCTTGCCGTTACCTACCGCGAGCTTCGTCAGGCAGGATGCGAACGAGCAAGCGCATCCGGTCCTCCACTGGCCCAGGAAACAGGCTAAGGTCGCAGCCCCCATCAAGGGTCAAAAGGACAAGCTCGATGACCACAATCAAGTTCTTGGCGACTGGATTGATCGCGATCACCGTCCTTACAACGACCGCCGTGGCTCGCGAGAAATTCGCAGCCGGGCCAACGCGCATCACGGTGTACGGCAAGCCCTGTCATATATTCAATACCGGCCCCGGCGGCTGCTGGATTGTCTGGGAGGGCATTCCAATATGGTTCGGTCCGTCGGTCCGGGGCGTGCCCGGCCGCATTTGCGACAATGGCGACAATCCGAGGATATGTTGAGATGCGGACGATAGGAGGTGCGCAGCGGTATCCGAGGCAATCGCTGCGCGGTTCGGCCCTCGGCGGCGTCGGTCAGCGCGGTGGCGGCGAGAAGTACGCGCGGGTGCTTGTGCTCGCGTTTCGGCACCGTCTCGCTGAAGTGCCGGATCGCATCGCGCAACGTGATGAGCTCGGTGCCGCTGGGCAGCACGATCCGAGTGTCAAAGCGGCGTAAGCAACCATCGGATTCAGCCATGCTGACGCCAGTCYGACGGTATCCGTTCGCCGCAATCAAAGCCGCGTATTTCTCGCGAGTCCACGCGTCATGAACGCGCGAGGCCTGGAAATTGGCCTCTGTGCTTTTGGGCAGGATATTCGCTCCATGCCACCTCGAACGCCGCGCGGGAGCCGCCTCGAACGACGGCGCCGAGCCTTTGCGGTGCTCGCGGGGCTTCGAGCCGGGATAGAAGCCGCACTGCCATTGCCAAACCTCGGACGAGTCTGGGGTTTCCGACGGCTTTTGCTATGCTGCCGACGTGATGTCGTCAAAGTGGATGTGCCAGCAATCGCTGCGGTGCGGATCGCGCCGGCGGGTGAGGACGGGCATAGGCGCATTTGAGCGGGGCCGGCAAGGTGCGGCGACCCGGATTGGCCGCGCCCGCTACTGGTCGAGCGGCCCCTTCCAATCTGTAAAGTCGTATACGGCCCACCATCGATGCAACGTCTGCCCGCACGCTTTGCAATCGAAGCGCCCGCTTGCCACGACCGGCCGCCTTATTTGGATAGCGCTGTGAAGCGTCCCGCAAAACAAGCAACTAAAAAAGACGCGCATTGGTCATCGATCCCCGGTCGAAGTGCACCCCGTGCGTTGGGCCAACTGGGTCGCCATAGTAAAAAGGGCAGTTTGTATCTTGGCAGTTCAGGCCGAATATTTGTGAGTTCGCGCCAACGAGGGTCCTCGRTCGCGATGCGGCGCGGTGGGCCCAGGGTGCAGTGAGTGCACATAATTCACAAAGGACAAAAGGCCCGGCTGGGCCGGGCCCCATTGCATGCCACTCGCGTCGGTGACTTGTGAGTTCAGAGGCCAAAGGACCAACCGATTGCGAGACGCTGGCTCACTGGCGAATCAGTACCGTAATTTGTCGACACAATTGAGGCCAACGACGGTCGTCCCCGAGCATCTCAAGCTCGGCACTATGCGGCAGTCACGGCCATGGCAGCGATCCTCACGGCCTATCCCTTCGGCGGCTGCAATTCCCCAGCAAACCACCTGGCGACCTCGGGCGACGTGATCGGATCGGCTTCCTCGCAATGCAAGCATGTCGGCCGGAGTGGGCCCTTGCCATCCGGTCGCGCTATCAGGACCAGCGGCTTGCCGCAACGCGCACAATTTAAGGTTTTGGATATCCCGTCCATCGCCTCATTATGGCGCGTGGAACCGGAGAGTCCAGATATTGATGGCGATCTCCGCGACTGACACGCACACAAATTCGCGAATGCCTCATCAGGCTACCGCATCGTCCAGCCACAGTTCGAGCAGCGCGCGATCTGCGTCGCATCCCCTCGGCCGCCAAGAGCACCTGGGCGCGCGCAGGCGCGGCATGCACCGGCGGCAAGTCGGTAGCGCAAGCATGGATGACGCTTATTGCCGCTGGCTTCGCCTGGGATCGAATCAACATCTATCTAGCAATGGTTGGCCTGGGCCTAGCGGCGGCGTCTTGGCTGATCGGGTACGCGCTTCGATACGTTCTCACGGGCGGAGATGATGTCATGTCGAAATTGAAGAGAGACAGTTGAATAAAGCCCACTTCAGTTGGTAGCTTCTGGACGTCGCCTGTTGGCCCTTAGAACGAGCTGACACCGGCCTCAAACTGCAAAGCGACGCGGATCACTCCATCCGGAACGGCCTCGAAGCCGCTTCTACGCCGAAAAAGGCCGACTTGGAATGATCACATCAGGTTCACGCGCCTGAAGCTTTACTGGGCCATTGCCGAGGTGTTGCTCTTGCGAAGTCTGTCGAGGTCCTCATCAACCGCCAGAGCCATCGGCGTATTCCGCGGCGTCATCCGGTACGTCTGCAAAGAGGGTGCGGCCGCGACCAAAGCGGGCCACGCCGCCTCCGCGTCGGCGGCATGGCCGGTACGAATAAGCGACGATAGCCAGACCGCCTTGCAGACACCTATCGCAGGTGTTCGATCCATACATTCGCGGGCGAAACGCAGCGCATCCTCGTAATCCTGCACGGAATAGCGCAGCCTTGCCCCGTAGAGCGCGTAGTGTGCTGGGCGTACCGGGTTCCAGGAGATCGCCTTCTCGAAGGCTTCAATCGCTGCCTGGGTTCGACCGGCATAATGCAATGCACCGGCAAGGACGACCCAGTTGTCCGGATCGCCAGGGCCGAGCTCGATCGCCCGCTCGGCCGCGCTCACCGCTGACTCAGGGTCCTGACCTGCGTCGGTTACTAAGGACAGCACTCGCCACGAACTGGCACGCAGCGGGTCCAGCGCAATCGCGCGCCTGACGTCGGCGATCGCCTGCGGCAAGTCCTGACGACTGAGCCCAGGATCGTGATGGCCAAAAATCAGCATCTTCTTCACCAGTCCGAGTCCCGTCCACGCGGGCGCGTAGTTCGGATCAAGGCGGACCGCCAGTTCGAGTTCCTGCCGCGCTTGGCGGAGGCTCTCGGAACTTGGTGCCATGGTCAGCGCAAGCGTGCGCAGCACGCGCGCATGCACATCAAGCGAGGCCGGCGCGCGGCTCCGTAACGCCGCCCGGTCCGACTCGCGCACGGTTGCACCAAGCGAGGCGCTGATCCGAGAGATCAACGTTTCAGTAACGTCGGGCAGGTCCTGCGCAGTGGGCTCGAACCGGCCGCTCCAGACGATGCGGCTGTTGCCGGAATCGATCAATTGCACGTGGAGCTGCAGCCGGTCGCCGCGTCTCTCCGCGCTGCCATCCACAAGGTAGCGAGCGTGGGTCATCGCGGCGATCTGGGCCGGCGGCAGGTTCTTGCCGCTAAGCTCGGCTGTGGCGAGGGTTGAGACGATGTGCAGGTCGGGGTTGCGCGCAAGTTCGGAGGCAATCATGTAGGCTAATCCGTTGCCGTCCGGACTGCCTTCCTGAGAGGTGTTGAGTACGCGCAGGGGTAGAACTGCAACGTCGGCCACCATCCTGTTGCGTACCTTGGGGGGCCCGGAGCCGGCGCCGAGCAGTAGATGTTGCCAGACCAGCACGATCGCGACTGCCACCATCGCAAGGGCGGCGGCCAGGCGATAGAATCTTCGCACATCGCGCGGCGCCGTGTCGGCTGCGTCAACGATCAGAAGGTAACCACGTCGTGGCATCGTCCGCACGACTTGCTGCCGGCTGTCACCGAGCGCGCGCCGGATCTCGACCACGCATTGCACGAGCGAGTCGTCGGTAACCGAAACGCCCGGCCACACTCGCGCACCGAGATCGAGTTTTGTAACCAGCTCTCCGGGACGGCGCCCCAATTCAAGCAACACTGCCAGAGCCTGAGGCCGCAGCTCAACGCCCTGGCCGTGCAGGTCAAATAACTGCGCCTGATCCAAATTGAGCGTGTATCCGTTCAGCCGCAGGCAGGTCATGCGCACACCTCCCGCCATTGATCTTAGCGGACCGGAAAGTGCGTCTCAAGGCAGCGGCAGAGCCCGATTTCGTCCTTTATCGTGCCTTTTCGTACGGTTTTCCCGCAGACCTGCACTACGTTGACAACCGAAGAGCCGCTGCCATGAGCCCGCGGTAACCGAATAACGCGATACCGAGAAAGCTGCACCGCGCTCACAGGCGCAGAGTGTGTCCAGTGCCAGACGGTGGTCTCTTTCTTCTCGCGAGATTGCAAATGCGGAAGAGATTTTCGATAGCCATCACAGCGGGAAGGGCGCATTGCGGCGGAGTCGACCGTCATTCGCGCGCGCGCCGGGGCAGCCGTTACTTCATTGTGTCGATACTGTGCGCGGCCTGCATCGTTCAGTTCGCAACCAATCCAGCGCGGGCTCAATGCACGGCTCGCGATGTCTTGCAAAACCAGCTGAAGCTCAAGACGCGCCCCGCCGAAGTGTCCCAGCAACTCATTCAGTCCGGCCGCGATGTGGCGACATGGAAGACCATTACCATTGGTACCTTCGCTGATCCGCTTGGACTACGCAATAAGCTGGACGGCATGGGCTGCGGTATCGGGGGGCAGGCCGCTGAAATACTTGCTCGACCGACATTCATCCTTGGCTCTCGCAAGACAGACGTGGAGCTTGTCCTCGTATCGCCAGCCCAGCTTGGATTCACGTCCGATACTGTGACCTTGGCTGATGTTTACGCGCGTGCTCGACAGCTCGGCTTCGAACTCGCGGCAGCCGAAGTCGGCCCGCAATTGCGCATCCAATATCTTGACCAGCCTATCGGTGAATTTCTCATCATCGGAATGGAGCCAATCAAGACGTGGAGTGGCGAGCCGATTGTTCTGAATGTAGCAAATGGCGGCGCCGGATTGATCCTCATCGGCCAGGACGGCAGAGCCGCCTCCGAAATACATGTGACATCTCGGTTCGTCTTCGCACGCTCGCATCAATCCGCGCCCGGCACTGGACCGATCGATCAGGCAGCGGCGTTTCTGCCACCATGAAGAGGAACCAGCAGCGAGGCCACCATGCTTCATCGTGTCTCCATCGCAGCGGCATTGATCGCCGGAGCGATCGCCGGAGGTGAAGTCGCCAACACGGCCGCCCTCAATTCGGGGTACCGACTGGTTGCCGGCAGCGAGCAGCCATCGGTCGATGTCGAACTCGTTCTTGCTGTTGATGTCTCCTATTCAATGGATCCTGGCGAGCTTTTGCTTCAGCGCGAGGGTTACGCGGAGGCAATCGTTTCCAACGAATTTCTCCAGGCGCTCAAGGCCGGGCCGAACCGAAGGTTGGCCCTGGTCTATGTCGAATGGTCTGGACCGAACGATCAGAAAATCATCGTGCCGTGGAGATTGATCGACAGCCACGAATCTGCAGCTGCGGTGGCGGCGGAAATCGCGAAAGCGCCGGTTCGCATGGGCTCACGCACCTCGATCTCTGGCGCGATAAATTTCGCATTGCCGCTGTTCGATGCGGATCCGTATCGTGGACTGCGGCGTGTGATCGACGTTTCCGGCGATGGCGTGAACAACGACGGAAGCCCAGTTACCATCGCACGTGATGCGGCGCTGGCAAGGGGCATTACCATCAACGGATTGCCGATCATGCTCGAAGGAAGACTTTCGTCGCAAATGGACATCGACGACCTCGATCTCTATTACGAGGATTGTGTGATTGGCGGGGCCGGCTCATTTATGGTGACGATCAGAAGCCGTGACGGGTTCAAGGAGGCGATCCGAACAAAGCTCGTGCTCGAGGTTGCCGGCGGCGTGCCCAGGGACCGGATCGTTTCGGTGACCGAAAGGGAGCCGCGAATATCCTGCCTCATTGGTGAGGCAATATGGGCGAAACGAAGCCGGTGGTGAGCGCTTCGGTACCTTTTGGAAGGCGCACAGTTCGATCCGCGTTGAACGAGCGTAGTACGTCTGCTCACGGCCCTCAGCCGACATAATTGGCGTTATGGCTGACTTCCGCTTTACCGGAGATGTCCGACTTCATCATCAAATGCGGAAACCGCTTCCGTCGGCCGGAAAGGCAAGGATCGTGGATGCTGTCGCCCCCCACTCATCAGCAGGCGAGCTTGCCTGACACCCTCGCGGGCTGTGCACGAACGAAAAGAGCACGTATCCGGTGTGGTCGTCGCGCTGGGGGTAGCGAAGCTCGCTCCGTGCTGTTGTATCGGCGCGGCAGCTTCGGGCCTGGTGACCCGGAACGGACCTCGTCAAGCGAACGCGGCCGTTGCAGACGATCTGTACAACGCGTACCGTCGCCGATGCCGATACAAGGAGCCCCAATGACTGATCGAGACAAGATTCTGATTGCCCTTGGCGAAAAGCCTCTGAAGGTTTTCGAAATCATGAAGCGCGTGAACATAAAGCATGAGGACGATTGCCAATCGCTCTTGTTGAAGATGCGTGACGACGGCGCCGTGAAGTTCGATATTCACAAGGGATATTGGCTCGCTGTCTGACAATTTTCGCTTGATCACCAGCGGCTGGTAGAGTTGCTTGCAAGTTTCCTTAGCGAAGAGAAGACTAGCCGCGTTCAACGACACTCTGAGTCAATGTGGCGCCAGTTTCGACTGAGGCATGGCGCGTGGAACATCACCGACGTCGTCAAGATCGGGCGCCTGGCCGTAGCCTATGCGTTTCATCTGTTCGTGGACCTGTGCCATTTCGGTCTCGCTGAGGCGCGGAGGTTCGCCGATCGCCAGCGCGTGGACATACATCTTCGCCAGGGTCTCCACCTCCACGGCAAGCCAAAGCGCCTTTTCAAATGTCTGCGCCGTTACGATCAAGCCATGATGGCCGAGCAAGCAGGCATTTCGTCCTTCGAGCGCATTGACGGCATAATCCGACAGCGCCTGTGTGCCGAAGCAGGCATAAGGCGAACAACGGATATCGTTGCCACCGGCTACCGCGACCATGTAGTGGAAGCAGGGAATGCCACGCTCGTGCACGGCGAGAATGGTGCTGAAGGTGGAATGCGTATGAAGCACGACGTTTATGTCGTCCCGCGCTCGCAGAATATCGCGATGAAAACGCCATTCTGAAGAAGGGCGATGGTTGCCCTGGTAATTCGCGGCAAAATCCATCGCGACAATGTCTTCTGGCCGCATGCGCTCGTAGGGCAAGCTTGTCGGTGTGATTAGCATGCCGTTTGGAATCCGGTGCGAAAGATTGCCGGAAGTCCCTTGGTTGAGACCGTTTCGGTTCATCTCCTTGCAGGTATCGACGATGCCCTGGCGGAGATCGGCATGATTGCGGTCTGTCATGATGGGTGCTCCGAAAAAGAAATCCAGGATTGATAGGCGGCGGAAAGGGTGCGTTTGCACTCATCCTCGCCGAGCGGCGTGACAGCTTCAAGCACCACGCTCGAAACCGGAATCGTACGCGAAAATCTCCGCCACAGCAGCGCCGCGCCGAGCGCCGTTCCATCCCGAGATTGGCTCACGGAGACGCTCTGCGATGGCCGCAACGCGGCCAGAGCGCGCGCGAAGGGCAGGTTGGCGGCGAAGCCACCGTCGATGACGATGTGTTTCGAGCTGCCAAGCGCATCTAGACAGCGGTTTGCGCTGAATGCGGCGTAGAGGACTGCCAACCCCTGCCATTCGGCTGGCGTCTCGGGCCGCGGTCCGATAATGCGTCCGCGGTGAGCTGCACCGGGGAACAGTCCATCATCCCCAACGAAGGAGGGGAGTGCCAGGGTTCCAAGGGCCAGTAGACTCGGCAATGCGGTGAGGACGGCTGCATCAGAAGCGTCGTGGTCTCTGCTGATCAAGTCGTATTCGCGGCCTGTCGCGATCAGCGTGGAGGGTACGTTCTCACCGTCGACATCGATATTGAGCACCATGCCGCGTGTGGCGTCGAGCTTGTCTAGCGCGAGGCCGCGCTGAAAGCCGATCATCCAGGTGCCTGTTGATAGGATCGAGGTATCGGCCATGCCGGCGGCCTTGTAGCGGAACAGGTTGGCGTTGGAATCATGCACGCCGCAGAGGATTTCGGTCGAGCGCGCCAGGCCGGTACGCTTGGCTACGGCCTCCGAAACCCTCCCTAGCACCGCACCGGCGGATGCCCGCTCCGGCAGAAGACGGTCCCAGCCGCGCTTGCGCATCAGGGAGGAAGCCTGATGGTGGAAAAGGTCCCAGATATGGCTCTGAGCCGCGAGCTGTGAAATTTCACTTGCAGCACACCCGCCGAGCCGCAAGGCGAAATACTGCGCAGTCGTAAGATAGGTTTTCGCGCGGGCGAATTCGGCGGGATATGCGCTTTCCTGCCAGAGCAATTGCTTGCCGAGCCGCATCGCGCCGCTGATACCGCAAAACACTTCATCATAGGCAGGCGCAATCCGGGCGTAGGCCTGGTCGATCTCAGGCGGCGAGACCGCATCATAGTCCATCATCGGCAGCACTGGCTCGTCACCTTCGACAAGAACGGCGCCACACCCATGCGCGGTCGCGATCACCGCGCCGATAGTGTGGCGCTGCGTCACCACGGCCAAAGTGTCGAGGAACCACTCTTCCAGCCCGGCAAGATCATAGGCGAGGTATGGTCCTGCCGTGGTCGGCACATTCGGGATCGAAAGTGTTTCGAGCGGCCAGCCGTCCTCACTCGCGACCAGCAGTTTCAGATTCGTCTTGCCAATGTCGAGAACCGCGATCCGGGGAGAGGCTTCCGATCTTGTCATCGTTGTCTACCGGGGCGCTTTGCCGCCCAGATGAGGAACTGCGGCAACGGCAATCAGGATGCCACCCCAGATCGCCAGAGTGAGGAATTGGCTGAGATTGAGAAGGTTGAACGCCGAGGAGATCACCTGAAGGATTATCAGCGCAAGCAGCAATCCGCCGACTTTGCCAAAGCCGCCAAATGGATCGACGCCACCGAGCACTGCTGCAAGAATGGTGACGAGCAGATAGCTCTCGCCATATGCCGCGTTGGCTGAATTGAAACGTGCCAGCATGACGACCGCTGCGACACCGGCGAGCAGGCTCGAGAGGACATATAGCTTGAGCAGGACGGCGCGGGTATCGACGCCGGAGTAGCGGGTTGCCTTCTCGTTCGAGCCGATCATGTAAACCCTTGCCCCGAAGGGCGTTGCGTTTAGCATGAGCGCGACCGGCAACGCACAGAGCGCCAGCACGATCAGGGCAAAAGGCACCCCGAGAACCGTTCCATTGCCGATGAAAACAATGGGCTCCGGAAATCCGGAGATGACATTGCCGCGCGTCAGGCCGATCGCGAGTCCCTTGCAGAGTGTCATGGTGCCGAGGGTTGCGAGGATCGGCGAAACGCCGAGATAGGCGATGACAAATCCGTTGACAAGGCCGACCAGTGCCGCGACGGCAAACCCTGCCGCAATCGCCAGCACCTGTACGCCGGCCCAGGCAATGCCCTGAGTGCCCGGAATGTAGTGCGTCAGCAGGAAGGCAATGGTCAGTCCGGAGAGATTAGCGGTGGCGATGATGGAAAGGTTGAGGCCGCCAGATAACAAGGCCAGCATCATCGCAAGCGAAAGGATGCCGAGCTCCGGCATCTGGAAGGCCATCGATTGCAGCGTGTTGACGGAGAAAAACCGGTCGCCGATGGTAATGGCGAACACCAACCAGAGCGCGACCAACAACAGCATCAGGGTTGCGATCGTCCCGCTGCCGGCAAAACGGATCAGGCGTCCGCGAAGGGCGAGGGTGGACTCATTTCTCATGGCCGCGCGCTCCGGGTCCGCCGTTCTCGCTGCGACCAGGCTGTTGCCGAGACCGAGATCAGAATGACCAACCCGACAAAAAATGGCGACCAGTAGGACGAAACGCCCAGCAAAATGATTCCATTCTGCAGGATGGCGAGCAGTGCCAACCCCAGAAACGTGCCGAGAACGGTGCCGACGCCGCCCATCAGGCTGGCGCCGCCGAGCACGACGGCCGCAACCACATCGAGCTCCTTGCCCACCAGCACCGTCGGAGCGACGGACTGTGCAAGCTGCGCCTGGACCAGCGAGGCGATACCGGCCATGACCCCCATGTAGCAATAGACCAGCATGTTGAGGCCGAAGACATGGAAGCCAAGTCGCTGCGCGGCATCGGTATTGCCCCCCATGGCGTAGATCTGACGACCGATATTGCTACGATTGAGCAGGAGCCAGGTGAACAGAAATGAGAATCCGAGCGCGAGGATCTGCAGGTTGACGCCGTAGGACGTATCCTTGCCCCAATCGAACTCGAACCAGAATATCCCGGTCGCGAACCAGTCGGGTAACGAATAGATATATTTACCGCCCGTGAAGAAAATCAGCAGCCCATAGAAAATGTTCAACGTTGCCACGGACACGATGATTGATGGTATCCGAAGCTTCTGGATGAAGATCGCGTTGAGGGCGCCGAGCGCACCGCCAATGCCGATCGCGATCGCAAAAACGCAGATCCAGTTCGCGCCGTATGCGTTCGCCACCGTAAGCGTGACATATTGCGCCACCGATGCCGTCGCCGTGAAGGAGATGTCGATTCCGCCGGCGATCAGCACCACGAGCAGCCCGAGGGCGAGGATGCCTACGAATGCGTAGGAGGTCAGCAGGTCGAACAGATTCTGCATGGTCAGGAACTGGCCGTTCGCCGCGCCCAGGCTGGCGCAGAGCACGAGGATCACGATCAACAGCCAGAACTCATGGCTGCGCCGAAACCTGCCAAATGAAGCAAATCGCGATTCAGGCATTGACTGCCTGCCGAAGCGCATCTTCGGAGGTGTCTGCGGCCATCACGTCAGCGGTCAAACGTCCTTCGCGCATCACCAGCACGCGATGGCTGTGATAAAGTACCTCGGGGATTTCGTCTGATATCATCAGCACTGCGACGCCCTCGCGGGCCAGCCGCCGGATGATCTCATAAATCCCATCCTTGGCGCGGATGTCGACACCGACCGTTGGGCTATCGAGGATAAGCACCCGCGGGTTGGTCGCCATCCATTTGGCGAGCACGATCCGCTGCTGATTGCCGCCGGAGAGCGTCTTGACCGGGTTGTTGGGATCAGAGACCTTGATTCCGAGTTCGGCGACCCATCGCGCAACATGGCTTTGCCGCGCGCGTGCGCCAATCAGGCCGAACGCGCCGGCGAGACGTTCCAACACAGTCAGCGTGACGTTCGACGTGATCGACTGGTCAAGGATGAGGCCAAGTGTAAGCCTGTCTTCAGATACGTAGGCGATGCCTCGACGGATCGCGTCTGCATTCGTGTTCAGCGCGATGCGGTGGCCGTCAAGCGCCATGGTGCCTCGATCGGGTGGGTTCATGCCGAACAGCGACAGTGCGAGCTCGGTTCGGCCCGATCCAAGCAATCCGGTAAGGCCCACGACTTCTCCGGCGCGTAATTGCAAGCTCACATCGTCGTAGTCACCATCGCGGCCAAGGCCCTGGACTTCGAGAACAACGGCACCCACGGCAAGGTCGGGCACCTGTTTCTGATACTCGAAAGCCTTCCCGGTCATCAGGTGACTGAGTTTGCTGCCGTCGATGGTCGCTGCGGCAAAGGTGCCTACCTTGGCGCCGTCCCGCAACACCGTCACGCGTTCGGCAATCTCAAGCACCTCGTCGAGGCGATGGCTCACGAATACGACGCAGATACCGCTTCTTTTCAGGTCGCTGACGAGCTTAATCAAGGTGTTGACCTCGTGGCGGGTCAGCGACGCCGTCGGCTCATCCATGATGAGAAGTTTGGCATCCGCCGCCAGGGCCCGGCAGATCGCGACCAGCTGGCGTCCGGCAATGCTGAGTTCGGAGACTTTTGTTTCTGGATCGACCTCAATGCCGACCTTCGCCATTGTCGCCATGGCGATGGCCCGCATAGAGGACCAGTTCACCGTGTGGACGCCGCCAAGATGGTGCGCCATGGCGATGTTCTCGACGACCGTGAGGTTGGAGAATAGCGATAGATCCTGATAGATGACCTGAATGCCGCAATGGGTGGAGTAGACCGGGCTTAGTTTTGGGTACTCCTTGCCGGAAATGACGATCCGGCCTCCTGGTTCCGGCGCCTCGACGCCGGAAATGATCTTGATCAGCGTGGACTTGCCGGATCCGTTTTCGCCGACAAGGCAATGCACCTCTCCGGCCTCCAGCGTCAGATCGACGTCGCGAAGCGCATGCACGCCGCCGAAACGTTTTGATATGCCGGACATCTCCAGGAAAGTCGTCAAGGCTTCGTCCTGTAATGGGACCGCTCGTCATGCGACCGCCTCGACGAGGATCGCATTCCCGGCCGGAAAGCCGGGAATGCGGCGCGACGAGGCGGCTGGGACCGGTGTAGTTCTAGAGTCCTCCGGCGATCAGTCCGTCGATGGTTTCTTTGTTGATCCGCATGATCTTGTCGACCTTGATCTGCTTGCCAGCCACATCGACCGCAGCCTTGCCGAGGCCGGGAACATCGACGCCATCCGTGATTGGCTTGCCATCAAGCACGAGCTTGGCAACTGCAACCATGGCGTAACCTGCATCGGTGGGATTCCACAGGAAACCTTCGCGGATGGTATCATCCGCGATGAGCGATTTCGCCTGGCTCGGCAGCACCGTGCCGACCACGGCGATCTTCTTGCCAAGGCGTTGCTGACGCACCGCATTGCCGGCCCCGATCGGCCCATTCGAGCCGAAGCCGAGAATGCCGCGCAGGTTCGGATAGGCCTTGATCACGTCAAGCGTCGTGCGCTGGCTGGTATCGATCTCGTCGGCGCCGGGGAAACGGTCGGCGACGAGCTTCATTTTCGGGAAATTCTTCTGCTGATAGGCAATCGCGGCGTCGGCCCATTTGTTGTGAAGCGGCGTCGTCAACGTCCCGACATAAACCACGTAATCGCCTTCGCCGCCCATGTCCTTGGCGAGACGCTCCATCTGCACTTCACCGAAGCGAACGGAATCGATCAATTCGACATTCCAGTCACGGCCTTCTTGTTCGGGGCCCTCATGGGTGATGACTTTGATGCCGGCCGCCTGGGCGCGCTTGAGCACCGGCTCGCACACTTTGACGTCCAGCGGCACCAAGCCGATCACGTTGACCTTTTTGGCGATCAGGTCATCGAGCAGCTTTACCTGTTGTGCCGGATCGACGTTCGCCGGTCCAACCATGGTGGCATTGATGCTGAAGTCCTTGGCGCCCTTCTGGATTCCCTTTTCAAGAGCGTTGAACCACGGAATGCCGGCGATCTTCACGACCGTGACCATTTCCTTTTGAGCCTGCGCAAAAGCAAACCCCGGAAAACCGGTACCGGCGATCGCCGCCGCACCACCAAGCATTTTGATTGTCTGGCGTCTGTCCATTGTTCCCTCCCAGGAAGCTATTTTTAGCCTCTGCTCCTTTACCCGGCACTCGCCTGGCGGAGCAGTTGGCCTTATTCTTGATTGGCGGCGAAAATTTCGCCTCCAGCCTCAGGACTTGCCTGGGGATTAGAGACCAACGCTACGAGAGGTGTCAAGCAAGCGACATGTCAGCTAGCCCCGCCTGTGGCGATGTCCGGGCATGGCCGATTTTGTTGCAAAAGTCGGCTGTAACCGACGGATGTCTTTCGGCCATTCGGTAAGGCCGACCGGCTTTGATCCGCCGACCCTAACGCGCGAGGCGCCTCAGATTTTGAGCGATTGCAGCAAGAACAAACTCGTCCTGGGCGCCCCGTGGGCCACGAAGCCGAAGCCGACCAAGCCTCAGGATGCGCTTCAAATGCGCAAACCGCATCTCGATCTTCTTGCGCTGACGTCGCGACGTCTCGAATCCCTCGGTGCCAGCGAACGACCGGGCGACGTCCCGGGCGTGCTCATGTATGTTGCGCGGGATCTTGCGCGATGGTTCTTTTGGACAGCACTGCGGTTTAAGCGGGCATGCGTCGCAGTCGAGCTTGCTCGCACGATACAAAAGCGTTTTGCCCCCGTGCACGGTGCCGCTCGTCCCGAGCCGCTTTCCGGCCGGGGCAGTGGTAGACGTCGCTGGTCGGATCATATCGAAAGTCGCTGCGCGAGAAGGTACCGTCATCTCGCTTCGACTTGTCGAACACGGGGATATGTGGTGCGATGCCCTTCGCCTCGACCAGCCAGTTCAGCATCGGAGCAGCCCCGTAAGCGGTATCCCCGGCAAGCCGCTCCGGCTTGAGACCAAAGCGCTCCTCTGTTCATTCGATCATTGTCCTCGCCGCTCCGACCTCGGCCTGGCGAATTCCCATCCCTCCGGCTCGCCACGAGCCTTTGCGGGCACACTTCAGGAAATCAGGCAGATGGTCTAGTGAACTGATGTCGCTGCGCCGTTTTCGAAATAATTCCGCTTGGCCGACAGCATCTGGCAGGAAGTCTGCGCCTATCGCGCGGACTTAATCGGCATGTCAAAGATCTCGCCACTCATGAGGAGGGCGATCTCGGCGGCGGGCAGTGGCTTCTGACATTCGGACAACGGATTGAGCCAGAAATTAGAGTCAGGCAACATTTCGAACAGATTGCGCGCGGCGGCGCCAAGGCACACCTCAGGCTGCTTTATATAGTCGTAGATGCGCTTCTTTGAGGTGAAGGTGGGGTGCCATTTCATGTTCTGGAAGTCGACCGTTGCAACGTTGATCTCCTCCTGAAATTTGAGCGAGCGACGGCGTCCAGGTTTCATCGGCGCTTCCGGCGTCAGAATGTAGATCTCCGTCTCGAGCAACGCGCGATAGAATGCTGGAACGATGCTGGCGTCCCTTGCGGCAGCCTGCATCAGGGCTTCGAGACCGTTTTCCGGTTCAAACATGGCGACACTCCCAATTGAACCCGACGAGGGGCTGGACTTCAGCGCCTCCAGTTACAGCCGGATCGCGCTGCCGCCGCAGAGCCTTCGCCACGATTGTGCTAATCCTTGTTGCCGCGCAGGGCACGATAGATCGTATTGCGCGACACGCCTAGGCGGCGCGCGGTCTTGCTGATGTTGTTGCCCGTTTCCGCATACGCGGTCAGCACATGCGAGCGCTGAATCTCATGCAGATTGGCCTTGAGCCCACCACCCACCGCCTTGCCGGTCAAGCGCTCGCCGCCTGAATGTGCAAGTACGGACTCGACCGATGTCTCGTCGATCAGATCTCCCGGCTCGGCCAGCGACAATCGGGAAAGCACGTTGCGCAGTTCGCGGATGTTTCCATCCCAATCGAGTTCGGCCAAACGATCGATCGCCCCTGCGGTCAAATCCATCAAGGGATCGATCTTGTGGATCAAATGGCGTGCGATCTCGGCGAAATCGGAACGCTCGCGCAAAGGCGGTAACGTCACCTCCAGCGTGTTGAGACGAAACAGCAAATCGGATCGGAATCGGCCCTTCGCAATCGAGTCGTCGAGATTGGCATTGGTGGCAGACACCAGGAGAACGTCGACCTGACGTTTGGTGCCACCGACCGGCCGGACAGTCCAATCGTCCAGAAAGCGCAGCAGCACGGCCTGCAACGTCACCGGCATGTCGCCGATCTCGTCGAGGAAGAGCGTTCCGCCGTCCGCTTCCTTGAACAGTCCAGCAGACCCGCCCTTTTTTGCTCCCGTGAAAGCGCCTTCGGCATAGCCGAACAGCTCCGCCTCGATCAGGCTGTCAGGGAGCGCTGCGCAATTCACCGGGACGAAAGCGCCGGCCCGTCCACTGGCGGTATGAGCATGGCGGGCGAGTTGCTCCTTGCCGGTGCCGGTTTCGCCTCGGATCAGTATCGGCATCTTGCGGACCGCCGCGACTCCCACCCGTTGGACAACGGAAGCGATCGCCGGATCGGCGGAGACGAACTGGGTGGGAACGTCCTTGGGCGTCGACAGCCGAGGCCGCGAGATGGCTTGCATCATCGAGGACTGGCGCGCGTTCTCGATTGTTGCGACGAACTGGCTACCGACCTCGTCCTCGAGGCGCTGGCGTTCCTTGCGCCGGCCTTCATCGACAAAGGCGTTGAATTTCGTACGAAAGACGTCGGCGAAGCGACGACCCGGCAAGGCTGGCAGGCCATGCAGCAGGACGCTTGCGGCCCTGTTAGCTGCAAGGATCCTGCCCTCGTTGTCGACGGCCAGCAGGCCCGCGCTCAACGTATGCAGATATTCGCCGCGGCTATGGAAAGCGATCAGGATGTTTCCGCGGTGATGTTCGCGGAACAGACCATTCTCGATCTGGGTTGCCGCCATCGCGACGAGCGCCTGGGTATGCGCCTGCCTCGACATGCAATCCGATGACGCATCCAGTATTCCGGCCAGTTCGCCATCGGGCGCGAAGATTGGCGCCGCGATGCAAGTAAGATTGTGGTAGCGCGAGAAAAAGTGCTCGCCCCCGTGAACGACGATGGCCCGCTTGAGATACGCGGCGGTGCCCAGGCCGTTGGTGCCGCAAATGGCTTCAGTCCAGATAGTGCCGGGCCGAATGCTCGCTGCGTTCGAGGCATCACTGAAGCTCGAGTCCGAGATGATGTCGAGCAGCAGGCCGTTGGCATTTGCAAAGGCGATCATGAAATTGGAGCCGGCAATCTGCTGATGCAGCGTGTGCATCTCCGCGAGCGCCAGGCCGCGAATCAGTGAGCAGCGCTGCTGCTCCTGGCGCAAAACGGCGGTGCTCACGAACTCGGGCGAAGGAGGGCGCAATGTATCGAGACCAAGCGAAATGCAGCGCATCCAGCTGTCGTAGATATCGGCCGATAGCAGCTCTGCCGGCGGCGCGCCGCGCTGATCGAGCGTCATCCAAGCATTGTCCATGCGTCGGCTGGCGGTCAGCATCATAGCTCCTCCGGGAGTCGCTGCTTGGCGATTTCCTCTTGGTCGTAGCCCGGTTCGGGTCGTTCTCGCGTGTGGCGCGGTTCTCACGATCATAGATCAAACAATCAAAAATCCAAATTTCTGCTCACCCGCTGTTGCAGCCGTCGAACTGTTCCGTCTCGGAACAGTCGCGCGCAAAGTCTGCTCCGAGGCGGATCGGCGCGAGCACTCCCGAGATCGCAAGAACAATAGAAAGATCAGGCCGTTGTGCGCTTGGCACAGCCCTTGCTCAACTGTTCAGCAAGATGGCGATCGCGTCAGATCGACAGAATAATAATTTTGCCGGGGAGGCGTTTAATGAAAGCGGCGGTGCTTCATGAGTTCGACGAGAAGCTGACGGCGAAGGAGTTCGTCAAGTTCGATGACGTAACTGACCCGAAGATCTCGCGCCCGATGGACGTGATAGTGCGCATCGGTGGTGCCGGCGTCTGTCGCACCGATCTGCACATCGTTGAGGGCATCTGGCGCAGCAAGGTCGACGTCAAGCTTCCATACATCATGGGCCACGAGAACGCCGGCTGGGTCGAAGCGATCGGCCCGGGTGTCGAAGGGATCAAGGTTGGCGACAGCGTAATTTGTCATCCGCTGGTGACCAGCGGGCATTGTCTCGCGTGCCGGCGCGGCGACGACATGCATGCGCTGGACAGCTCGTTTCCCGGCATCAATGCCAATGGCGGCTATGCGCAGTATCTGCTGACCGGGCAGCGCTCCCTGATCAAGCTGCCGAAGTCGCTCGCACCGAAGGATGTTGCTCCCTACACCGATGCCGGGCTGACGGCTTATCGCGCCGCGAAGAAGGCATCCCGTCATCTGTTGCCCGGCGAACATGTCGTGGTGATCGGCGCCGGTGGGCTGGGCCATATCGGCGTCCAGGTTCTCGCAGCGCTCTGCGCGGCAGAAATCATCGTGGTCGATCGCGCCGAACAGTCTCTCGAACTCGCCAAGAAGTGCGGTGCACATCACGTTGTGAAGGCAGACGGCAACGAAGTCGAGGCGGTGCTGGCGCTGACCGACGGGCGCGGCGCGGAGGCCGTGATCGATTTTGTTGGCGAGGGTGACGCTATCGCCAAGGGCCTGTCGATGACAGCGAACGCCGGCTACTACTACATCGTCGGGTATGGTGGGAAGATCGATATCCCGACCATCGACATGATCACATCGGAAAAGACCATCGTCGGCAACCTGGTCGGTACATACGCCGAGCTGGTGGAGCTGATGGCGCTCGCGGATCGCGGCCTCGTCGAACTCCACACCAAGGAATACAGGCTGAGCCAGGCCAATGACGCGCTTCACGATCTGCATCATGGACGCATTCATGGCCGCGCGGTCCTGATCCCTTAGGGATGTGCCGCGACATGCAAAGCCTCGGTCCAGATCATCGAACGAGAGTGGCGCGAGTGACAAAGGACAGCCGATGCCGGCCACCGATCACCGCCGAGGAAGCCGCTGAATTGCAGCGCGCCCGCGATCGGATGATTGCCCGGGACAGGCTGATCGACGAGATGGTCGATAACAACGAGATGCAAATCAAGAATGAGTACGCGCGCGGCGGAGCCGAAATCGAACTCGCATGCGCCGCGCGTAGCGCGGCGCGCGCCGACGCCGGAAGCGACGCGCATGCTGAACTGGAGCGAGCGATCGCGCGCCTGGAGATGCTCCGGGAGGAGCATCGACGCCTGGTGGCCGAGCGTGAATGGCTCGACACGTCCCTGCTGGAGATCGACAACGGTCCTTCGTCCGGCGACCACCAACGTTCGGGGCACGCATGATGAGCAGGAACAACGCAACCATGATTGCATCAAAGCAACAGGCACAAATGCCGTCTCCGCAACCGGACATGAGCGAGGAAGCCGGGTCGAAAGACGCCTTCTTCATTCAGCTGGCCGAGATCGCGGAGGCCATGATCGCCGCGCACGGAAGGGATTTCGCTACTGGCGCGCTGGTCCTCTCGGCGAAATTCGTTGCCGAAGGCAAACCTCTCATCAAACGAGCCAACGGAGGTGACGAGACCGTCAGCGCCGAGAAACCGGGCTGACGTGAAACGACGAGTCAGCAGATCAATCAATCCATTTAACGGACTCAAAGTGTGTTTTGCAGCTGAGAATTTCAACAAAGCGATCCAGGGGATTGACCTGGAACCGAAGCGAGAATGCTGAAGATAACGCAACGTTCAAAGGAGCTGGAAATGTCTGCAAGTCTGACACTGAACAAGATCACCGCGCAGAAGGGGATCAGCATCGCTGAAGCGGCCAACCGCGTCGCGGACCTTGGTTGGACGCCAAGCTACGTGCAGGAGGCGATGACTTTCCCAACCGACTACAAGATCTCGAAGACACCGCGCGACCCGATGAAGCAGGTCCTGCGGTCATATTTCCCGATGCAGGAAGAGAAAGACAACCGCGTCTATGGCGCGCTGGATGCGGCGTTGCGCGGCGACATGTTCCGCAATGTCGAGCCGCGATGGGTCGAGTGGATGAAGCTGTTCCTGGCGATCATCCCGTTCCCGGAGATCTCGGCGGCGCGTTCGATGGCGATGGTCGGGCGGTTGGCGCCCGGCGAGGAATTGCGCACCGGCTTCACCATGCAGATGGTCGACGAGTTCCGGCACTCGACGATCCAGATGAACCTCAAGAAGTGGTACATGGAGAATTACATCGATCCAGCCGGGTTCGATATCACGGAAGCCGCGTTCGGCAAATGCTATGCGACCACGATCGGCCGCCAGTTCGCCGAGGGCTTCCTGACCGGTGACGCAATCACCGCGGCCAACGTCTATCTGACGGTCGTCGCCGAAACTGCCTTCACCAATACCCTGTTCGTGGCGATGCCGTCGGAAGCGGCGCGCAACGGCGACTATGCATTGCCAACCGTGTTCCTGTCGGTCCAGTCGGACGAATCCCGTCATATCGGCAACGGTCACTCGATGCTGATGGCGATGATCAACGATCCGTCGAACCACCAGCTGCTGGAGCGCGATCTGAAATACGCCTTCTGGCAGAATCACGCGATTGTCGATGCCGCGATCGGGACGTTCATCGAGTACGGCACGACCAACCGCGACAAGAACAAGGAGTCCTACGCCGAGCTCTGGCATCGCTGGATCTACGAAGACTATTACCGGACCTACATGTTGCCGCTCGAGAAGTACGGCATCAAGATCCATCACGATGACGTCGCCGCCGCCTGGGATCGGATCGTCAAGAAGAACTATGTCCACAAGACCGCGCAGTTCTTCACCGTCGGATGGTCGGTGAACTTCTGGCGTATCGAGGCCCAGACCGAGCGTGATTTCGAGTGGTTCGAGCACAAATATCCGGGTTGGTACGCCGAATTCGGCGATTTCTGGAAATGGCACGCCAAGCTCAGCGTGCCCGGCGAGACCAACATCCTCTTCAACAGCGAGGTGGGCTATTCATACCCGCATCGTTGCTGGAGCTGCATGGTCCCTTGCCTGATCCGCGAGGACTTCGTCTGCGACGAGGTCGACGGCAAGATCTACACTTACTGCTCCGAAGGTTGCCGTTGGACCCACAAGGTGGCGTTCGCCGCGGAATACGAGGGCCGTGCGACGCCGGCAATGGGCCGCTTCAGCGGTCGCCGTGAATGGGAGGACTGCTATCACGGCTGGGACGTCGCCGACGCGATCAAGGATCTCGGTTTTGTCCGGCCCGACGGCAAGACCATGATCGCGCAACCGCATCTGCGCTTCGACTCCAAGGACATGTGGACGCTCGATCACGTGCGCGGACACACGCTTGGCAGTCCGTTGCGTGGCTTCAGAGCGCTTTCGCCGATCGAGCGCGAGGTGGCGACGGCCGAATACCGTAAGGGCTTCAAGATCAATCCCTGCCACTAAAGAGATGATTAGGGGGAGGGGCCGCTTTCGGCGGCCCCTCTTGCCGGGACCGACAAACGGTTTGCCGATCGTTCTGTACAACTGCCACGACGACAGGGCCGGGATAATGACGGACGTGCGGGTTCACAAGGTTCGTTTCGAACCAGTGGGTATCGAGATGGAAGTGGAAGAGGGCGAGACCGTCCTGGATGCCGCGTTTCGTCAGGGCATCTCGCTGATGCATGGCTGCAAGGAAGGTCAGTGCGGCAGCTGCAAATCAAAGCTGATCGATGGGGACATCGAGCTTCTGAAATACTCGACCTTCGCTCTGCCGGATTACGAGAGCGAGACCGGCCACGTCCTGCTGTGCCGGACGCATGTCTACAGCGACATCGGTGTTGAATTGCTCAACTATGACGAAGACCTGCTCAGCCGTTCGATCGCGGTGAAGGCATTTTCCGGCCGCGTGGCAGGGATTGGCGCGCTGACGTCAGACATCAGATTGCTGGAGATCGAGATCGAGAGGCCGATGAAGTTCTGGGCCGGCCAGTACGTCGATCTGACGCTTCAGGATGGCACCATCACCCGCGCCTTTTCGATGGCGAACCCGCCCGGAGAAGGCACTAATCTTCGCTTCATCATCAAGAAATATCCGAACGGGGCATTCTCGTCCCAGCTCGATGGGAAATTGGCCGTCGGCGACGCCGTGATCGCCAAGGGGCCGTATGGCACCTGCTTCCGGCGCGAAGAACGTCCGGGGCCGATGCTGCTGATCGGCGGCGGCTCGGGCATGTCGCCGCTGTGGTCGATCCTGGCCGATCACATCGGGAGCGGCGAGCAGAGACCGGTCCGGTTTTTCTACGGAGCGCGTACCCGCGCCGACTTGTTCTACCTCGATGAGCTCGCGGCAATCGCCGCGCGGCTGAACGATTTCAAATTCGTGCCGGCACTGTCGCATGCGGAGACGGGTGACGGCTGGGACGGCGAGACCGGACTGATCCACGAGGTCGTGCTGCGCCATCTGCGCGAGGAGAAGCTGAGCGGCGCCATCGACGCCTATGCGTGCGGGCCGACGCCGATGATCGACGCCGTATTGCCCGTACTGCAAATGAACGGGGTCGAGCCGGACCACATCTATTTCGACAAGTTTACGCCGGCGGTGCGATGACGGCGTTCAAGGTTCGTCGCAGAACAGAATGGCAGAAAGGGAGTAAGCAATGAGCGCGCAAACGAGCAGAGCAGCAGCGACCAAGCCTGCGGCAATCGTCAAATCCGGAGCCGCGGGGGCAGCGGTTTTCCCGGGATCCGACAGCCGCAAGTACAATTACTTTGAGCCGAAGGGGCGCAAGGCGACCCATTACGAAGACATGACGGTCGATGTTCAACCCGATCCGGAGCGATATCTGCTGCAGGACTGGATCATCTCGTTCCCTGACGGAACGCCGACCTATTCCAAGGATTGGACGGCGGCAAAAAGCTCGAACTGGCACAAATTCCGCGCTGTCGACCAGGAGTGGGAGCGTACCCATTACCAGCGCCAGTCGACGATCTGCGGCATGGTGCAGAACACCATCGAGAATGGTCGGAAATCTGGCGCGCCGACCCGCTTCGATCCCGCCTGGGTGAAGATACTGCAGAACCATCTCGGAGCCTACAAGCATGCCGAGTTCGGTCTCGGCACCTCGACGATGCAGGCGCAACGTTACGGCTACACGCAGATGGTCAACAATGCGATCTTGACCAACTCGTCCTACAAGCTTCGCTTCGCGCAGGACATCACTCTTTATCTGAGCGAAATCGGCCTCGACCTTCCAGGCTTCGACATTGCCGCCGGCAAGAAGCACTGGCTGGAAGATCCGATCTGGCAAGGCGTGCGCAAGTCGGTTGAATCAGTGATGGGTTCAAACGACTATCTCGAGCAATATTTTGCGACCAATGCGGTGTTCGAGCCGCTGGTCGGCGAACTCTTCCGCTCGGGCTTCCTGATGCAGGCGGCGTCTGCGCAGAACGACTTTATCACTCCGGCTGTCGTCTCCGCTGCGGAGGCCGACTATGAGCGCAATCTCGCCAATACCGTCGAGCTGTTCCACATCCTCGGCACTGATCCGACCTTCGGGGCGCAGAACCTTGCGTTGTTCAACAAATGGTTGGCCAATCATGCCGATCTTGCGCTCGATGCCGCCAATCATTTGCAGCCCATCTGGTCGCAGCCTCGGGTCAAGGTCGCGGCTTTCGCCGATGCCATGGCACACGCGAAGAATCGTATCAGGGGTATCGCCACCGAGCTTGGCCTGACGGTTCCGGCCGGACTGGCGTCGTAATCGGCATCGCTTCACGCCCTCACACTCAATCCTTCTGGAGACCGACATGCTGCACGAGAACGACAACATCTTCAAATCGATGAAAGACATCACGTTCGAGGACACGGTGTCGCATCAATGCGGAGTGACAATGAACGATAGCGTCGAGGCGCGCGCTATCGCCGAAGTCATGAGCCGTCATGAACACATCAAGGTGACCTACATGCCGGCGATGATCCGTATCGATGGCGACGGCAAGATGGAATTCAAGATGGATGAGATTTCCGAAGAGTTGGGCCGCGTCATGACCCCGCATCTCTTTGAGATTTCAACCTCGACGCATTACGGCCGCATGGTCATGACGGATGACAACACCGTCATGCTGTTCGGCGACATGAACGAGATGATGAGATACATCGTTTAATGATCGCCAGCGAACCAGCCTGGCCGGCACAGAGCCGGCCGGGCTCAATCGACGACATCAATCGCGCCTCACAACAATACGCAATATCCAGCGGAGCGGGAGTAACGCCATGTACAGGACGGCCAAGGGTGAAGAGATTTTTGTCATCGATGGGCATACGCATTTCTGGGATGGCAGCCCGGCCAACCAGAAGAACATCCACGGCAAGCAGTTCATCGAGTGCTTCTACGCTTATCACTCGAATCTGAGCCCGCCGTCGGAGAAATGGGAGAAGGAGAAGTTCGAGAAGTACGACGCCAAGACGATGTTCGACGACCTGTTCGTCACCGGTTACGACGACATGGCGATCCTGCAGCCGACCTATCTCACCGACTTCTACAAGAACGGCTTCAATACCACCGAACGAAACTCGGCGATGAAGAAGAGCCATCCGGACCGCTTCATCCTGAACGGCGCCTTTGATCCGCGTGACGGTACCAAGGGCATCGAAGACCTTCATGCGCTCGCCGAGAAGCACAAGCTGAAGGGTGTCAAGCTCTACACCGCCGAATGGCGTGGCGAGTCGAAGGGCTACAAGCTCACCGACAAGGCGTCCTACCAGTATCTCGAGGCGGCGCAGAAGCTCGGGATCAAGAACATCCACGTCCACAAGGGGCCAACGATCATCCCGTTGAACCGGGATGCGTTCGATGTCGCCGATATCGATGACGTCGCCACCTCGTTCCAGGATTTGAACTTCATCGTCGAGCACTGTGGCTTGCCGCGCCTTGACGACTTCTGCTGGATCGCGACCCAGGAAACCAACGTCTATGCCGGCCTCGCGGTGGCGTTGCCCTTCATCCATTCGCGGCCGGGGTACTTCGCCCACGTCATTTCCGAACTGCTATTCTGGGTCGGACCGGACAAGATCCTTTACGGTAGCGATTATGGCATCTGGACGCCGAAATGGCTGATCGACAAGTTCATGGCATTTGAAATCCCGGCCGACGTCACCAAGGAGACCGGTTCGGTGCTGTCGATGGAAACGAAAATCAAGATCCTCGGTCTCAATGCCGCGCGCATCTACGGCATCGATGTCGAAGCGCAGAAGAAGAAGATCCAGGCGGGCGGCGGTTATGCCCACTTGCCCGAAGCCGTTCACGCGCCGAGGTGATGGCCATGAAGCGTGGCGTTGAGGGGAGGGAGCGGCCGAGAAGCCATTCGTCAGATGACAGGCAGGCGCAGATATGGGCCTGCCTGCGAGACGTGATGGACCCGGAACTCGACGAGTCCGTCATCGACCTGAATTTCGTGACCAGGGCCGATGTCGACGCGAAGGATCGGGTCCACATCGAGTTCCGCTTGCCGACCTATTGGTGCGCTGCCAACTTCTCGTTCCTGATGGCGGACGACATGCGCCGGTCCATCAGCGCGTTGGACTGGGTCAAGGGCGTCAGCGTGGTCTTGGGCGAGCACATGTATGCCGACAAGATCAATGCTGGCCTCGCGCAGGGGCGCTCGTTCCAGGAAACGTTCGGCGCCGAGGCCGATGGCAGCCTCGATGATCTGCGTCAGACATTCCTCGTCAAGGCGTTCCAGCGCCGGCAGGTTGCGCTACTCAGTCACCTCATCGCGCTGGGGCAGTCGCCGGCAGAGATCGTGAGCCTGACGTTGACGGAGCTCGGTTGCCTGCCGCTCGACGATGCAGGTGAGACGCTGATTCAGCGCTATCTCGAGCGACGTGCCGTCGTAGGTCCGGCAAGCGGTGGTGAACCCGCCTTTGTCGATGCGAGCGGAGCGCGGTTGAAAGCCGACGGCCTTGCCGCATACCTGTCGAATCTACGTCGCGTGGGCATCAATGCTGAATTCAACGGCGCACTGTGCCGCGGCCTGCTTGCCGCGCGGTTCGACCTCGATACACCGTTCGTACCGAAATCGAGGACGATGCCGGCGTCGCCGGACACGTAACAGGTGCGGTGATGCGGGTGCGCAGCATCGATAACAAGTCCAGACCAGACGACCTCAAGGCAAAGTCGGGGATATAGAATGCCGAAGATCATGTTGCACGATGAAGCTGCGCGGGCCGCGCTGGGCCGGGGCGTCGCCAAGCTCGCCAAGGCGGTACGCGGAACGCTGGGTCCGAGGGGCATGAACGCGATCATGGACCGACCGATCGGCACACCGATCGTGTCGCGCGATGGCGTCAGCATTGCCAGCGAAATCGAACTTGAATGCCCGTTTGAGAATATGGGCGCGCAGGTGTTGCGTGAGGTTTCAGCGCGAACCAATGAGGTAGCCGGGGACGGCACCACCACGGCCACCGTGTTGGCCGATGTTCTTGTGCAGGAAGGCCTGAAATGTTTGGCGGCCGGCGCCAATCCGGTCGAGCTGGTTCAAGGGCTGGAACTGGCGGTTAGTGAGACCATCACGGCGTTACGACGGTCGGCGAGACCGCTGCAGGGGTCTGCTGGCCTGCGGGCTGTTGCGAGCATTGCCGCCAACGACACAGCGCTTGGCGATATGGTCGGCGAAGCCTTCGAGCGCGCCGGCAATCACGGAATCGTCGCGGTGGAATTTGGCAACACGGTCGAGACGACGCTGGAAGTCGTTGAAGGCATGGCCTTCGATCGCGGCTATCTTTCACATCATATGGTCACCGATGTCGAGAAAATGCAGGTGGTTCTCGACAGTCCGTTCATCATCATGACCGATCTCAAGATCCAGACCGGGGAGCAACTGGCTGGTGTGATCTCGCTCATCGAAAAGAGCGGGCGACCTTTGCTGATCATCGCCGAGGAAGTGGCGCCATCTGTCATCATGCAATTGCTGGCGCGTCGGGAGAAATCCAATTTCAAGGTCGCCGCGATTCATCCGCCGGAGTTCGGCCATTGGCGCAAGGCGATGCTCGAGGATATCGCGATCGCGACCGGTGGGCGCGTTATCTCGGCGGATCTGGGCGGAAGGCTCGAGAAGGTGGAGCTGCACGACCTCGGGTCCGCGCGCCAAGTGCGCATTTCCGCCTCGAAGACCCTGATCACGGCGGGAGGTGGCGATCAGAGGGCCATCGCGGCGCGACGCGAGCAGGTGTTGCGCCAATACGATGCCGCTCCCGAAAATATTGAGCGGGATAAGTTCCAGGAGCGCGTCGCGAAACTGTCCGGCGGCACAGCGATGATTCTTGCCGGCGGCGCGACGCCGGTCGAGCAAAAACGCCGGACCCAGTTGATCGAGGATGCGATCAACGCGACCCGCGCCGCGATCGAAGAAGGCATTGTGCCGGGCGGCGGAGTGGCTTTGCTCAGGATCGCTGCAAGGCTCGACGAATTGATCAACCGTCTGGACGGAGGCGCCAGGCAGGGCGCCGAGCTGCTGCAACGCGCGCTCAGTCGGCCGCTTTTCTACATTGCCGCCAATGCCGGCCTGAACGGAGAGGCGGAAGTTGCGAGAATTGCCAAGGCCACGAATGGCCACGGGCTCGACGTGCGCAATGGTTCGGCGGTCGATCTTGTCGAAGCTGGCATCATCGACCCGGTCAAGGTTTGCTACAGCGCGGTTCGCAATGCGGCATCGGTGGCCGGACTGATCCTGACGACTCAGACCTTGATCGCCAAGAAGCCGGATGACTACGATCCGACCGCCGGCCCGGCCCGAGGTGGTGGTGCTGAGCTGCTTTGAACGGAACAATCATCGGTTCGAAGCGACCGGCGCTCTGTCCATAGTAGGGCATGCTGCGATACTCGCAGCATAGGCGCTTCGAGGCACTATGGCATCACTCGGGCTTCTTCTGCCCCAGTGCGCGATAGATGGTGTTTCTTGACACGCCGAGGCGCCGCGCGGTTTCGCTGACGTTTCCGGCGGTCTCGGCATACACCACAAGGATTCGCGCGCGGTGGATGTCGTGGAGCGATCCGGACTCCGCTCCGGGGTGTTGAACGATGCTCTCCGCGCTGGCTTCGTTGATAGAGCCGTCCGCAGCGGCAAGGGTGAATCGCGCCAGAACGTTGCGGAGCTCGCGGACGTTGCCAGGCCAGGGACGTGCGGCGAGATGCGCAATGTCCGTCCGCGTGATCTCGCAATTCGGGTCGATCGCATTGAGCAGATGGCGAACGATGGCATCAAAGTCGTTGCGATCCCGGAGCGGTGGCAGGTTGACCTCGAGCGTATTGAGACGATAGAGCAGGTCGGATCGGAACCGGGCTTCGGCGATGGCCTTGTCCAACCTGGCGTTGGTGGCGGAGATGAGAAAGACATCGACCTTCGATCTGACGCCGCCGACGGGGCGCACGGTCCAGTCGTCGAGCAGGCGCAGAAGCACCGCCTGCAGCGCGACGGGCATGTCGCCGATCTCGTCAAGGAACAGCGTGCCGCCGTCGGCCTCCTTGACCAGTCCAATCGCGCCGCCGCGCCGCGCCCCGGTGAATGCTCCCGCGGCATAGCCAAACAGCTCGCTCTCGATCAGACTTTCCGGCAGGGCGGCGCAATTCACTGGAACGAACGCGCCGGTCCGCCCACTCGCCATATGGGCGTGGCGGGCAAGCTGTTCCTTGCCGGTTCCGGTCTCGCCTCGGATGAGGATGGGCATCTTGCGTGCTGCCGCGGTCTCGACTTGACGGACGATCGCTCGGACCGCGGGGTCGTGCGCAACGAAGCCGGCGGCCATGCTCTGAAGAGACCGTGGTTCCGGCTTTGAATCCTTTCGGGCAGATGATGAGCTCGCGGTCTCGCGACCGTCAGATTCGGATCTCGATTTCTGGACGTCGCGATGCGTGATCAACTGGCGTCGTCGCGCATGCAGCACCACGATGGCGCCGATGCCGGAGCGTCCGTTCTCGACGAAGTTGAAGCTCGCGTTGGGAAGCAGCTCTTTCAACCTGCTCGGCCACTCATCGAAGGGAACCGTCTTCAAAAAGCGGGTTGGCGCGTCGTTGTAAATGCCGTGGCGATCATGCTGGAGTGCGTTCAGAGCACGCTCGGTGGCGTGGAGGATCATGCCACGACGATCGAGCACGATGCATTCATCGTTCGCCCATTGCGATCTCCTGCCGAGAAAGCGGCACAGCAACTCCTCGTGTTCCTGTCGGACCGATTGGGCCAGAACGCTTTCCACGTGATGGCCGACCGCGACGGCCAAAGCCAGGCTCTGCGGATTGAAGGTGCTTGCAGGACCCGAGATGTCGACCACGCCAAGCAGTTCGCCATCGGTCGGGTCATGAACCGGGACGGCAGCGCAAGTCCACCGCTGCACCTCCGAGCAGAAATGCTCTGTACCGTGAATTTGGACAGGTTTCGATTCCGCTATCGCGGCGCCAATCGCGTTGGTGCCGATGTCGGCCTCGCTCCAGCGTCCTCCGTGTTCGAGATGGACTGCGCGGCCGGCGTCGATGACCCTGTCGTCGCCCTGCGTATCGATGATCAGCCCACTCGGATCGGTGAGGATCATGATTGAGTTTGCATCGCGCAGAAATGTTTTTGAGTTCTCGAGAGCGCAGCGGGCGGCATGACGGAGCGACGCGTATTTGGAGCGATGACGAAACAACTCGGCGTCCGCGACGAGCGGCGCTCGCGCACGGTCGACGGTGACGTGATGGTTCCTGGATCGCTGCCACGACGCTGCGACCGATGATCTCAAGTCGGATGACAACGCTCCGCGCTCGACGAACTTCTCCCACGCCGCCAGCACTTCTCGTTGGTCCATCCCGGCTCCTCCGACGTGAAAGATGCTGGACCGCTCATGACGGGCCCTGCGATCATTCACCTGAATGCGGGGGAGTGCCTGGCGCAACTGCCGGTTCGCTCACGTAAAGTCCGACGGTAAGACCCTTCCAGGCCGCCGTGACGGCCGTCTGAATCGGATTCCATATCCGTCGCACCCGCCGTGAAGACGACCGCGCCTTCCGATCAAGCAACCCCTTCAGCGTCTCACGTCCCGAACGTCCCGGGCCTTTCTCTCAAGCCCGTTGACCAGATCAGCCTATACATTTTGAATGGTTCTAGCAAAGGTAGCGATCGAAGTTCCGCTGGGCCGCGGCTCGATCTGTTCGAAAATCCAGGCTAGGCGCGCAGTAGTGCGGCGCAGCATCAGGGAATTGGGCGGCGCGGGCTAGTATCTTCGGCCATCCACACGGGCCGGAGCTATGGACATCGGGGTGATTCACTTCCTGAAGAACGTGATGATGGCGGGCGGACTGCTCCAGATCGCGGCTTTCGGTGCGGGCGCTCTCAGCATCGACAACCGCGCGAAGAATACGGCGCCCTACACCGAAGCCGCCGTCACCAGCTAGGCTGAATTCGAATTCCGCAAGGCTGTTGAAAAACCCCAGTGGTCTCAATGACTGCTGGGGCTTCATTTTGCAGACGGTCGGAACAGCTTGGTTCCGCGAGCCCAAATCACCGGGGTTTAGGGGCCGATCCAGACGGTCATGCCCGGCTCAAGGCCTGCTAACTCTCCCTTCGGGTCGAGGCGCAGGCGAAGCGTGTTGCGGTCGTGATCGCCGATGACCCGCTCAGCTTGCCAGGTGGCAAACGTTCCGAGCGGCCGCAGCTCGGTGATGACCGCCTTGGTCGCGCCATTAGCGCCGTTCCGCATCACGTTCGCTGTTTCTCCCATCGCGAGACGATCGAGATGATCCTCGCGCACGTTGAACGAGAGCCATTGCCTGCCCGCGGCCTCGACCATCAGGATCGGTTGGCCCGCGCGAACATTTTCGCCGACCTCGGCGGCGATGACGCTGACCACGCCGTCGGCCGGCGCGCGCAACACCATCTTGTCGAGGCGGCGCTCGAGCACGGTGACCGCGGAGGCCGCAGCCTGCACCTGCGCGTCGGCGATCGCGCGCTCTTCCCGGGTCGGTCCCGCCACGGCCGCATCGTAATTGGCCTGGGCCTCCGCCACGCCGGCACGCGCGCTTGCAACGTCATTCTCGGCCTGGTCGAGCGACTGTTGGGATTCAAAGCTCTGGCGCGCCAGCGTGCTGGTCCGGGTGAGCTGGGCCTGCACGAAGTCGAGGCGGGCGCCGGCCTTGGCGATGGCGGCTTTCAGCGAGTCGACCTGCTCGCGGCGCACGCCGGCATAGACGTTGTTGCGGCTTGCGACGGCGGACGCGAGCACGGCACGCGCCTGGTCCGCCTGCGCCGTCAACTCCACCGCCGAGAGCCGCGCCACGACGTCGCCGGCCTTCACAGAGGCACCCTTCTCGACCGCGATCGAGACCAGCTGGCCGTTGACCTCCGGCTCGACCCTGATCTCGGTCGCGCGCACGACGCCGACGATGGCTGCGGGCGGTGCCGAGTGGCGCACGACATAGAGCAGCGCGCCCGCCGCGATCAGCGCGAGCGGAATCGCGACGAAGGCGGCAGGTCTAAGGTTGGGCATGTCCCTGTCTCCTCCCGACGGCAAATGCCGAGATCACTGCGAGCGCGAAGTAGCCGAGCGCCAGGCACCATAATGCGAGCCAGTCATGCGCAACCTCCCAGATGCCGGCGCCGAGCTGGTTGACGCGCACGAGGCCGTCGATCGCGGAGTCGGCCGGGAACAACCGGCCGAACGCAAGGGCCACGTCCGGAATCGCTTCGCGCGGCCACGCGAAGCCGGCCATGAAGAACTGCGGCAGGCTCGTCGCCAGCAGCAGGATGGTTGCGTTCTCAGGCCGCGTGAACCAGGCCCCGACAGCCTGACCCATGAAACTCGTCGCCAGCAGAAAGACACTCGCGAGCGCGAGGATCTGCGGAAGATGGCCGAGTGTCGAAAAACCGTAGATCCGCGGCAGCACGATGAGATAGAGCGCGAGCGCAGGAAGGTAGACGGTCAGATGCGCGATGCCGCGGCCGAGCACGCCGGCAAAGGCTGCGCCTCCGCTCGCCAGCGCGGTGCCGGTCAGCATCGCTGCGCCGATCAGCAGGGTCTGCTGCAGGATCAGGATGAACGCCGCCGGAACGACGTAGCTCGCATAGCCGCCCACCGGGTTGAAGATCGGCTGCAGCAACACGTCGGCCGGGCTCGACGTCGCGAGCTTCGCCTTGACGAGGCTGCCATCCGAGCGCGCGCCGCGCGAAACCAGCTCGGACGTCAAGGTTCCGATGGCGGTGGCGACCCCGCTGGCGCTCGATCTGAAGATGAACAGATAGGTTGCGTCCGCATAGACGGGTATGTGGGCGGTGATGCCCTTGAGCACGTCGCGTTCGGTGTCGGGTGGAATCTCGACGGCGGCAAAGGCCTGCCCGCGATCGATCGCGCTGTGCGCCTCGGCGAGCGTTCGGGCGCGAACCGTCACGCTTAATGCGCCGCTCGCGTCCAGCGTCTCGACGATCTGCCGGCTGAGATTGCTGAGATCGTTATCGACGACCGCAATCGGAAGCTTGCGAAGGATCTGGTTCAGATAGGGCTGCGGATAGTAGATGCCGTAGACCAGGGGAGCGAGAAACAGCAGAGCGAAGGCGCCCCGCGTTCCCAGCACGCGCCGCCACTCCGCCACGAAGGCGCCGCCGACGCCGCGCGGTGTGGAGATGACCTCGTGTGGCTCGGCAGGCCGCGCTGTTGCGAACCAGCCCTTGCGGGTGACGTTCGCCATGCGCATCCACGCCAGGCCGGCAAAGACCAGCGCCAGGCCGGCAAGTGCAGCGAAGGGAATAGCGGAATCCGCGACCGGCAATCCCCGCGCGGCTTGTCCCAGCAGGACGGCCATGTACCAGCGAAGCGGCAGGATCGCGCTCCATGTCTGCGCAAAGGCATTCATGCCGATGGTGGGAAAGCCGACGCCGGCATAGCCGAATGCGGGCGAGGCAATGAGGCCCGCAAGCCCGAGTCCGGTGGCGAGATCGCCGACCAGAAGCTGGAGCAGGGCGCCGAGCGACAGATAGGCGATGATCAGCAGCGAGGCCGCAGCGATCATCAACGGCAAGTCGCCCTTGAAGGGAATCTCCAGCACACCCTCCAGGAACAGCGGCTCGGCCAGCATGATCAAAATGAAGATGCAGAACAGCGGCGCGAGCTTGCCGGCCAGCGCGACAAGCGGATCGCCGCCGGCGCTTTCGAGCCACGCCCGCGCGTCGCGGCGGCGGAATTCGGAGCCGACGGAATAGCCGGCGGCAAGGGTCATCACCACATGGATGATGGTCGGCAGCAGCGCGCGCAGCAGGAACTGCGCGTAGTTCTTCTGCGGATTGACGAGCGCCATGGTCTCCGCTTTGAGCGCACCCAGGGACGCTGGCGCAGGTGCCGCGCGACTGGCGGGAGCGGCCACCGCTGCCGCTGCGGAAAGTGAATCGCTCAGACCCGAGGATGCGATCCCGGAGGGAGTCAAAAACTGCTGGTTATAAAACCCGACGATCTGCGGGCGGCGCGCGGCCTTCAGGTCGCGCTCGAAATCCGGCGGAATGTGGACGGCCGAAATCGACTTGCCGGAGCGTATGTCCTGCACGGCCGTGGACAGCGTGCCGGAGCGGTCGACGATCTTCAGGCTTGGCGACGCCGCAATGTATTCCACCAGGGCACGCGACGCGTCCGACTTGTCCTCGTCGACGACAGTCACGCCGAGCCCGCGGATGACTGGATGGCTGAAGACCGCGGTGAGCACCACGAACGCGAACAGCGGCACGCCGAAGATCAGGAGCAGCGCCACGCGGTCATGAAGCAGCCAGCGGCACTCGCGCCGCGCGACCAGCAGAAATCCGGGCTTTGGCGCCGGCCTCATGGCCGCGACCGCCAGTCGAGATAGGCGCTCATTCCCGGTCGCAGCTCGGGCACCGGTTGCACCGGATAGGCACGGATCGAAAACGTCCGCAGGTCGAAATCACCCGAAGCACGCGTGGCCCGCCAGCTTGCATATTCGCCCTTGGTCGCGATGAGCTTGACCTCGACTGTCACCGAGCGGTCGCCGAGGGCGGGAATGCGGACATCGAAGCGATCGCCGACCTTGAGGCCTTTGACGAGATCCTCGCGCAGATCGAAATGCACCCAGAGGTCCGCGAGATTGATCAAGGTGACGAGCGGGACGCCCGGCGAGACGTATTCGCCGGGTTCCACATTACGCTGATAGATCTGCGAGGCTACGGGCGCATAAACCACGAGCTGGTCGATGATCGACTGGACACTTTGGATATCGGCACTGGCCTTTTCGACATTGGTATTGGCAATGGCCCGCTCCTCCTTGGTGTAGCCATTGACCGCCTGGTCATAGGCCGATTTGGCCTGGTCGACGGCGCGCTCGCTTTCGTGCAGCGCATCGGTGGCCTGATCGAGGCGGGCTTGCGGCGCATTGCCTTGCTCGGTCAAGGTGTGTGTGCGGTCAAAGGTCTTTTGCGCCAGCACCAGTGCCGCTTGGGCGCGCTCCATTTCCGCCTTCCGTGCCGCGATCACTTCCACCCGCGTTCCGACGAGTACGTTGGCAAGCTGGGCGTCCGCAACGGCCTTGGCCGCCTTCATCTGGTCGTGTTTGGCCAGCGTTTCCGGATTGTCGATCTGGACCAGCACCGCGCCCGCAGCGACGTTCTGGCCGCGCTCGACGGGAATCTTGCCGACCCGTCCGTCCACGCGCGCCGCGATATCGAGCCGCGTTGCATCGACCTCGCCTTGAACGAGCAATGGTTCGGGTCGTAAGAGATAGAAGGCGGAAAGCGCGACGACGGCAGCCGCAACGACACCGACGATGATGGAAGGAGTACGTGTTGGGTTGCGCGTGGTTTTCGCCTGTTCGTTAGCCGGCTCGTCGGGTGTGTTTTGAATGTCCTTGTCAGAGCTCGGCGCGTCCATGCCTGACTCCCTTTCTCGTGACGGGATGGCCCACTCTATTCGGTTGCCAGGCCCAGTCGCAATCGCGAAGCGGTGCGGTACTTTCAATACTCCGCGACGTGCCGGCGGCCATCTTATTCGGATTGCTCGTCGGGAAAAACACCCGTCACCCCGTCAACCCCTTGTTGCGGCTCAGCGCGGGCCGCTCTGTCCATCGTCCGCATCGCTCTCCGGCTCCCGGATCAGCACCACCGGCTCGTCATAGCCTTTGCGGCTGCTATAAAACACCAGCGCCATCAGGCCGACGCCGACGACCAGCGAGAACACCACGCCGAGCACCAGTGCGACATAGCCGGACGCCGGCACGCTGGTATCCGTGCTGGTCCAGCCGAGATAGCCGAGAACGCTCGCGGCGACGAGCATGGCGCACAGCACTGCGATGACCAGCCATCTGGCGAGCTTGCTGTCTTGCGCCTTGGGCGGCGCCGGTTGCCCGCTGGTCACGTTCATGAACCTCTCCTCGCGCGGCCGTCGTGCCGCGCTTACGGCGCGGTGGCCTTGGTCGCGATCGCATGCAGCGCGGCGGTCATCGCGCCGATGGCGGTCTTGGCCGGCTCGCCGACGCCGTGACGGCCGGCGAGATAGGCGGGATCGTTGTACGACAGCCAGGTCGCGCCTTGCTCGTCCTGCCAGACCAGCGCCTTCAGCGGCAGGTCGATGCCGGCGGTCTGCGCCTGCTGCATCAACGGCGTGCCGCCCTTGGCGTTGCCGAAGATGAGCAGATCAGTCGGCCGCAGAGTCATGCCGACGGCGTCAGCGCCCGCGGCGTGATCGACATGGGCAAACACGGTGAGGCCTTTGGCCTTCACCTCGGTCTCCAGCCGCGTCATCGTGTCCTGCGGGCCAAAACTGCTCTTGATGGTGATGAGTCCGTCTGTAGCCATTGCCTGCGTCTCCCAGAAACATGTCGCGACCAGCGCGAAGATCCCGACCAGCGTGAAGAGCCTCATGATGTCAGGCTCACTTCTTGCGGAATAGTCGCGCCGGATCGAATTCCGGCTCCGGAATGAAGCCGTCGCGGTTGGGCATCCTGATCTTCGGCAAGGACTCCTTGTCGACCTTGCCGCCGCCTGGAACGATGCCGTTGAGGCTCAATATGTAGGCGGTGACGGCATAGGTCTCGTCGGTGCTGAGCGAGCCCGGCGTCGGATATGGCATCGCGCGATGGATGTAGTCGAACAGGGTCGTCGCATAGGGCCAGAAGCTGCCGACGGTCTTGACCGGCATGTTGGAGGCGAGCGTGCCCTGTCCGCCGGCGAGGCGATCCTTGATGCCGCCCTGGCCGTTGTCGCCATGACAGGCGGCGCAATTGTCGGCAAAAATCTGCTTGCCCTGCACCGCCGTGCCGCTGCCATCGGGCAGGCCCTTGCCGTCGGGGCCGACGTCGATGTCCCACAGCTTGATTTCCTGCGGCGTTGCCGGACGGCCGAAATCGAACGCCAGCGCGGGTGCGGCGAGCAGGCCGGCGGCGAGGATGCCGGTGAGAAACAGCTTGTCATGCGAGGACATTGCGAACCCTCCCGGCCTCGTCGATGCTCCAGGTCTGCTGGGCGTTGTAGTGAAACAGCGCGTTGGTCCCCATCGCGGCGATGAAGGACTGCCGGTCCGGCTGAACGTTGCCCTGGTCGTCGGTCGAGCGGCTCACGATTTTCGTCGGCTTGCCGTCCCAGACCCAATCCATCTGGAAGCGCACCTGCGCCTTGGACAGCACCGGCTGGCTCAGTTGCGCCTGCTTCCAGGTCTTGGCGCCGTCGGTGGAGATCTCGACCTTGGCGATCTTGCCATGGCCGCTCCAGGCAAGACCCGAGATGCGGTTGTAGCCCGGCTGGATCTGCATCATGCCGGAGGGCTGGGTGATGACGGAGTTGGTTTCCATTCGCAGCTGAAACTGCCGCGCCTTGCCGTTGGCCAGCAGCTGGGTGTAGCGCGCGGTCTCCCAGCGCGTCATCCAGGGCTCGCTGCCGAACTTGAGGCGGCGCAGCCATTTGATGTTGAGGTTGCCTTCAAAGCCCGGCATCACCAGCCGCATCGGAAAGCCGTGCGCAGGCCGCAGCGGCTCGCCGTTCTGGCCGTAGGCGACGAAGGCCTCGTTCACGATCTCGTCGGTGAGGGGAATGCTGCGATCGACGCCCGCGCCGTCGCCGCCCTCCGCCAGCACCCAGTTCGAGCCCTTGTCCTTGGCGACGAGGTCGATCAGGAATTTGAGCGGAACGCCGGTCCATTCATTGGTGCTGACGAGGCCATGCGTGTTCTGCACCGTCACGTCAGGATCGGCCTTTTTCCAATTCTCCCAGCCGTTGCCGGTGCATTCGATGAACACCACGCGCGTTACCGATGGCATCCGCTTCAGATCCTCGACGCTGAACACCAGCGGCTTCTGGACCATGCCATGGATGAGCAGCCGGTGCTGCGCGGGATCGATATCGGGCACGCCGGAATGGCTGCGCTCGTAATGCAGGTCGGTCGGCGTGATGTTGCCGACGAGCTTCTGGTGCGGCGTCTTGGAATTGATGGCGTCGCCGGGATCGACGTTGCGCTTGCCCGGCGTGGCCTCGGGGATGCGATCGAGTTTTGCAAACCGGGAGCGTTCGCTGTGCGCGCTGAGATCGGCGCCGGGCCCGCGATCGGGGACGTCGGCGAGCGTCTCGGCGCCCGCCGCCTCGCTCGCCACCGCGCCAAGGATGCCCGCCGACAGGCCTCCCACGAAGCCGCGGCGCGACACATTCGCAGGCCGTGGCAACAACTCGACTGGCGTCTTGGACGTCATATGATCTCCCCTTGATAACCCTGTTTTTTGGAAATCCCTGCCGCCTTCATGCCGTGACATTACCGAACGCCGTGAGGATTGCTCGTTAGGATATGTTAAAAGCCATGAGTACTGGTCCACTCATGCGCGGGACGGCCCGCTCATACGGTAGATGCGCTTGGCTGTTCCATGGAATGGCCGGGCGGCTCGGAGACATGTCCGGGCGGATCAAGGGGAGAGGGATGTCGGAGGCGGACGCGGCGGAATTGTTGAAGGCGATGGTGCCGCTGTTCAGGATCCGTCCCATATTCGAGGATTCCTGCAAATTCGGCGGCAGCTGGGAGTCGCTACACGCGCCGAACGGCAAGGGATGGGCGCAGTTCCACATGGTCACGCGCGGCGCTTGCGTGGTCGAGCGGCCGGGCCTGGGCCCGCAGAGGCTCGAAGCCGGCGACATCCTTCTCCTGCCGCATGGCGACAGTCACGCGGTTCGCAGCCGGACGGGCGGCGCTGTCGGGCGTGTTACGACCGAGGTCCGCAATGGCGTCCGCCAGCGCGCGACGGTCGAGGCCGAGGTCGATACCGAACTGCTGTGCGGCCGTTTCCTGTTCGAGACGTCGGATGAAAATCCGCTGATCGCCGCGCTTCCCGACGAGATCGTCCTGCGCACGGCGGAGGAGCCGCTGCTGGAACGGTTTCGGCGCCTGCTGATCGACATCCGCGAGGAGCTCGACGCTGGACGGGTTGGATCGGAGGTGGTCGCGGCCGACCTCGCGAGAGCGTTGTTCGTGATGATGCTCCGCGACCATCTTTCGGACGATGCCTCCGGGAACGGGACGGTGTCGCTGTTGCGCGACCGCATGACGGCCCGTGTGGTGTCGGCAATCCTCAACGATCTCGCCCGGGACTGGACGCTCGACGACATGGCGGCGGTGGCGATCGCCTCGCGCGCGACGCTGGTGCGCGCTTTTCAAAAGCGCGCGGGGGTCGCGCCCATGACGTTCCTGTCCGATTTGCGATTGACGGTCGCGCGCAAGCGGCTGGCCGGCACCTCCGATCCGATCGCGAAGATCGCCGGCGAGGTCGGGTATGCATCCGAGGGCGCGCTGAGCAAAGCCATCATGCGCAGATACGGCATGCGACCCGGCGCTTTGAGGGAGCCGGGTCCTCGCGCRCCGGTCGTCAAACCCGATACCAGCTCCCCAGATTCCAGGTCGTGACGTCCCAGCCCGAGATGTCGGCCATGAGGCTGTTGACGCCGGCGCCGACGATGTTGCGGGAGAGCAGCGGCACGAGGATGTTGGCTTCGCAGAAAATCTCGTTGACCTTGATCAGGAGCGCGGCGCGCTTGACCGGATCGAGCTCCTGCTGCGCGGTCTTGTAGGCCTTGTCGGCCTCGGGATCGGACCAGCGCGAGATGTTTCGGCCGAGCCACTTGTTCTCCTTGTTGGCGATCTCCCAGGAGACGCACTGGTTCAAGAACCGCTCCGGATCGGGCTGCGGCTGCGTCGTGTTGTACATCTCCATGTCGCAATAGAGTTTCGAGTAGGTGTCGGGGTTGCCGACGTCAGACGAGAAGAACACCGATGCGGTCACCGACTTCAGCTCGATGTCGATGCCGGCCTTCTGGCAGGCCTGCTTGATGATGGCCTGCGTCTTCTGCCGCGGGGCGTTGATCGAGGTCTGGAAGACGTATTTGAGCTTCTTGCCGTCCTTCTCGCGGATGCCGTCCGCGCCGCGCTTCCAGCCGGCCTCGTCGAGGATTTTGTTCGCCTTGTCGACGTCGAAGGCGTAGGTCAGCTTGCCCGACTTGAACTGCTGGGGCTGGTTGACGAAGCTTGCCGTGGCGATGCCGCCGCGACCGTAGATGAATTTCTGGATCGCCTCGCGATCGATCAGGAGGTTGAACGCCTGGCGGACGACCGGATCGGACAGCGTCGGGTGCTTGGTCTTGACGCTGGAGCGCTCGCCGTCGACCTCGGTCCACGGGTCCGTCGTGTTGAGGATGATGAACTCGACGTTGCCGGACGGCGTGATGTCGACCCTGCCTTTCCCGCTGGCCTCCATGCGCTTGAGGACCTCCTCCTCCACCAGCAGGTTCCAGGCATAGTCGTATTCGCCGGTCTGGAGCACCGTGCGCGCCGCGGAGACCGCGTCGCCGCCGCCCTTGACCTCGATCGTGTCGAAATGCGGCTGGTTCTTGACGTGATAGTCGGGGTTGCGTTCGGCCCGGATCAGGTCGCCCGGCTTGAACTCGACGAATTTGTACGGGCCGGTGCCGACCGGCTTCAGATTGCCCGGCGCCTCGCGCGACTTCGCGCCGGCATAGTCGCCGAAATGGTGCTTCGGCAGGATCTGGCCGACCGAGCCGACGAAGGGGTCGGCCCAGAACGGGGTGGGGGCCTTGAACAGCACCTTGACGGTGTGGTCGTCGATCTTCTCGACGGTGATGTCCTTGTAGGAGCCCGTGCTGTAGGCGGCGGTCGCGAGGTCCGCCGCATAGCTCCAGGTGAAGACGACGTCGTCGGCGGTGAAGGGCTTGCCGTCATGCCACTTCACGCCCTGCTTCAGCTTCCAGATGACGCTCATGCCGTCGGCTGCGAGGCTGCCGTTCGCCTTGGTCGGAATCTCGGCGGCGAGGCAGGGGATGAGGTTGCCGTCCTTGTCCCAGCCGGCCAGCGGCTCGAAGAAGATGCGCGAGGCGACCTGATCCTTGGTGCCGATCGCGAAATGCGGATTGAGCAGGGTGGGGGCCTGCCACAGCAGGATCTTGAGCGGGCCGCCGCCGCCGGCCTTGGTCGGCTTGTATTGCAGCGTGGCGTCCGCCATCGCGACGTCGTTCCAGAGCAGGATCTGGCTCGCGACCGGCGCGGCGATCCCGGCCGCAGCCATGGTCCGGATGAACGAGCGTCGCGACAGCGTGCCTTGCTTCACCTCCGCGATGGATTTGCGAATCTCGTCTTCATTCATCGAATGACCCCCACCTCGAAGAAAAATCGTCTTCGGCACCCCATCATGTTGCATCATGCACGAGGCGGCAATGCCGGCGAGGCCGCAAGGCCCTGCGACGAAATGGCGAACGTGGAGATGGGCAGCTTCTGCCGGGACATTGTTGCCGGCGTGAAGGGGATGCCGGCCGGATTTCGCGATAAGCCCTTGATGGCAATGAGGCTCTCATCTGGCATGCGCATTGCACGCAAAGCGTGCGTTCGCAATGACAGTGGAGTACGGGTATGAGCGTCAGCAGCATGAGCAGCATCGGTGGAAGCGCGGCGGGGTCGCCTTCATCCACCAGCCAGTCGAAATCAGCGGGTTCACAAGACGGCGCCTCGATGTTCTCGTCTCTGCTGGAGAGCGGCACGCCCTACGACGAGGTCAAGGTGAGCCTGCCGAACGGTATGTCGATCGGCATCGTCCATTTCGGTGGCGGCGGCTTCGACAGCAGCGCGCTCAAGTCCATCGAGGATTTCGTGCAGAAGCTCGCGAGCCAGCAGATATCAGGTGATCCGGCGTCCAGCGCCGACCAGGCGCAGAACGGCGACACGCCCGACGCCGTCGGGATCGACAAGGTCCATGTCGATCTTCCGAACGGAATCTCGTTCGAGGTGCTGCATTCCTCCGGCGGCCACGCCACGGACAGCGACGCCGTCCTGAAGGAGCTCACCGAGGCCGCCGAAGAACTCGCCGAATCGCTGTCGCACTATTCGCCGGCCTCGGCCGCGGCTTCCGCTTATGCCTCGCAAGCAAGTTCGTCCGGTCGCAGCAGCCAGCTCGACGCGAGGAGCTGAGCAACACGCAGGACGCCCCGGGGCTAAGATGATCCGGTGCGAACGGACGGGCGAATGCACTAGCGCCCCTTCGCAAGCGCCAGCGCAGCATCTACCGCGTTTTCGAGAATCTCCTCCGACAATTGCCTGTCGCTCACCGCGCGCGACAATTGCAGCGCGCCGACCATGGTGGCGTAGGCCGCGATGGCGCGGCGGCGCCGCTCCGCCGGGGTGCCCTCAGGCATTTGCGCTGCCATCAGCGCGAGGATGTCGGACATCTTGCCGGTGAAGGCCTCGCGCGTCGCCTTCGGATGCCGCGCGATCTCGGAGACGAGGGCCGCGGTCGGGCAACCGGTCGCCGCGCGATCGCGATGCTTGGGCGAGAGATAATCGCGGATCACGGTCTCGAGCGCGACGCCGTTTTCGAGATTGTCCTTGTGTCGCTGCTCGCGCCGCTCCAGCGCGTCGAGCAATACCGCGCGCACCAGATCCTCCTTGGAGGCGAAGTGCGTGTAGAAGGCGCCGTTGGTCAGGCCCGCTTCCGCCATGATGCCGGCGAGGCCGACGGCGGCGATGCCGCTCTCCCGGAACTGCGATGATGCGACATCGAGAATGTGCCGCCGCGTCGTGTCCCTGTGTCCCTTGTCATAGCGCGCCAATTCCGCCTCCTGCGAACTCGCCGCCCCCTATGCCACAAAATCGTGAGGTCTGCCCTATTGAATTACGGTCATAATAATACATTATAAACATAATGCAATGGGCGGCCGACCGGGCGGTCCGAGGGAACCACAGGATCGAACCCATGTCCGTCGAGGATGTAGCCGCGCCGGCCTTGTCTGCCGCGCCATTCGTGGCCCACGCCACGGCGCCGCTTCGCCAGGCGGCTCTGCCGGCCCCAAGCGCCGCTGAGCAAAGACGCGCCGCGCTCCTGACCGCGCCGATCTTGCCCACGCTGCTCAAGCTCGCGCTGCCGACCGTGACCGTCCTCGTCGCGCAGACCGCGGTCAACATCGCGGAGGCCTATTATGTCGGCTATCTCGGCACCGATGCGCTCGCCGGCGCCGCGCTGGTGTTCCCGATCTTCATGCTGATGACCATGATGTCGAACGGCGGGTTCGGCTCCGGCGTTGCGTCCTCGGTGGCGCGCGCGGTTGGAGCCGGCCGCCGGGCCGATGCCGAGGCGGCGCTGTTTCATGCCGTGGTGCTCGCGATCATTGCCGGCGGCGTGTTCACGCTCGGCGTCGTCCTCGGTGGTCCGCATCTCTATCGTGCCCTCGGCGGCACCGACGGTGCGCTTAGCGCTGCCACCACCTATTCCAACTATCTGTTCGCCGGCGCCATTCCGGTGTGGATCGTCAACCTCCAGGCTGCCGCGCTGCGCGGCGCCGGCAACGTCAAAGTGCCGGCCCTGGTGACGCTGGTCGGCGCCATCGTGACCATTCCGGTCTCGCCGGCACTGATCTTCGGGTTCGGGCCGATCCCGCGGCTCGGCATCGGCGGCGCCGGCATAGCCTTCGGCCTCTATTACGGCGCGGCGATGCTGTTCCTGCTGCGCTACATGTCGACGGGCGCGACTGGCCTGAAGCTGCACATCGTGCCGTTGCGCGCAAAAATCTTCGGCGACATGCTGAAGGTCGGCATCCCCACCGCGTTCAACGCGGTGCTGACCAACCTCACCGTCATCCTCGTCACCGGTGCGGTCGGGCTGTTCGGCACCTCCGCGCTCGCCGGCTACGGCATTGCCTCGCGGCTGGACTACATCATGATCCCGCTGCTGTTCGGGATCAGCACGGCGACGCTGACCATGGTCGGCGTCAATATGGGCGCGGGCCAGACCGCGCGGGCACGAAAGATCGGCTGGATCAGCGGTGTGGTCGGCATGATCATGACCGGCGCGATCGGCTTGCTGGTTGCGATCTTCCCGACAGCCTGGCTGCACCTCTTCAGCCATGATGCGGACGTCATCAGCGAGGGCATGACCTATTTGCGCATCGTCGCGCCGGCCTATGCCGCGCTCGGCTTCGGTTTTGTCAGTTCGTTCGCGGTGCAAGGCACCGGCCGAGCGATGGGGCCGCTCGCTTCGTCCTTCGTGCGCATCCTGATCGCGGCTGGCGGCGGCTGGATCGCGGTGGCGAGCTTTGGCGCGGGCATGGCGGGTCTCGCCACCATGGTCACGCTGTCGCTCGCCGCCTATGCCGCGATCTGTGTCCTGATCATGCTGTCACCGTGGACTTGGCGGACCGAGTAAACAGGCTCACTGGATGCCGGCAACGCCGACAGCCAGCGCCGACAGCAGCAGCAGATTGCTCAGCAACTTGACCGGCGACGCGTTGATCAGCTTCATCGTTAGCGCGACGCTGGAATTGAACGGCACGCCCTGGAGCAGGGGATAGAGGCTTCGAGGCCGTTCCGGTTGGCGAGCTTGGGGCGGCGAGGGCGGTCATGGCCGAACTCCTTGCTGATCTCGCCGCCAATCTCGCATCCGGAGTGACACTTTGCCGTGATGCCCATCACGCTTGCGCAACGCGCCCAATGACCTGCGAATTCGTTTCCTATTTTGCGTCGAATGGAGAACGAGAGTCCGCCACCGGTAGTCAATATGGATTTTCATTTCATTGATTTCGCCTCACGGAGAAGCGAATACGGTTCCACTGATTGCCGCCCGCGTGATGGAGACCAAGATGTCGTTTCGCCTCCCCCTGATCCTCGCAACCGCGCTTGCCGCCTGGTCGGCCGCAGCAACCGCCGAGACCATCAAGATCGGTGTGACGCCGGGCCCGCATGCGCAGATCTTCGAGGCGGTGAAGCCGATCGCCGCCAAGCAGGGCCTCGACATCCAGCTGATCGAGTTCTCCGACTACGTCGTGCCGAATGCCGCGCTCGATGCCGGTGAGATCCAGGCCAATTCGTTCCAGAACCAGCCTTATCTCGACAACCAGAAGGCCGATCGCGGCTACAAGATCGAATCCGTCGGGCTGACCGTGAACTTCCCGATCGGCGTCTATTCGAAGAAGCACAAGGCCTTCGCCGACATCCCTGAAGGCGGCAAGGTCTCGATCCCGAACGATCCGACCAATGGCGGCCGCGTGCTGCTGCTGCTGCGCGACAAGGGCGTGATCAAGCTGAAGGACGGCACGGGCTTCAAGCCGACGGTGCTCGACGTCACCGAGAATCCCAAGAAGCTGAAATTCATCGAGGTCGATGCGGCGCAGGCGCCGCGCGCGCTTGACGATGTCGATGCCGCCGCGATCAACACCAATTATGCAACCCAGGCGGGCCTTGATCCCGTCAAGGATCCGATCCTGCGCGAGGACCCGAAGGGACCCTACGTCAACCTGATCGCGGTACGTGCCGCCGACAAGGACAAGCCCTGGGTCAAGATCCTCGTCGACAGCTATCACACGCCCGAGGTGAAGGAGTTCGTCCTGACCAAGTTCAAGGGCGCGGTGCTGCCGAGCTGGTAGGCAATCTGCCTAGCCAAGGTCCAGCGCGGGGGGCGATCCGGCGGGCAGCCTTGCGCAATGCCCGCTTGTCTGGAGCTGCGGCAACCGACATCATCGGGGCCCATCCTCGCCCGACAGGGGTCGTATGAAACGCTTTGCAAACCTGAAACGACTGGGGTTCTTCACGCGGCTCCTCGATGAAGCCCCGCCAGCGGAGCGCTATTGCTTCGCCGCCGAGCAGATCGTGCGCGCAGAGAAAGTGGGCCTCGATTCCGCGTGGATCGCGCAGCATCATTTTCACGAACGCGAGGGCGGCCTGCCGTCGCCCTTCACCTTCCTCGGTTACGTCGCGGCGCAAACCTCGCGCATCCGTCTCGGCACCGGCATCATCACGCTGCCGCTGGAGAACGCGGTGCGGGTGGCGGAAGACGCCGCCGTGCTCGATCTCCTCTGCAACGGCCGCTTCGAGCTCGGCGTCGGCACCGGCGGCAATCCGTCGGCCTTTGCCGCCTTCGGCCTCGACAGCGCCCAGCGCAACGAGATCTTTGCCCGCAATCTGGACGTGGTCCGCACCGCCCTGGTCGGCAAGCCGCTCACCGGCGGCGATACGCTGTATCCGCAGCGGCCCCAATTGGACAAGCGGATCTGGCAGGCGACGTTCTCGGTCGCCGGTGGAGCGCGCGCGGGCAAGGCCGGCGATGGCCTGCTGCTGTCGCGCACCCAGCCCCGGACCAAGGAGGCGCCGAAGGCCACGCTCGCCGAGATCCAGAATCCCGTCATCGATGCCTATCTCGAAGCGCTGCCGCCGGGATGCGAGCCTCGGATCATGGCCTCGCGCAGCGTCTTCGTCGCCGACGACCGGACTGAAGCGATGCGCCTTGCCGATATCGGGCTGCGGCGCGCGCTGCCGCAGTTCCTCAAGGGCGGTCATGCCAGGCCGGGCGAGACGCTGGAGGAGATGATCATCGCATTCGACACCCATGTCGGTGCGGCCGACGACGTCATCGCCTCGCTCCGCGCCGATGCCACGCTGGAGCGGGTGACCGACCTCGTCTTCCAGGCGCATTCGGTGGACGCGCCGCATCCTCATATCCTGCGCTCGATCGAGCTTGTCGCGGAGAAGGTCGCGCCGGCACTGGGCTGGGCCCGGACGGCGGCTGACGTGGCTCTGGCGGGCTGATCGGAGCGAACATGATCGCGTTGCACGAGGCTGAATGATGGCTATGAAAGATATCATCGACACGCTTGCCGGGATCGAACCGGGCACGGCTCTGGATGGCATTCGCGGACGCCGCCTGCAGGCGCGCGAGAATGCGCAGAAGAGCTATCTCTCGCTGTTCGAGCCGATCGACGCCGGCGATTTTTCGCTTGTCGAGCGCGCCGCAGTCGCGCTCTTCGTGATCGGCCTTCACCGCGAGCCCACCATGGCCGCCTTCTACCGGGCGAAGCTCGCGGCGACCGCCGATGGTGCGCGCCTGGCCAAGGCGATCGAGGTCGAAATCGGGCGCGGCGAGACGTCAGGCCCGTACGGTGCGTATCCGGCCGGACCGCTGTCAGTCGAGAACACGGCCGGCCTGATCTATCGCGTGAGCGCGGAGGGCAGGTCCGTCCTTGGCGCCAGGCTCGCCGCGGCGCTGGAGCATGCGCATCTGCTGGTGTTCCGCCCGCGCGATGCCGCGTCCGCCGATATGAAGGCGCTGCTGGCCGCCGGCTGGTCCGACACCGGCATCGTCACTTTCTCTCAGCTCGTCGCGTTCCTGTCGTTCCAGGTGCGCATCGTCACGGGCCTGCGCGTGCTCGGCGCCTCGCTGGGCACCGCAAGCGCTGCGGCCGGCGCGTAAGGAGACTGCATCATGAGCGCTGCAAACAACGTCAATCCGCCCATCGTCTTCACCCAGGACGAGCTCGGCTGGGTCTCGTGGATCGACCCGCTGCCCGAGGCCGAATTGACCGAGCGGCATTTCGCGGGCCTGGTCGATCGCTCCCGTGCCAAGTCCGAATACTTCCGCCTTCTCGTGCGTGATCCCGAGGTGCTCGAAGCCCGCACCAAGACCGACAAGGACATCTTCTACAACGTCGCCGACGGCCTGCCGCGCGCCGAGCGTGAGCTCGCAGCGGCTGCGACCTCGCGCTACAACGGCTGCATCTACTGCGCTTCGGTGCATGCGCGTTTCGCCAGCACCTATTCCAAGCGCCGCGACGACGTGCAGCGCCTGCTCGACGAAGGCGTCAAGGCCGACCTTGGCGAGCGCTGGAATGCCGTGGTCAAGGCCTCGGTCGCGCTGGCGGCGACGCCGATTGCGTTCGGCCCTGAGAATATCGCGGAGCTGCGCCGCGCCGGCCTCGACGATGCCGAGATCGTCGACGTCATCAACGGCGCCTCGTTCTTCAACTGGGCGAACCGGCTGATGCTGTCACTCGGTGAGCCCTCGAAATAGGCGATCTCACCGGCACAAGAATTGCTGCTTGTTTCAACACTGGATGGAGCCGTGCATGAGCAACATCGATCGTCGTACCCTGGTCAAGGGCTCGCTCGCCGCCATGATGGCGGGAGCGGCCGGTTCGCGCGGCGCCTTTGCGCAATCCTCCGAGCCGATCCTGCTCGGCGTCAGCGGCCCCCTGACCGGGCCGAACGCGCAATATGGCACGCAGTGGAAGCAGGGCTTCGATCTCGCGCTCGACGAGATCCAGGCCGCTGGCGGCATCAACGGCCGCAAGCTCACCTACAATTTCGAGGACAGCCAGAGCGATCCGCGCCAGTCGGTGGCGATCGCGCAGAAATTCGTCTCCGATCCCCGCATAGTCCTTGAGCTCGGCGACTTCTCCAGCCCGGCCTCGATGGCGGCCTCGCCGATCTATCAGCGTGCGGGCCTGGTGCAGTTCGGCTTCACCAATTCGCATCCTGACTTCACCAAGGGCGGCGACTTCATGTGGAGCACCTCGGTCAGCCAGGCCGACGAGCAGCCGCTGTTGGCGTCCTATGCCGTGAAGCGCCTTGGCCTGAAGAAGCTTGCAGTGCTGCACCTCAACACCGATTGGGGCCGCACCAGCCGCGACTATTTCGTCAATGCTGCCAAGGAATACGGCGCGGAGATCGCGGTCACCGAGGGCTATATTGCCGAGGAGCGCGACTTCCGCTCTACCCTGGTGCGCGTCCGCGACGCCAACCCAGATGGCTTGATCCTGATCTCCTACTACTCCGACGGCGCGCTGATCGCGCGTCAGGCGCGACAGGTCGGGCTCAAGCAGGTGATCTGCGCGGCAAGCTCGGTCTACTCGCCGAAATTCCTGGAACTGGGCGGCGAGGCCGTCGAAGAGGTCCATGTCGGCACGCGCTACTTCCCGGAAGACCCGCGGCCCGAGGTGCAAAAGTTCATCGCCGGCTTCAAGAAGAAGTACAACGGTCTGGAGCCCGACGCCTTCAACGCCTACGCCTATGATGCGATGAATATGGCAGCTGCCGTGGTGAAGATCGGCGGCACCGACCGCAAGGCGGTCCGTGACGCCTTCACCAAGGTCAAGGATGTGCCCAGCGTCATCTTCGGCGCCGCAACGTTCGACGTCGCGACCCGCCGCGTCAAGGGCGCCATGAATGCCGAACTCGTCGTACGCAAGGGCCAGTTCGCGCTCTGGGACGGCAAGCCGACCTGACCTGATGGCCGGAGCGGGGGCTCCGGCCGCTTTCCTCTCTACGCGGTGGTACCAGCGTGTCTTCCTGGCTCGACTACACGATCAACGGGCTGATCGTCGGCAATGTCTACGCCCTCGTTGCGGTCGGGCTCGCGCTGATCTTCGGCGTCAGCCGGCTGATCAACTTTGCCCAGGGCTCGATCTATCTCGTCGGCGCCTATATCGGCTGGGTCGCGGTGGTGCAGCTGCATACGCCGCTGCCGCTCACCATCATCGTGGTCGCGGTGGCGGCCGCGATCGTCGGACTGATCATCGAACGGTTCGGCCTGCGTCCGCTCCAGAATTCGGTACGCATCGCGCCGCTGCTCGCGACCATCGGCATCAGCTTCGTGCTCGATCAGCTGGTGATGCTGACCTTCTCGCCCAATCCGCGCGCGCTGCCGAGCCAGCTGCCTGACGTGCGCTTCCAGGTCGGCGGCGGCACGATCGGACCGCTTGATCTGCTGATCGCCGGCGTCGGCCTCACCAGCGCGCTGCTGCTGTTCGTGTTCCTGCGCTACAGCAAGCTCGGCTGGGCGGTGCGCGCGACCGCGCAGGACCGCGATGCCGCGATGCAGATGGGCGTCGACGTCAACCGGGTCAATCAGGCCGTGTTCGGCATTGCGGCTGCGCTCGGCGGCGTCTCCGGCCTGCTGGTCGGCATGTACTACAACCAGATCGACACCGCGATGAGCCTGCAGGCAACGCTCAAGGGCGTCGTTGCGGAGGTGGTCGGGGGTGCCGGCAACGTGCCGGGCGCCGTGATCGGCAGCTTGTTGCTCGGGCTGGTCGAGAGCTACGGCGTCGCCGTGTTCGGCACCAGCTACCGCAATCTGTTCGCGTTCCTGCTGCTGGTCATCGTGCTCGTGCTTCGCCCGAACGGCCTGTTCGCCAGCGCGCGACAGGCGCCACCCGAGCCGCTCACCGGCACTTTCATCGCGCCGAGCCGCCCGGTGCGGATTCCGCGTTGGGCGCTGCTGGTCGCCGCCGGCGTGTTCGCGACCTTGCCGTTCTTCCCGGTGTCGTTCTACGTGCTGCAGACCCTGATCAACGCCTGGCTGCTCGGCATGCTCGCGCTCAGCCTGACGCTGGTTGCGGGCACGGTGGGGCAGGTCTCGCTCGGACATGCCGCGCTGCTCGCGATCGGCGCCTACACCTCCGCGCTGCTGTCGCTGACCCTCAACGTCCCCGTCGGCCTCTCCATCATCGCCGGTGGCCTGATGAGTGCCGCGCTCGGCACGGCATTGATCTCGCCGTCGTTCCGCCTGCGCGGGCATTACGTGTCGATCGCGACGCTCGCCATCGGCGAGATCGTGTCGCTGGTGATTTTGAACTGGGAGAGCGTCACGCGCGGCCCGATCGGCATCTCCGGCATTCCGCCGCTGTCGCTGTTTGGCTACGATCTGGTCAGCCCGACCTCGATCTACTGGTTCAGCTTCATCGTGATGGTCGTGCTGGCGCTGCTGCAGGGGCGGCTGCTCGGCTCGCATCTCGGCCGCAGTTTTCGCGCTATCAGAGACGACGACATCGCCGCGCGCGCCTATGGCCTCAGCCTGAACCGCTACAAGTCGCTGGCCTTCATCTTCGGCGGCTTTGCCGCCGGCGTCAGCGGCGGCATCGCCGCCCATCTCTATTCCTACATCAACCACGAGACCTTCAACACGCAGCAATCCATCCTGGCGCTGACGGTCGTGATCCTGGGCGGTCTCGGCAACGTGGTCGGCGCCATCGTCGGAGCGGTCGCGCTGGTCGGCTTGCCGGAGGTGTTCCGGATCGCGGCGGAGTATCGCATCCTGATCTACGGCATCGTGCTGCTGCTGCTCGTGCGGTTCAGGCCGCAGGGCCTGTTGGGAACGATATGATGGCAGAGCAGCACACGCCCATGCTGTCCCTGCGCGGGCTGACGCGCCGCTTTGGCGGCCTGACCGCAGTGGATGCCATCGACCTCGATCTCGCCAGGGGTGAGCTCATCAGCATCATCGGCCCGAACGGGGCCGGCAAGACGACGCTGTTCAACCTCGTGACCGGGCTCGATCGGCCCGATGCCGGCCATGTCCACTTCGAAGGGCAGGACATCACGGGTCTGTCGCCGGAGCGGCTCGCGGCTGGAGGCATCGCGCGCACCTTCCAGCTCGGCCGCGTCTTCGGCAATCTCAGCGTCATGGACAACGTCCTGATCGGCGCGCACACGCGGCTGCGCGCGGTGAAGCCCGCGGTGCCAGTGATCGGCCCGCTGCTGGAATTGGGACTGGCGCTGTTGCGTCCGGCCAGCGTTAGAGACGAAGAGGAACGACTGCGCGAGGAGATGAAGGCCATTCTCGCACGCTTCGGCGAGCGGTTGCTGCCGCGGATCGACCAGCCGGCCTATAGCCTGTCCTATGCCAACCGCCGCCGCGTCGAGATCGCGCGCGCGCTTGCGCTGAAGCCGCGCCTGTTGCTGCTCGACGAGCCGACCGCCGGCATGAACCCGACCGAGACCGCGGAGATGCAGGGCCTCGTCGCCGAGCTGAAGGCCGAGGGGCTGACCATCCTCCTGATCGAGCACAAGCTGGAGATGGTGATGCGCCTCTCCGACCGCGTCATCGTCATGGACGAAGGCAAGAAGATTGCGGAAGGGCCGGGCGAAGTGGTGCGTGGCGATCCCAAGGTGATCGAGGCCTATCTCGGCCATGGCCTGTCGGAGACGCCGGAGCGGGAGAGCGTGGTATGACGACTGGCGCATCCGAGCCGCTGCTGGCGCTGTCCAACGTCAACACCTTCTACGGCCAGGCCCAGGTGCATTTCGACCTGTCGATCACGGTCGGCCGCGGCCATATCGTCTGCCTGCTCGGCGGCAATGCCAGCGGCAAGTCGACGACGATGAAGATCATCTTGGGCCTGGTGAAACCACGCTCGGGTGACGTGACCTTCGACGGCGCCTCGCTGCTCGGGCTGACCACGCCGCAGATTGTCCGTCGTGGTATCGCCTCTGTGCCAGAGGCGCGGCGGTTGTTCGCGGACATGAGCGTTCGCGAAAACATCCTGATGGGCGCCTTCGTGCGCAACGACCGCGATGCGGTGGCGCAGGATCTCGACAAGATGCTGACGCTGTTCCCGAAACTTGGGCAGCGGCTGTCGCAGCGTGCCGGTTCGCTCTCCGGCGGCGAGCAGCAGATGGTCGCAATGGCGCGCGCGCTGATGAGCCGTCCGAGGATGATCGTGATGGACGAGCCGACCATGGGCCTGTCGCCGCTCTATGTCGACCGCGTGCTGGAGTTGATCCGCACCATCAACCAGGAAGGTGTGTCGGTCTTCATGGTCGAGCAGAACGCCAGCCTCGCGCTCGAGATCGCGCACGAGGCCTATGTGCTCCAGACCGGCAAGATCGTGCTCTCAGGCCCGGCGCGGGCGCTGAAGGACGACCCCCGCATCCGCGATGCCTATCTTGGTGGCTCCGAGGCCGCGTAGCTTGACCTCGGCCTGATGGTTCGCCCGGCGATGCCGAGCATCGTCCGGACGCCCGCTGCGCGGGCTCCTCACCATGAGGGTCTGCTCGCACGTGGCCGCGAATCCAGGCCTCATCCTGAGGAGCCCGCGCAGCGGGCGTCTCGAAGGATGGTTACAAGCATTCCTGCAAAGCGGCCCCCTGGAATTGCATTGGTTAGTGTGATCATTCTATGAAAAGATCATACCGTTGCCGCGAAGGGGCGTGCGAACGGAATGATTGTCGTGACGAAATGGTCCCTACGAGCGGTGGAGCCCGCCACCGTGCTGCTGTTCGGCGGGCTCATCGCCGCCAACGTCGCCGCATGGGCCTGGGCCTTCGCGGCGTTCGGTGACCGGCCGACGGTGATGGCGACCGCGCTGCTGGCCTGGGTGTTTGGCCTCCGCCATGCCGTCGACGCCGACCACATCGCCGCCATCGACAATGTCGTGCGCAAGCTGATGCATGCGGGCGAGACGCCGCGCAGCGTCGGCCTCTATTTCGCCCTCGGCCATTCCACCGTGGTCGTGGTCGCGACCATGCTGCTGGCACTCGGCGTGGTGAGCCTCGGCGGCGACAGCCTGCTCAGGGATATCGGCGGCGTCATCGGCACATCGGTGTCGGCGCTGTTTCTGCTCGTGATCGCGGCCATCAATCTCGCCATCTTCGTCGGCCTGTGGCGGACGTTTCGCATCGCGCGCGCGCAGGGCGTCCACGACGCCGCGCAGCTCGATGCGCTGCTGGCGAACCGTGGATTCCTGGCGCGCCTGCTCGGCCCGATGTTCCGCCTGGTGACAAAGCCCTGGCACATGCTCCCGCTCGGCTTCCTGTTCGGGCTCGGCTTCGACACCGCGACCGAGATCGGCCTGCTCAGCATCTCCGCGACCGAAGCCGCGCGCGGTGCTTCTCTCGCCGACGTCATGGTCTTTCCCGCGCTGTTCGCGTCGGGCATGGCGCTGGTCGACACCGCCGACTCGGCGCTGATGGTCAGCGCCTATCGCTGGGCCTTCGTCGATCCCCTGCGAAAGCTCTGGTACAACCTCACCATCACCGGCGCCTCCGTCGCGGTGGCGCTGTTGATCGGCGGCATCGAAGCGCTCGGCCTGATCGCCGACCGGCTTGGTCTAAGCGGCGGCGTGTGGACGCTGGTCGACGGCCTCAACGAGTCGCTCGCCAATGTCGGCTTCGCCGTGATCGCGCTGTTTGCGATCACCTGGCTCGTTTCGGTCGTGCTCTATCGCCGCATGTTTGCGGGCGCCGCGTCCCGCGCGAATGTACTTCGGGGCGCCGATGCGACCGAGGCGGCCTGAGTCTGGCCGTCGTCGCGGAGCGTTGACGGCATTTTCGGCCATCATGCTTCTCGCGGATGACAGCAGCGCCTTCGCGCAGAGCAGCGGCGCCGCGCGTGAACTGCCGCCGATCGAGGTCTCCGGCGGCGAGACGAAGCCTCACAAGAGACTGCCCGCATCGCGGCGAGCCAGCAAGCCGGTCCCGGCCAATCGCGGTCACGTGCCTCAGCCGACGCAGGCTCCGGCCTCGGACGCCCGCAGCGTCGCCTCCGGCGCAAAGGGCCCGCCAGGCATGGCGAGCGAGATCACCGTTTCCGGCGATGAGATCAACGCGCGCCCTTTCATGCGGCCGGGTGAGGCGCTCGAAGTCGTGCCGGGGTTGATCGTGACCCAGCATTCCGGTGAAGGCAAAGCCAACCAGTATTTTCTGCGCGGCTACAATCTCGACCACGGCACCGATCTCGCCATCTATGTCGATGACGTCCCCGTCAACATGCGCACCCACGCGCATGGCCAGGGCTATGCCGATCTCAACTGGCTGATCCCGGAAACCATCAGCGCGATGGATGTGCGCAAGGGGCCGTACTTCGCCGACGAGAGCGATTTCGCCTCTGTCGGAAGCGTGCGCATCGGCCTGATCGACCGTACCGAAAAGGGCCTCGCGCAGGTCACCGCCGGCAGCTTTGGCTATCGCCGCCTGCTCGGCATGGACTCCGCGAAAGTCGGTGACGGTTCGCTGCTCGTCGCGGGCGAGCTCGGCACCTACAACGGCCCCTGGGATAATCCGGACAATGTGCGCAAGCTCAACGGTCTCGTCCGCTACAGCCGGGGCACCGCGACCGATGGCATCTCCGTCACCGGCATGGCCTACGCGAACAAATGGAATTCGACCGACCAGGTGCCGCAGCGCGCGATCACCGGCGGTTTTATCGACCGCTTTGGCTCGGAAGATCCGAGTGACGGCGGCAACACCAACCGCTTTGCGCTCTCCGGCCGCATCGCGCAGAGCGATGATGTCGGGTCGTGGAAGGCCAACGCCTATGTCGTGAAGAGCCAGCTCGACCTCTTCAACAACTTCACCTATTTCCTCAGCGATCCCGTGCTCGGCGACCAGTTCCACCAGCACGACGACCGTTTGATGGCGGGCGCCAACATCTCGCGCACGCTGAACGGCTCGTTCGCCGGACTGCCGATGCAGACCACGATCGGCCTGCAATCGCGCTATGATTCGATCGATCTGGCGCTGAGCAACACGTTCCAGCGCGGCTTCCTCTCCAGCATTCGGAGCGACAAGGTCGGTGAGGGCAGCGTCGGCGTCTTCGCCGAGAACACCGTGCGCTGGACCGATTGGCTCAGGACCACAGTCGGCCTGCGCGGCGATTACTATGCGGCCGACGTCACCTCGCTGTTTAATGCCAACAATTCCGGCCGCACTGACGCCGCGCTCGGCAGCCCGAAATTCCGCATGGTGCTCGGCCCGTTCAACCAGACCGAATTCTTCCTCGGTGCCGGCACCGGCATGCACTCGAACGACGCGCGCGGCGCGACCACGACGGAAGATCCGAGCGACCCCGCCACGCGACTGACGCCGTCGCCGCTGCTGGTCCGCACAAAGGGCGCGGAGGTTGGCGTCCGCAGCAAGATCGTTCCCGGCCTCGACACCTCGCTCAGCCTCTTCATCCTCGACCAGGATTCCGAGATCCTGTTCTCCGGCGATGCCGGCGATACCTCGGCGACCCGCGCCAGCCGCCGTTACGGCTTCGAGTGGACCAATCATTACCGCCCGCGGTCGTGGATCGACATCGATGCCGATCTCGCCATGACGCATGCGCGCTTCCGCGGCACTGACAGCGAGCAGGCGGAGGTCTACGCCTCGCTCGCGGGTTATCCCGAGGCGCAGATCGGCAACGCGCCCGGCAACTACATCCCGAACGCGCCGGCGATGGTGGCATCGGCCGGCATCACGCTCGGCGAGAAGACCGGCTGGTTCGGGACTTTGCGCTGGCGCTATCTGGCGTCGAGCCCGCTGACGGAAGACAACGCGTTCCGCTCGTCCGCGACCAGCATCTTCAACGGCCGCCTCGGCTATCGCATCGACAATGGCTGGCGCATCCAGCTCGACGTGCTCAATCTCTTCAACACGCAGGCAAACCAGATCACTTATGCCTACGGTTCGCTGCTCAAGACCGACACGCTCTATAATCTCTGCACCGGCGGCGTCGCGCCGACGGCGGTCTGCCAGAATGGCGTGATGGATTACGTGCTGCACCCGGTCGAGCCGCTGACCTTTCGCCTGACTGTCGCCGGGACGTTCTAGGCGATCTCAAGCCGAGGCCGCGCTCGGAACCGGCTCCGCCGGCAAATCGTCGCCGTTGGGATCGCCCGGCGCGGTGGCCCAGGCCAGCTCCACCAGCGTCACGATCCGGCGGCCGCCGCCGTCGAGCTGGCAGACGATCAGGCCCTGCTCCTCCATATAGCCGAGCAGGCGCTGGGCGCGGCGCAGCGAATGCGAGCCGTAGGCGCGCGCGATCGCGGCATCGCCGGGGCAGGGCCAGCCTTCCTTCGCCGCGCGTGCGATCATCATGAACACGCCCTGCATGTCGTCGGGCAGGATCGAGGCGCGCAGCGACACATCCTGCCAGACATCGTCCTCGGCATGCTCGGCGCCGAGCCCGGCGCGCGCGCGTGTCAGCATGCGGCGGAATTCATTCAGATCAGGCACTGCGGAGCCGAGGCCCTCGATGCGGCAGCGGACCACGAACTCTTGATAGAGCACGCCGACGGCGCGGAAGCCGGCATCGGGCTCGGCGAGCACGGCGCGAAGCGTACGATCGACGCGCTCGCGCCGCTCGGCGAGCTCCTCGGCGCTGATCGGCACCTCGGCCACCTCAGGCCGGATCTCCGGCGCGGCCGCCTTCGCGGCGCGGAGCTGCTCGAGCAGATCAGGCGCGGGCCGGCGTTGCGGGCGGCTGGCATCGGGTGGCGGTGCGGCCAGGATCACGGCGCGCATATCCTCGAGTGCGGCTTTCGGCATCGGCATCAGCCGCGGCGTGGAATTGCGCGCGTGGGTGTCGGTCGGGCCGATATGCAAACGCAGGGGGCGTCGCGACAGCGCCGGGCCGAGCGCCATGAACTGTCCGCGCTCGAGATCGCGAAAGGATTCGGCCTGCCGCCGCTCCATGCCGAGCAGGTCGGCGGCGCGCGCCATGTCGATGTCGAGGAAGGTCCGGCCCATCAGGAAATTGGAGGCTTCCGCCGCAACGTTCTTGGCGAGCTTTGCCAGGCGCTGGGTCGCGATGATGCCGGCGAGGCCACGTTTGCGGCCGCGGCACATCAGATTGGTCATCGCGCCGAGAGAGAGCTTGCGCGCCTCGTCCGAGACCTCGCCGGCGACCGCCGGCGCGAACAGCTGCGCTTCGTCGACCACCACCAGCATCGGGTACCAGTGATCGCGGTCGACGTCGAACAGACCGCCGAGGAACGCCGCGGCACGCCGCATCTGGTTCTCGGCGTCCAGCCCTTCGAGATTGAGCACGGTGGAGACGCGATGCAGCCGCGCCCGCTCGCCGGCGACCTGAAGACCGCGCTCGGTGTGATCCTCGGCCTCGATCACCAGATGGCCGAATTGCTCGGCCAGCGTGACGAAGTCGCCTTCGGGGTCGATGATGGCCTGCTGCACCCAGGGCGCGCTCTGTTCGAGCAGCCGCCGCAACAGATGCGACTTGCCGGAGCCCGAATTGCCCTGCACCAGGAGCCGGGTCGCCAGCAGTTCCTCGAGGTCCATGGCGGCCGCGGCGCCTGCCGTGGTCTGCCCCATCTCGATCGCAACTGTCATGTCCCCGACTCAAGTCCCCATCATTCGCGGACAGGGGCTTATCAACCCGGCCGGGGCGCGTCGAGCGGCACCGTGCGAATCATGCGGTGTTGCCCACGGCGGAGTTCAGGCGTGATTCGATTGCCGTAAAAGTGCGGGCCGATAGGGCGCCTGCGGATCGTCGTCCTCGTTCTCGGGGATCGCACAGGAGCCGAATTCCTGCCGGATACGCTCGATCTCGGCGATGCGCTCGTGCAGCCGCTGCAGATGCTCGGGCGATGTCGCGCGCCAGAACCGGAAGGTGTCGGTGGTGAGCGGCAGGAACGCCGTTCCGAACAGCGTCGGCTCGGGAACGATGGTGCGTCCGAGCAGCAGGAACCGGTTCTCGCCGGAGACCACGAGGGTCGCGTAGCCGCGGTTACCGATCCGCCTGATCCCGTTCAGCGACCATTCGACGAGCTTGCTGAAATAAGGCTCCTCGCGCCAGCGATCGGGGCAGTGGTCGTCGACCGTCACGTTGACCGCGTCCTGGCTGAAATGCACGATGATGCCGGACGTCGCCGGAAACCACGCATCATCGAGATGACCTTGCAGCCAGGCGCAGACGAACGACCGGCACATCTGCGGGCGGCGGTCGTAGATGGTGCACCCGGTTCCCGTCTGCCAGTGTCTGCACAGCTGGTTCACCGGCTTGTCGACGGCGGCCACTTCAAGGATATCGCAGCAGGCGTTGCACGATCCGCACTGCCGGGTCAGCGGCGCCGTTTTCGGCAGGCCGGTCGCGCGAAAACCCTGGCCGTCGCGGACCAGGAGCTTTTGCTTCTCCAGCGTGCTCAGCGCGCGCTCGACCTTGAGGCGGGACAATCCGGTCGCGTCAACGATCCCCTTCATCGTCGTCGCGCCGGCCTCCACCGCGCGAGCGACCTGCAACGCCGTCTGATCCATCGTCTTCTACTTGTTCTTCAGCCCTTCGATCCGGCCATCGCGCTGCCCCGGAACCTGCGGAAATCGGCGCCCGCGTGACGGCTAGCAGTCGCATGTATGCGGGATTTACGCAAACGGACTGCTGAGCAGGATCGCCCGTATTGGGCCAAATTGTAAGCCCATGCTGAGGGGCGATCCGATCTGCATCGACAATTCGATCAGTGCAGGCCGGCGCGACCTATGACGGCAGCGCCGGCACGCTGCTACTGCGCGCCAGATCCGCCCTGCACGATCTTCTCGTTCAGCTTCAGGTCCACGGTCTCGACCGTGCGGTCGATCTCGGCATTGGGGGTGCCGAGCTGATGCGAGATCAGCTTCACCAGCAGGTCGACGCGCTCGATGAAGGGCGCGCCGCTCGCGACCGCGCGCGCGGCCGATGACGGCTTGAGCAGGCTCTCGGCGGCCTTGGCGTATTTCGCGAACGGCACCTGGTCCTGCGGATCGGCGCCGAGACGGCGGGCGATCGCGTCGACATGGTCGTAGATCGTCTGCGAGCGCGCGAGATCGCCGTGCACGGCGTCGCGGATCGACTGCGGCTCGTGCAGCGTGATGCAGCGATAGTTGCCGGTCAGCAGCATCGACCATTTCGCCAGCGGCACGAACAGCGAGTCGAACACTTTCAGCTTCACCGGCACGTCGTGACCGTCGAGCGTCACCGCGTCGATGTCGGCTTCGAGCTCGCGCAGCACCTTGTTGTGCTTCTCGTCGGCGAAGGCCGATGCCTTGAAATTCGTGGGCAGGCCGACATGAAGCACGTTGGCGGCTTCTTCCGGCGGACGGAAGGCCTGCGGGTCGGGCGAGCACAGCGTCATCAGGCCGGGCTCGAAGCGCTCCCACACCTGCGCATTGGTGTAGGCCTCCTCGAGATCCATGTCGGCGAGCGACGGGATCCGCTTCAGGTAGGGCAGCGGCGGCATGTTCATGATCGACAGGCACGGCAGCTTCGCCGCGGCGATCTTGACCATGAGAACGCGGACCGTGTGGTTGGTGTATTGCGGCTCCTGCATCGCCAGGCCGACCATGTCGTAGCGCGAGAGGTCGACATTGCCCGGCGTCACTGCGTCGAGCTTGCCGGGCAGGTCGCGCGAGAAGATCGCCCGGTGCACCGCCTCGTCGCGCAGCTTGATGCGCACCTCGGTACCGTCACGGTTGATCAGCTCGGCGGTCTTGGCGCGGCAGACCAGGGACACGTTATGGCCCGCCATCAGCAGCTTCGTGCCCAGCAGGGAACCGTAGGAAGCCCCGAGAATCAGGATGTTACGCGCCATATTCCGTCCCTTTGAAAATGTGTGTGATTTTTGAGCCCCGGCCGTCATCCGCGGGCGAGTTGCCGGCATGTAAAGCGAAGTCCGCGGGGATGGCAACTGGGATAATGCATACAAGGCGGAAGGCGGACTGCCGGGCGGGCGCGGGTAATCGGTCGCCCGGATGGAGCGCAGCCCGATCCGGGACCGCTCGTCCGGCGCCCACGCCTTTCCCGGATTGCGCGGAGCCTGTCATCGGGCGGCGCTTCGCGTCGACCCGTTGGCTCCATCCGGGCGACGGGGCTCTCGTTGCCCGACGGGCAAAACACCCGAGAGGGCGTCAAGCCGCGCGGGCGAAAATATTCCACTTTACCGAAATTCGGAATTGGCGTATGTGCTGCCCATCCCGGCTCACCAAGAGGGGCGATCTTGTGTCGTCACTGTCGCGAGCCGGGTTGCGGTGGACGCGGCAGCGTCGGGCGCGAGAGGTTTAGGGCAGGGCGGATTGCTCTCCGTGAGCCCAAGACTTCGTGCCGGATGAGCGGCGCTGTCAGGTTCGTCTCGTCTGTTAGTTTCCGGCTCCGTCGACAGGGCTGGAAAAACTGCGGCGAAATGGCGGGCCGTGCGTACGGCAAAACGGTGTGGTCCTGGCCGTCGTTGCTACGGTCAAGTGCTTTGCGGATGCGGCAGTCGCGTCAACCGGCGCGGTGTCGGTGACTTTTGCAAGCGTGAGGGAGGCCAAAGGGAACTCGGCTCCCGGGAGAGCACGGCATAAGCCGTCCAACCATCGCGCAGGGAAGGCCGAGTGATTGGCACCACCTGTATGCTGCTGTGCGGTTTCCTTGCGCTACCTTTCGCGCAGCGGACCGCGGGTGCGAGGTCAGCACCCGGCCTTCCCTGCGCCCTCTTGGCTTCGAGGGTGGAGAGATCAAGCAAAGCTCGGGCGAGATGCGCCGCGAGAGCGCGAAGGCGCGTCTGAAGCACTCGCTGTCATCGCCCGGCTTGACCGGGCGATCCAGCATTCCAGAGACGGCTTGCCGCCTACGCTAAAGCTTCGGCGGCCCTGGACCTCAGCCCCGGCGAAGCCTTGGCGTAGCCGGGTCGCGGGAATGACAGGTACTTGGAAGACGACGCCGATGCCCCATACTCCGTCATTGCTTTGCTGCGCTCGCAACGACGTGGAGGGAGCGTGCGCCGCTATGCTCCCGAGCTTGGTCAGCGCGTCCGGGAGACCGGAGGAAACGAGCCGTGTTTCAAAGAACGATGCCGCTGAGAAACTTTACGCAAGCTCCGGTCGTCGCATCCGCGCGAAACTTGCGCGTTCCATCACGTCGCGAACTCCCGCGTCATCCCTGGCTCGCCATGCGCGCGCGGTCGAGATGCCCCTCGATCTTCGGGCGGTCGCGGGTGCGCTCGAAGCTGGTGCAGAGGAGCTCGGTCTCCTCGAGAGAAACCGGGGCGCGGTACAGCCGGCACATGAATTCGGCGCTCGCGCGTCCCTTGCCCGCGCCGGGACTGCGTTCGGCGAGAAACATGCAGTCGCGGCAGATGCTGGCATCGAGCCGCTGATGGGCCGCGTCGAGATGATTGAGGATCTCGCGCAGCGAGTCGCGCAGCCTGACGCATTCGTCGGTGCCGAGAGACGTGACCGCGTTCACCACGTGATTGATCGGGTCGTGCTGACTCAGGCATTTCTCGCCTTGCGCGGTGACGTGCAGCACGACGGACCGCTTGTCCTCGTGCGACGGCTTTCGCACCAGGAAGGACTTGGCTTCCAGCGTCTTCACGATCTGCGATGCGGTGGCGCGGGTCGCGCCGATGAAGCCGGCCAGCGCGGACGGCGTGCGCGAGAACCTGTTGGCGCGGTGAAGAAAGCGCAGCGCCATCCATTCCCGGTCGCGCAACCCGTGCTGATTGCCTTCGAAATACCAGGCTCTGGCCGCCTGAACCAGCAGCTCGACGGCCTCGCGTGCCAACGGCATAAATTCCTACCTTGCCCCGGATATCACGTCTGCGGCGCCCCGGAGCCGCCTTCCGTCGTTGCGCACCAGTCCTTCGCGAGAAGCCGTACCAACCACAATCGACACATACGCAGGCGCAGGGCCCGCCTCTCGCGCGAAAGCACGGACCGTTCTGCCGCCGATCTCGACAGATGGACCCTGCGAGATACGGCGCGAGAAGCTGTGTCGATGATGGTGTGCCAATCGTGGCGTCGTCGAACGAAAGCCCGAGTTGCCGTCACAGCCGGACGATGGATCGGTATTGTTCAACCGTAGCCCCTGAAGTTCAAGTCACACGCAGACGTTTCTTGTATTCCATCGAAACGATGAATGAGCTTCTCAACAAAATCAAGTAGAGACGCTCCCGAAGACTGGCTGTCGCTCGAAGCGATTGTAACGTTCAAGACAATCTCGTTTGTCAGGACACATCATGGTGATCGCAATACGCAGTGTAACAAGCTACTTGCACGCAAATGTGCGACGGTTTGATTGCACGCCTGCTGCTGTTCGCCGTTGATGCAAATTGATGGAAGCTTGTGCATGACGGTGACGCGCAGCGGCGCGTCATCCACAACTTGTGCGATCCGTCACAGAATCGGCAATGGAACTCGTAGGGATTGCACGCAGCGGTTGTTGTGATAATGACAGCGAGACGGGTTCGCCGGATCGCTTTCGCCTCGGCGGCGCGATCTCCACCGAACGGCCGATGCTAGCGCGCGACGGAAAGCGGCAGTCCGCGACGGGTGCTCATGCGCCGGAGGCGCAGCGGTATGCGTGATCGACTGTCGCGATAATGAGCAGGTCGACGACGACGGGCGCGCCGGCCGCGCCCGGCTAGTCGCCCTTGAGCATGTCTCGCAGCTCGCGGAATGGATCGGCGCTCGGCCCTGCCGAGGCGTCCTGCCGCATGGCGCTGTAGATCTTCGGGACCATGTCGACGGCCTGGTCGAGACCCGAATCGCGCCCCGTCTGATATCCGCCCATCAGGCGAAGATCGCGCGTGTCCTCGTATTTGGCGATCATGGTGCGCAGCTTGCTCACCAATTCGCGCTCCTCGGGGTCCCAGACGTTGTGGGCGAGGCGGGAGACCGAGGCCAGAACGTCGACGGCGGGATAGCGCGCCTGGTCGGCGATGTGCCTGGAGAGCACGATGTGGCCGTCGAGGGTGCTGCGGATGGTGTCGGCGATCGGCTCGTTGTGATCGTCACCGTCGACCAGCACGGAGAAAATGCCGGTAATCGTCCCGGACCCCTCCTCGCCGGGGCCGGCGCGCTCCAGCAGGCGGGGCAGGTCGGTGAAGACCGTCGGTGCGTAACCGCGCGCGACCGCAGGCTCGCCGGCGGCGAGGGCGACCTCGCGGGCGGCATGGGCAAAACGGGTGATCGAATCGACCACCAGCAGGACCGATTCGCCCCGGTCGCGGAAATATTCGGCGACCGCCATGGCGGTCTTCGGCGCCAGCCGCCGCATCATCGGGCTTTCATCTCCCGTCGATACGATGGTGATGGCGCGGCTGCGGTTGGCGCCGAGCACGTCCTCGATGAATTCGCGCACCTCGCGGCCGCGTTCGCCGACGAGCGCCAGCACGACGGTGTCAAAGCCCTGGCTGCGGGCCAGCATCGCCAGCAGCGTCGATTTGCCGACACCGGAGCCGGCAAAGATGCCGACGCGCTGGCCGGCGCAGATCGGGGCGAACAGGTCGATGACGCGCACGCCGGTGTGCAGCGGCTTGTGGACGCGCGCCCGCTTCATGGCCGCCGGCGCCTCGGCTTCCGCCGAGACGGTGCGCGATCCCGGGGTGAGGGGACCTTGTCCGTCGAGCGGCGCGCCGAGCGCGTTGATGACGCGGCCCTTCCAGCTCGGATCGGGCGCGAAGGACAGTGGCGGCATCCGGTAGGCGACCGAGCCGAGGCCGCCGGCGAACTGCCGGTCGAACGGCTTGGCGATGATGCCCTCGCTGTCGATCCGCACCACCTCGCCGATCTGGGGCTTGCCGCCGGAGTTGACGCCGATCAGTTCACCAAGCCTGACGAAGCGCGACAGGCCGGAGACGCGGAAATGCGTCGGAGCGATCTCGGAGATCGCGCCGCTGACGCTGGCCAGGGGAGTGCTCTGCTGAAGCTCCAGCAGCGCCCACTCGAGTTGCCGAAGAGCGTTCAAGGAAACCGTCCACCCTCAATGCGCATGCAGCGCAGTCTATTTGCCCGGCTCGCCCAGCGTCCGGATTGCGTTCTGGAGCGAGCTCTCGGTGCCCTCGATCATCGAATTGGTGCCGTCGAAGGCGCGCGAAGCCGCGATCAGCTTCGTCAATTCCATCATCGGATTGGCGCTGGAGCCCTCGACATAGCCCTGCTTGAAGCCGTCGCGGGAGAAATCGGCGATGGCGGTCGCGGGCCGGTCCGGCGTGACGCCGGAATTGCCGTAGCGCTCGAGACTGGCATCGGCGGGAATGTTGAACAGGCCGATGGAGCCGATCTCGTTGTTGTCCTGGGTGATCGCGCCGCTGCGGGCGATCGCGATCGGTCCGCCGTTCGGGTCGAGCGTGATCTGCGCGCCGCCGGCATCGATCACGGGGAAGCCGGACACGGTCTGAAGATCGCCGTTGGGGGCGATCTGGAGGCGGCCGTCGCGCGTATAGACCGTGCCGTTCGGGCCGGCGAAGGCGATCCAGCCCTGTCCGACCACGGCGACGTCGAGCGGGTTGCCGCTCTCGGTGATGCTGCCCATCTCGCGCGAGATGATGTTGTCGCCGGGCGAGGAGAAGGCGACCGGGTTCGCGCCGGCCTTCGACAGCACGGTCTCGAACTTCACGACGTCGGTGCGGAATGCCGCCGTGTTGACGTTGGCGACGTTGTTGGCGATCGTCTGGAGGCGCTTTTCGAGGGCGACCTGCGCCGACAATCCCACATAGAGGGCCGATTGCATGACTTACTTTCCGAACCGGATGGACTGAAGCTTCGTGAGCATATCGGTATCCAGGCCGGCCATCGACGACGCGCCGCCGATCAGGACCAGCGCGGAGTTGGTCGAGTTGCCATTGTTGATGTCGTTCTGGGCCTGGGTCGCATCCCACATCGCGGCGAAGCGCTGCACGAACTTGGTGACCTTGGCCGGGTCCTGGAAATCGGTGAGGTCGATCTTGCTCGTGATCAACTTGGCCTGGGCGTCGATGTCTGCCGCGCTGATGGTCGACGGCAGCCCGAGCGCGGTCTGGACCACCTGCGTCATCGCCTTGTCGGCGAGGATCTGGTAGGAGGTGCTGATGGTGGAGGCCTTGCGGGTGAAATAGAGCGCCAGCCGCAGTCCCTCGTTCTGGTCGCCGGCCTTCTCCTCCATCGTCTGCGTGACGTATTGGGTCGCCGTACCGGTCGTGGCGGCGGCGGTCTGGGTCGCTTTGTCGCCGAGGGCGGCGAAATTGAAGGCGGCGGCGAACTGCCGGTAGCGGGTGTCGGTCAGCTTGTTGGCGAAGCTCTTGGAGTCGGAGACGCCCTCGGTCAGCACCTTGCGCATGAACGCCTTGGCATAGGCCATGTCGCTGAGACCAAAGGCCTTCATCGCGTAGGAGTAGAGGCGATAGTCCTTCAGGAAGTCGTCGATCGTCTTCACATTGCCGATATGGCTGAGAAAATAATCGGTGTCGCGGCTGACGTCCGGCTGGGCCGCGACCTGCGTCAGCGATTTGCCCATGTCCTTGGTCAGTCTGGTGTAGTCCGCGATCGTGGATAGCATGGCACGCGCCCCTCTGGCCGCCGTTGCGACTTCGTCTCAAGCTGCCGCCAATTGCTTGCGCGGGGCTGGCGACCACGAAGCCAGCCTCGCGCAAGCGTCGCCGACTAGATATTCCCGATGGGATCGGCGATGGAGTGGCGCGTTGCTCAGTTTCGTGGGGATTTTCATCACGGTAGCGGCACTGCTCGGCGGATTTGCCGCCATGGGCGGGCATCTGGCCGTGCTCATGCAGCCGTGGGAATTCGTGATCATCCTGGGCACCGCGATCGGCACCTTCATCGTCGCCAATCCGTGGAAAACGGTCGTTGATACCGGCGTGGCCTGCATGCAGGCCATCACCGGCGCGGTGCCGAGTGAGCGCTATTACCTCGATCTGCTCGGAGCGCTCCATGCCCTGATGCGGGAGCTCCGGGGCAAGGGCCGCAACGAGGTCGAGGCGCATATCGACGATCCCGCGTCCTCGGAGATCTTCAAGGCGTTCCCGAGCGTGCTCGGGGACCCGCCGTTGCTGCAGTTCATCTGCGACTATGTCCGCCTCATCATCATGGGCAATGCGCGCACGCACGAGATCGAAGCGCTGATGGACGAAGAGATCCACACCATCGTGAAGGCCAAGCTGGCGCCCTACAATTCGATGGTGGTCGTGTCGGAGGCGCTGCCGGCGCTCGGTATCGTCGCCGCCGTGCTCGGCGTCATCAAGGCCATGGGCGCGCTCGACCAGTCGCCGAAGCTCCTTGGCGGCTTCATCGGCGCGGCGCTCGTCGGCACCTTCGCCGGCATCTTCCTGTCCTACGGCGTCCTCTCGCCCTTCGCGATCAAGATCAAGATGACGCGAGAGAAGCGCTGCCGGCCCTACATCATCGTCAAGCAGACGCTGCTGGCGTTCATGAACGGCGCCATGCCGCAGATCGCCGTCGAGCACGGTCGCAAGATGATCGCGAGCGGCGAACGGCCGTCGATCGACGTGGTCGAGAACGAGACGATTGCAGGTCCCAAGGCCGTCGCGACCGAGGCTGAACCGAAGGCTGCCCGCGCATGATGACGGAAGACCTCGACGTCGATCAGCGGAAGCAGCTGCCGAACTACCTGCTGGACGCCGCCGGCATATCGATCGAGCGCATGCCGATGCTCAATGTGATCTTCGATCGCATGGCGGCATCGTGCACCGACAGCCTGCAGCCGATGGCGGGAACGCCGTGCTACTTCTCCGTCAACGGCATCACCAACGACCCGCTCGGCGACATCATCAAGGACTACGAGGGCAACGCGGTTGCCGCCGTGCTCTATGCCGAGCAGTGGGATTCGCGCGTCATCATCATGCTGGATCGCGACTTCGTGTTCACGATGGTCGAGGCGATGTTCGGCTCCGACGGCGCCGAACCGCCGCTCGACGTCGAACGCACCTTCTCGAACATCGAGATCCGGCTGGTCCAGGCACTGTTTGAGCGGTTCGCCAAGGCGCTGCAGGGCGCCTTCGCCGGCACCTCCAATGTCACCTTCCGTGTCGAGCGAGTCGAGACGGCGATGGCGTCGCTCGCGATTGGGCGCGCCAGCAATATGTCGATCTGCGCGAACATGATGGTGCAGGCGCTCTATCGCGGCGGCCAGATGTTCCTGATCATTCCGCACTCCGCGCTCAATCCGCTCAGGCAGAAGCTCGCCCACGTCGTCGTCAGCGACGGCCGCGCGGCTGATCCGCGCTGGCGCGAGCAGATGGAGAGCGAGGTTCACCGTACCGAAGTGACGCTGAGCGCGGTGCTCGACGAGAAGATGATTTCCCTCGAGGACGTCGTGCAATTCAAGGTGGGGCAGGTTCTGGAGCTCGAAGCCACGCCGCGCACGCTGGCCCGGCTCGAGAGCAACAACCAGGTGCTGTTCTGGTGTCAGATCGGCCAGCTCGATGGCTATTACGCCATGCAGGTGGCGGATCCCGTCGATCAGAAGCGGGAGTTCGTCGATGATATCCTATCTCGTTGATGCCGTGCTGCTGATCGCGCTGGCCTTCACCAGCATGAGGGTGACCCGGATGCACCGCGAACTGGCGCGGCTGCGCAGCTACCAGGGCGAGTTCTCGACCATCGTCCACGAGACGGCGGGCGCCTTCGACACCGTCATCACCGCCGCGCATGATTCCACCGCAAATCTCGGCCGGCTCGCCAATGTGCTGAGCACGAAGATAGATCAGGCCCACGAGGCGATCGCGGCGCTCGACGCGCGGAGCGGGCTCCAACCGGCCTCAACCGTGAGCGGCGCCGAGGCGAACAAGCATTGAATTCGGGACTTGCAGGACACGTACGATCGGACCGTCGCGGCGCTCCGGGAGCAGAAATACCAAGAGGCGATACCAAATGGCGCAATCTTTCGAATATGAGTCTGCATCGGCATCGGGGGAGACCGATGCGTCTCCGCTGGAGCGGCTGGCGGAGATCGCCGCGCGCACGGCGGAGGAAACCGGCAAATTCGCCAATGTCGATGCCATCCTGCGCATTCCCGTCACGATGCAGGTGGTGCTGGGATCAGCGACCATTCCGGTCGCGAACCTGATGAAGCTCGGCCGCGGCGCGGTGGTCCCGCTCGATCACCGTGTCGGCGAGCCGGTCGACGTCGTGGTCAATGGCCGCGTCGTTGCCCGCGGCGAAGTGGTCGTCGTCGAAGAGGACAATTCCCGCTTCGGCGTCTCGCTCACGGAGATCGTCGGACCGCTGGGGCAGGGTGATACCTGATCATGGCGGCACAGGTCGGCGTCGCTCCTATCAAGCAGCGAGGCGTTGCCACGCTGGGCGGAACGGAAAAGGTCGCGGCACTCCTGCTGGCCATGGGCCGGCAGGCGGCCGCGAGCGTGCTCTCGCAGTTCGAGCCGCAGGATATCCGCATCGTCACCAAGGCCGCGGCTGAGCTGCGGCCGATCACCGCGCAGGAGCTCGAGTCGATCGTCGAGGAGTTCGCCCAGCAATTCTCGATGGGCGCCAACATTCTCGGCACCATTGGCGGTCTCGAAGCCGTGCTCGGCGACGTGCTGCCTGCCGACCAGGTCTCGGCAATCATGTCGGACCTGCTCGGCAATTCGAGCCGGTCGGTGTGGGACCGCGTCTCGTCGGTGTCGGAAAACTCGCTGGCGACGTACCTCTCCAAGGAGCATCCGCAAACCGCGGCGCTGATCCTGTCCAAGGTCAAGCCGTCCTGCGCCGCCAAGGTGATGAGCCAGCTGCCGTCGAGCCTGCGCAACGAGCTGATGCGGCGTGTCCTCAGCCTCAAGCCGATCGTCGACGACGCCATGAAAGTCCTCGAGAAGACCTTGCACGAGGACCTGACGCTCAATTTCGCCCGCAACCTCGGCGCCGACACCTACGCGCGCGTCGCGGACATCATCAACAAGATGGAGCGCGGCCATATCGAGGACATGCTGAAGAGCTTGTCGGAGAAGCGTCCGAAGTCGGCCGAAGTTCTGAAGGAACTGTTGTTCACCTTCGACGACGTGGTCAATTTGACCCCGAAGGCGCGCACCATGATCTTCGACCAGGTGCCGACCGATCGCATCGTTATCGCGCTGAAAGGCACGGACAAGCATTTCCGCGAACTCATCCTGTCCTCGGTTGCCTCGCGCGTCCGCCGCGTCGTCGAGCACGAACTCGCCATCGGCGAGCCGTCGAACCAGCGCGACGTGCTGGAGGCGCGCCGCGTCATCACCGACCTTGCACTCGACCTGGCGGAAAAGGGCGAAATCGAGCTCAACCCCGAGCAGGAGGATGAGCTGGTCTTCCGCTGACCGCTGAACGGGCATGGCAGAAACATCCGATCAGGAGAGCAAGACAGAAGAGCCGACCGAGAAGAAAGTCCGCGATTCGCTCGAACAGGGCAAAATCCCGGTCTCTCGGGAGGCTTCTATCTTTGCCTCGATGGCCGCGCTGATGGTGATCCAGGCGTTCCTGATCGGCCAGGGCGTACAGCAATTGACGCCGACGCTGAAGAGCCTGCTCGACGATCCCGAAGGCTTCCCTCTTAGCAACGGCGCGGACGCGCGCAACCTGCTCACGGTGGTGGGGCTCGAGGCGCTGCGATTCCTGGTGCCGCTGGTCGTCATTCTGGCGGTGTTCGGCCTCGCCGCATCGTTGCTGCAGAATGCGCCGCGCCTGGTGCTGGAGCGCATCAAGCCGCAGCTGTCGCGAATCTCCCCGATCAGCGGCTGGAGCCGGCTGTTCGGAACGCAGGGCCTCGTCGAATTCGCCAAGTCGCTGTTCAAGCTCGTCTCGGTGACGGTCGTCGTCGTGTTCGTGCTGCGCTCGTCCGAAGCCAAGGCGTTCGAGGCGATGTACACGGATCCGGTCGCGCTGCCGGAGATGATTCTCAACATCGCGATGCGGATCGTCTCGGCGATCTGCATCGCGACCATCGTCCTGGTCGCGATCGATCTCGCCTGGGCGCGCTTCCACTGGCGGCGCGAACTGCGCATGACCAAGCAGGAGATCAAGGACGAGCACAAGCAGGCGGAAGGCGATCCCCTGATCAAGGCGCGCCTGCGCTCGCTGGCGCGCGACCGTTCGCGCCAACGCATGATCGCGTCCGCCTCGCGCGCGACGCTGGTGATCGCCAACCCGACGCACTTCGCGATCGCGCTGCGCTACAAGCGCGAGGAAAACGCAGCGCCCATGGTGGTCGCCAAGGGCATGGACGTGATCGCGCTCAAGATCCGCGAAGTCGCGGAGCAGAACCGGATCCCGGTGATCGAGAACAAGGCGCTGGCGCGCGCGCTCTATGAGGCGGTTCAGGTCGACCAGGTGATTCCGGCGGAATTCTTCCGGCCGGTCGCCGAGATCATCTACTTCCTGCAGTCCAAGCAGGCGCCGAGGACCGAGAAGGTTCAGTAGATTTCCGAGCATAGCGTCGGCTGCATCAGCCTGACGAAAGCTTGCGGCCCTAAACTTAATCTTAAGAAATCAGCATGGGGCTGTCGTGGGACCGCTTTATCTCTTCGAACTCGCATCGTCGCAGGCGCGGTACCTCGAGCTCCGCCAGTCGACCATCGCGACCAACGTCGCCAACGCCAATACGCCGGGCTTCAAGGCGCGCGACGTCGAGCCCTTCAACAAGGTGCTCGACGCCACGCCGGTCAGGCTCGCGACGACGTCGCCCTCGCATATGCAATTGTCCGCGGCCGAGACCGATACGCGGAAGACCGCGAAGAAGGACAGCTGGGAAGTGGTTCACTCCGGCAACTCCGTCAGCCTCGAGCAGGAAATGATCAAGGGCAGCGACGTCAGTCGCGACTACTCGATGAACTCGGCGGTCGTGCGGTCGTTCCACCGCATGCTGCTGTCGAGCGCGAAGAGCTGAGGTGAATTGACATGCTGGACTCACTGCAAGCGTCATTGACGGTCGCGAGCTCCGGGCTCGAAGCGCAGTCGACGCGCATGCGCATCGTTTCGGAAAACCTTGCCAACGCGACCTCGACGGGGCGCACGGCCGGCGCCGATCCGTATCAGCGCAAGACCATCACCTTCGATGCCGCCATGGACCGCGCCTCGGGCGCGCAGCTTGCGAAGGTCAAGGAGATCGGGGTCGACACCACGCCGTACCGCGTGGAGTACGAGCCGGGACATCCCGCCGCCGACAAGGCCGGTTACGTCAAGCTGCCGAACGTCAACATGATGATCGAGATGGCCGACATGCGGGAAGTCAACCGGTCCTATGAAGCCAATCTCCAGGTCGTGAAACAGGTGCGGTCGATGCTGGGCATGACCATCGACCTGCTGAGGAGCTGACAATGCTTGAGGCAATTTCATCCACCGCGATTTCCGCCGGGCAAGCGGCGAGCCGCGCGACCGAGACGCAGGCCATCGCGCCGGCGGCGCCGACCGCCATTCAGTCCACCGACGATGTCGGATTCGAATCGGTGATGAAGCAGGTGACGACGGACGCGATCGGGACGCTGAAGGCGGGCGAAGCGGCGTCGATCTCGGCGATGCAGGGCAAGGAATCGACCCGGAAGGTCGTGGAGGCGCTGATGTCGGCCGAGCAGGCCTTGCAGACCGCGGTCGCGGTTCGCGACAAGGTCGTGCAGGCCTACCAAGAAGTCGTCCGGATGTCGATTTGATCTGAGGGAATGAAGCTGTGAAATCGCTCGCCATTGCGGCCACGGGCATGAACGCCCAGCAGACCAACATCGAAGTCATCGCGAACAACATCGCCAATATCAACTCGACGTCGTACAAGCGTGCGCGCGCGGAATTCACCGATCTGTTCTACCAGATGGACCGCATGCAGGGCGTCGCGAACGTCAATGGCTCCTCGCCGATCCCGGAGGGCTCCAATCTCGGCCTCGGCGTCAAGTCGACGGCCATCCGCAAGCTGCACATCCAGGGCGCGCTCACGCAGACCGGCAACCCCTACGACCTCGCGATCAACGGTCGCGGCTGGTTTCAGGTGCTCGGCCCGAACAACGAGGTGCAATACACGCGCGCCGGCTCGTTCAGCCCCAACGCCAACGGCCAGCTCGTCACCACCGACGGCTATCTGCTGGATCCCGCAATCACGATACCGCAGGGAACGGTTCAGGTCGTCGTCAACCAGACCGGACAGGTGTTTGCCAAGCTGGATACGGAAGTGAACCCGCKGCAGATCGGCCAGCTCAACCTCGCCAATTTCGCCAACGAAGCGGGTCTCGAGCCGCTCGGCAGCAATCTCTATCGCGAGACCACGGCGTCCGGCACGCCGGTCGTCGGGCTGCCGGGCGATTCCGGATACGGCAAGATCAACCAGCAATATCTCGAAGCCTCGAACGTCGACCCGGTGAAGGAAATCACCGAGTTGATCTCGGCGCAGCGCGCTTACGAAATGAACGCCAAGGTCATCCAGGCCTCGGATGAAATGGCCCAGACGGTCTCGAAGGGCATGCGCTAGTTCCGGTGTTCTCGATGTCGAACAGGGTGGGCTTGATGGTGCGCGGGTTGGCCGCCGTGCTGCTGGTTCTCGTCTCGGCGCGCGTCGCCGCGGCCGAGGAGAAGCGGCTTCCCGTGCCGGCCGTGTCGATCCGCGCCGGCGAGCTGATCCGGGACGACATGATCACGGAACGCGCCTTCGCGCCGAACGTGCTCGGCGTTGCCATGTTCATCGAAGGGCGCCAGATCCTGGTCGGACGCATGGCGCGGCGCGCGCTGCTGCCGGGCCAGCCGATTCCGACCAATTCGGTGGAGGATCCCTGGACGATTGCCCGCGGCGCCATGGTCAAGGTCGTGGTGGAAGACAGCGGCCTGTCGATCGTCACTTACGGCGCGGCGATGCAGTCGGGCGCGACCGGCGCGCTCATCCCGGTACGAAACACCGACACCGGCGTGATCATCAGAGGCGTCGTCCAGCCGGACGGCACCGTCAAGGTCCTGGATGGATCATGACCAGATTCCTGCTTGCGCTCATCCTGCTCGTTTCCGCCGCCAGCGCCCAGGCGGCCGTCCGCATCAAGGACATCGCGGACATCAAGGGATTGCGCGAAAACCAGATCGTCGGTTACGGCCTCGTCATCGGCCTGAACGGCACCGGCGACACGCTCCGCAATGCTCCGTTCACGGAGCAGTCCCTGCAATCGATGCTCGAGAACATGGGCATCAACGTCAGGAACGAGACCACGAGCACCAACAATCCCCCGCGTCCGACGACGCTGCGCACACGCAACGTCGCAGCCGTTATGGTGACCGCGGATTTGGCGCCCTCGATCGGAGCGGGCGAGCGCATGGACGTGACCGTATCGTCGCTCGGCGATGCGACCTCGCTGCTCGGCGGCACGCTGGTGATGACGTCGCTGCGGGCGGCGGACGGCGCGGTCTATGCGGTGGCGCAAGGCGCGGTCACGGTCGCCGGTTACAGTGTGGGAGGGCAGGCACAGAACGTCAGCCAGGGCACGCCGACGGCGGGCCGCATCCCGAACGGTGCGCTGGTCGAGCGCGAGGTGCAGGGAAGCCTCCACGAGATGGAGTTCCTGGTGCTGGAGCTCAAGAACCCTGATTTCGTCACCGCGACACGCATTCTCGACGCCATCAACGGTTACGCCGGTGGCCGCTACCGCGCGCAGATCGCCTTCGAGCGCGACTACCGCACCATCGTGCTGTCGAAGCCGCGCCATATCGGCCCCGTCCGATTCCTCGCCGAAATCGGCGAGCTGACGGTCGAGCCGGACACGCCGGCGCGCGTGGTGATCAACGAGCGGACCGGCACGGTGGTGATCGGGCGCGACGTGCGCATATCGACCGTCGCCGTGACACATGGCAACCTGACGGTTCGTGTCACCGAGCTTCCCGTGGTGTCGCAGCCGGCGCCGTTCTCGCGAGGGCAGACCGTGGTCGTTCCCCAGACCGTGGTCGAGGCCAACGAGGCCGGATCGCAGGTGGCGATCCTGAGCGGCGTCGACCTCCAGCGCCTGGTGCGCGGGCTGAACCAGATCGGCCTGAAGCCGTCGGGCATCATCGCGATCCTGCAGGCGATCAAAACGGCCGGCGCACTCCAGGCCGACGTCATCGTGCAATGATGCACAAGCGTCGTGCAAGCTTGGTCGCTCAATGCTCAGGTCTCGACCGAGAATCGCACGCGGCCCGATGCTGAAACTGGATCACAAAGCCAAACTCCTCCTCCTGGTCGCGGCCTGCGCGTTCGGATGCGCTTCGCCCGTTCTGGCGCTGGATGAGGCCAAGCCGTCGAAGCCGCTCAACCTGTTGTCGTTCGCGCGTGCCCGCGCGCCCGGACCGCAGAAGCCGTATCCGGCGGCCTCGTCGATACCGGGCGACAATGCGTCGTTCCGGGCGACGGCGTGGGCCGCCGAAGACTCCGGACCCGCGATCACGGGGGCCGTGCCGGCTCCCGAGAAGCCTGCGCCGGCACCCGCAGTCGCGCCCGTGCGCCCGGCCAAGCCGGGCAGCGTCACGGCGCCGCCGAAGCCCGCACCGGCACAGGCTGCGGTACCTGCGGACAATGAGGTTGCCCTGTTCTGCAGCAATGTCGCCGACCCCGCCGTCGATGCACGGTTGGCCTGGCAGCTCAGGGAGCTGGAGAAGGCCGAGACCCAGCTACGGGAGCGGATCGCCGAGGTCGAGGCCAAGCGCGCCGAATACGAGAAGTGGATGGCGCTGCGTGACGACTTCCTGAAGAAGGCCGAAGCGAGCGTCGTCGAGATCTATTCGCGCATGAAGCCGGATGCCGCGGCGACCCAGATCGCCGGGATGGCGGACGAGACCGCCGCCGCCGTGCTTGCAAAACTCAGTCCGAGGAGCTCGAGCGCGATCTTCAACGAGATGGAGACGGCACGCGCGGCGCACCTTGCCGATCTGCTCGGCGGAATGCGTCGCGTGGATGACGGAAAGACCAAATAGATGAAGAATCTGATCCTCATCCTGCCGCTCCTGATGCTGACCGGGTGCATCGGCGATCCCGCGGAAGTGCTGACCGGTCCGCGACTGTCGCCGGTCGGCACCGGCCTGAGGACACAGGCCGATCCGATTCCGGTGACGCCCCGCATGCGTACGCCCGTCAGCTATCGCTCGACCTGGGACGACGGCACGGATCTCTATCGCGATCCCCGTGCCCGGCGCACCGGCGACGTCGTGACCGTCATCATCTCGATGCAGGACAAGGCCAAGCTCGACAACAAGACCGATCGTTCGCGCGATTCGCAAATCAAGTTCGGGCTGGATTGGCTGATGGACGTCGCCGGATGGCAGGACAAGGGCTCGACCAGCGCCAATCTGAACACCAACACCCAGATCAAGGGGAACGGTCAGATCGATCGTACCGAAGACATCAAGCTGTCGATTGCCGCCATCGTCACCGACGTGTTGCCCAACGGCAATATGATGATCAGCGGCTCGCAGGAGTTCAAGGTCAATACCGAGATGCGCGTGCTCAACGTCGGCGGCATCGTGCGTCCGCGCGATATCTCGCGCACCAACACGATCTCCTACGAGAAGATCGCCGAGGCACGCGTGGCCTATGGCGGTCGCGGAAATCTGTCTGACGTGCAGCAGCCTGGATGGGGACATCGGATCTATGACGCCGTGGCACCATTCTGAGAATCGCGCCGACCGCGCCGCGCCGCGAGGGCAGGGGACGTGATGCGCCTGATTGCGGCCATTGTGGTGCTGACCCTGATCGCGATCGGTGCGGGCGCGGTTGCAGGCCTACATCTGTTCGCGGCCGCGGAGCGCGTCGCCGACGCAAAGAAGACCGCCACGCCGCCGCCCCTTGCCACGAGCTACGCCGGCAGCGCACGGCTGAGAAAGCTGTCTCCGATCGTGACCAATCTCGCCGCGCCGGCCAACAACTGGGCCCGTGTCGAAGCCTCCATGGTGACCGATAGCATGAGCGACGAGGATGCCGGCATCCTGGCCGCCCACATCAGCGAGGACATCGTGACCTATCTGCGGTCGGCATCGGTTGGCCAGTTCGAGGGATCGCGGGGTCTTCAGCATCTGCGCGACGACCTGACGGAGCGCGCCAATATCCGCTCGTCGGGCAAGATCCGCGAATTGATCATTGAGACCTTGGTGATTCAGTGAGAGTGAGAGTCCTGCTGCTCGCGTTGGTTCTGGTCGTGCTGCCCGAGGTGGCGCTGGCCCAGATTCCGGACCTCAATTCGCTGCTGCCGCCGGGCAACGGCTCGACGAGCGGCCGCATCATCCAGCTGATGGCGGTGATCACGGTGATGTCGGTGGCGCCGGGACTGCTGATCATGGTGACGAGTTTCACGCGATTTGCGGTGGCGCTGTCGTTCCTGCGCTCCGGTCTCGGCCTCCAGACCACGCCGGCCAATCTGGTGCTGATCAGCCTCGCGCTGTTCATGACCTTCTACGTGATGGCGCCGACCTTCGACCGCGCCTGGGAAACCGGCGTCCAGCCGCTGATGAAGAACGAGATCTCGGAGGAGGAAGCCTATCTGAAGATCACCGATCCGTTCCGCGAGTTCATGCTGGCCCATGTCCGCGACAAGGATCTCCAGACCTTCGAGGCGCTCGCCGCGGAGAGCTTTCGCAAGAAATTCGACGACAAGCGCATCGACATGCGCGTCATCATTCCAGCCTTCATGATCTCCGAGCTCAGGCGCTCGTTCGAGATCGGATTCCTCATCATCCTGCCGTTCCTCGTCATCGACATGATCGTGGCGACGCTGACCATGTCGATGGGCATGATGATGATGCCGCCGACGATCATCGCGTTGCCGTTCAAGATGCTGTTCTTCGTGTTGATCGATGGCTGGAACCTGCTCGCCTCCGGACTGGTGCGGTCGTTCTCGTAGCGACCGCCATCGCCGGCCGGTTATGGTTAGCGAGAAGTATCGGCCTATGGTTAGCAGAGGGTAATGTTAACTATATGATATTACAGCGAAATTCAAGCCGATCTTAATCTCGGCGCAAGATTCGACGTGCTAGCAATGCGGCACGGCGGGTTGGACCCCACCCACATCAGTCCAAAGGCATGATGCCGCCCCTCCGTACCGGTGAAAGCCCGGTATGTCCCCTCGTGAAAAATGTAACGCGTACATAAAGGGACATTCGCAATGTCAAGCCTGCTTACGAACTCGACCGCCATGACCGCGCTCCAGACCCTGCGGTCTGTCGGCTCGCAACTCTCCACCACGCAGACCCGGATCTCGACCGGCCAGCGCGTGGCCACCGCTTCGGACAACGCMGCCTACTGGTCGATCGCGACGTCGATGCGCGCCGATAACGCCGCGCTCTCCGCCGTCTCCGACTCGCTCGGTCTGTCGGCTGCGACCGTCGACACGCAGTACACCGCTCTGACCACGGTTATCGGCGACAAGGACTCCGGCCTGACCAAGCTTCAGGCGCTGCTGGTCCAGGCCAAGACCGCCGGTGTCGACCGCACCAAGATCCAGGCAGACGTCACCCAGATTCAGCAGCAGATGAAGTCCACCGCTGATGCGGCGACCTTCAACGGAATTAACTGGCTGAGCATCAACACCTCGGCTACGCCCGCGGCCACGCCGACGTCCTTCAACCTGGTGTCGTCGTATTCTCGCGTTGGCGGCACGCCCACCATCGGCTCCATCACCGTAACGACCGCGAACTTCGCGCTCTACACCACCGGTGGCGCATCTCCGACCGGCATTCTCGACACGACCGTCGCCCCGCCCGCCGGTGGCCCGACGCCCGCCCCGGCCGCAGCCTCGGTCGCCACCCTGAACATCGGTGCGCTGACCGATGCGGCGCCCGACCAGGTCCTGCTCGACAGCTACATCGCGCAGGTCACGACCGCGATCAACACGGTGGCCTCGGCCGCCGCCAATCTCGGTGCCGTCAAGAACCGCATCGCGACCAACACGGACTTCGTGAAGTCGCTGATGGACTCGGTGGATCGCGGTGTCGGCCAGCTCGTCGACGCGGACATGAACCAGGAGTCCACCCGCCTGGCGGCCCTTCAGGTCCAGCAGCAGCTCGGCGTGCAGGCGCTCTCGATCGCCAACAACAGCAGCCAGAGCATCCTGTCGCTGTTCCGCTAAGCCTTAAACCATCTGGGGAGGGCCGCGCTTCTCGCGAAGCGCGGCCCTTTCGTTTGGCGTGACGCCGCGCGCATGCGGCAATTTCGGCTGCCCTGTTGCGGCCGGGCCGCAGAGCCACAAGCCTCGCACAAGCTTCACGGGCTATCGTCGCCGCTACGACAGGTTGGGCCCGCTATTTCGCCGCCCAAAGGCATGACGCCGCCCTGTCGTACCGGTGCAAGCCCGGTATGTCCCCAAAAACAGTTCAATCTTCAAAGGGACATCAAAAATGGGTTCAAGTCTGCTCACCAACTCGTCTGCAATGACCGCGCTGCAGACCCTCCGCAACGTCAGCTCGCAGCTCGCGACCACGCAGAACCGGATCTCGACCGGTCAGCGCGTCTCGACCGCGTCCGACAACGCTGCCTACTGGTCGATCGCGACCTCGATGCGCTCCGACAACGCCGCGCTCTCCGCCGTCTCCGACT